>NZ_JBWJVM010000069.1:0-48394 GCF_056428985.1 Streptomyces sp. CA189 | reverse complement strand
GCGGAGGGGTGAGGGGCGGGAAGGGGGCTGAGGGGTGGATGGGGTCGGGCATCGGGGTCCTTAGCGGCGGGTGGCGGCGGAGATGGCGTCGGCGAGGCGGTCGAGGACGGCCGCGGCCTGTTCGTCGGTCAGGGTGAGCGGGGGGAGGAGGCGGACGACGCTGGAGTGGCGGCCGCCGAGTTCGACGATCAGGCCGCGGTCCAAGCAGGCCTGGCGGACGGCCGCCGCGAGGTCGGACGCGGCTTCCCCGGTGTCGGGGTCGGCCAGTTCGACGCCGAGCATCAGCCCGCGGCCCCGTACGTCCGCCACGCACGGGTGGGCCGGGATCAGGCCGCGCAGCGCGGTGAGCATGCGCGCGCCCAGGATCCGCGCACGCTCCGCGAGGCCGTTCTCCCGGACGTAGGCCAGCGTCGCGGTGCCCGCCGCCATGGCGAGCTGGTTGCCGCGGAAGGTGCCGGCGTGGGCTCCGGGAGCCCACTGGTCGAGCTCCGCCCGGTACACGATCACCGCGAGCGGCAGACTGCCGCCGATGGCCTTGGAGAGCACCATCACGTCGGGGACGACCCCCGCGTGGTCGACCCCCCAGAAGGCCCCGGTGCGTCCGACCCCCGTCTGGACCTCGTCGGCGATCAGCGGGATCCCGCGCTCCGCCGTGATCTCCCGCATCCTGCGGAGCCAGGCGTCGGGGGCCGGGTGGACCCCGCCCTCTCCCTGGACGGGTTCGACGATCATCCCGGCGGGGGCGGGCACCCCGCTCTTGGGGTCGTCCAGCAGGCTCCGCGTCCAACGGGCCGACAGTTCCGCCCCCTCGGCCCCGCCGACTCCGAACGGGCAGTGGCGGTCCTGCGGATACGGCAGCCGGGTCACCCGTACGTCCGCGGCCCCGCCGGAGACGGACAGCGCCCCGGCCGTCATGCCGTGGTAGGCGCCCGTGAAGGCGAGCATCCCCGACCGGCCGGTCGCGCTGCGGACGAGGGTGAGCGCGGCCTCCACCGCGTCCGTCCCGGCCGGGCCGCAGAACTGGATGCGGGCGTCCGCTGCCAGTTCCGCCGGCAGGTTGGCGAACAGCTCGGTGGTGAAGGCGTCCTTGACCGGGGTCGCGAGGTCCAGAACGTGCAGCGGAGCCCCCGAGTCGAGGACCCCGCGGATGGCTTCGAGCACCACCGGGTGGTTGTGGCCGAGGGCGAGGGTCCCTGCGCCGGAGAGGCAGTCGAGGTAGCGGCGCCCGTCCGCACCCTCGATGGTCAACCCCCGTGCGCGCACGGGAACGATGGGCAGGGAGCGCGCGTACGTCCGTGCGGCGGACTCCCGTTGGGCCTGCCTCCGCAGGATCCCCGCGGCCGCAGCCGGACCCGGCACCGGCACCGCGAACTGCACCGGATCCGGATCCCCGTTCGCCTGCGCCGAGACCTGCGCCCCGGCCGTGGCCCGCTCGCCCGTCCAAGCCGTCAAAGGCACGAGTGTCGCTCCTCCCGCACGGTTCCTCTTCCGGAGTGCGCTTCGAACATGCACGCTGCTCCCCCATCCCCCGTACGTACCAACGACGGTGGCGGCGACGGATCACGGGTGGGCCCAAGATCCTTGTCCGGACCGGCGGAACCGGTGCCCCGGGCTGTGCCGTCCCCCACGGCAGCGGCATAGTGGGGTGCTGCAACCCAGGCGCCCGCCAATCCAGGCACCATCCCGAACCACCAGGGGGATTCACGACATGCGACCGATCCGACCGGTCACCGCGATCCTGTGCTCGGCCGCGCTCGCGCTGACCGCCGCGGCGTGCGGGCCCGGCGACGGTGAGACCGACGCCAAGCCGACCGTGGCGGCGAGCCTGCCCACCAGCCTGGACGGGGTGAAGATCCCGGACGGGCTCAAGGACAAGCTCAAGGAGCACGGCATCGACCTGGAGAAGTGGAAGGGAGGTGAGTGGAAGAACTGGAAGAAGGAGGACTGGCTCCGCGAGGCGGGCGACTACATCAACCCGATCATCGAGGACCTCTGGGACCCGGACCGGATGCGTGACGCCTCCAAGACTCCGCAGCCTCCCGCCGTCGACCCGGACGCGGGCAAGGACCAGGGCGTCACCGACCCGACCCCGGCTCCGGTGGCGGCCAAGGCCGCGGCCCCGCCCTACCACCAGAGCGTCCCCGCCTCCGGCAAGGTCTTCTTCGACGGCCCCGAGGGATCGATGGTCTGCTCGGCGACCGTGGTCAAGGACCCCGCCCACCCCGGCAGGTCCAACATGGTCTGGACGGCCGGCCACTGCGTGCACGCGGGCAAGTCCGGCGGCTGGTACCGCAACATCGCCTTCGTCCCGTCGTACAACGACAACGGCAAGACCGCGGCCGCGCTCAAGGGTGCGCCCCGCGAGGAAGTGGCCCCGTACGGCGTGTGGTGGAGCGACTGGGCGCAGACCTCCGACCAGTGGATCGCGACCGGCGGTCCGACCGGCGGCGCGGGTGCCCCGTACGACTTCGCGGTGCTGCACGTGACCCCGGAGAAGGGTGGCGGCAAGTCGCTGGAGGAGACGGTCGGTACGGCGCTCCCGGTGGAGTTCAACGCTCCGGCCGCGCCCAAGATCGCGAAGATGACGGCCACCGGCTACCCGGCGGCGGCTCCGTTCGACGGTCAGAAGACCTTCCAGTGCGCCGACAAGCCGGGTCGGCTGTCGCTGAACGCGACCGACCCCACGATGTACCGCATCGGCTGCACGATGACCGGCGGTTCCTCGGGCGGCGGCTGGGTCGCGGCGGGCAGCGACGGCAAGCCCGCGCTGGTGTCGAACACCTCCATCGGCCCCGCCAAGGCGGGCTGGCTGGCCGGGCCCCGGCTGGGTCCGGAGGCGAAGGGCGTCTTCGACGCCGTGAGCGGCAAGTTCAAGTAACCGCATCGGCACACCACATGGCCGAGGGCCCCCGCTGCTGCGGGGGCCCTCGGTCGTTCATCCGGTACGCGTCGGTGTCAGTGCTTCGCGAGCACGTACGGAGCGAACTCCGCCGCCAGTTCCGCGTGCACCCGCGCCTTGAGCAGGGTGCCCTCCGCCGTGTGCTCCTCGGAGATCACCTCGCCCTCGGCATGTGCCCGGGCGACCAGCCCGCCGCGCGTGTAGGGCACGACGGCCTCGATCTCGATCGCCGGCCGCGGCAGTTCGGCGTCGATGAGCGCGAGGAGCTCCTCGATGCCCTGACCCGTGCGGGCCGAGACGGCGATCGAGCGCTTCTCGATCCGCAGCAGGCGCTGGAGCACCAGCGGGTCGGCGGCATCCGCCTTGTTGATCACCACGATCTCGGGCACCTTGACGGCGCCGACCTCGCGGATGACCTCGCGGACCGCCGCCAGCTGCTCCTCCGGGGCCGGGTGCGAGCCGTCCACGATGTGCAGGATGAGGTCGGAGTCGCCGACCTCCTCCATCGTGGAGCGGAACGCCTCGACGAGGTGGTGGGGCAGGTGCCGGACGAAGCCGACCGTGTCGGCCAGGGTGTAGATCCGGCCGGACGGGGTCTCGGCCCGGCGCACGGTCGGGTCGAGGGTGGCGAACAGGGAGTTCTCCACCAGCACGCCCGCGCCCGTGAGGCGGTTGAGCAGCGAGGACTTGCCGGCGTTGGTGTATCCGGCGATGGCGACCGAGGGCACCTTGTTGCGGCGCCGTTCCTGCCGCTTGATGTCGCGGCCGGTCTTCATCTCCGCGATCTCCCGGCGCATCTTCGCCATCTTCTCGCGGATCCGGCGCCGGTCAGTCTCGATCTTGGTCTCACCGGGGCCGCGGGTGGCCATGCCGCCACCGCCGCCGCCGCCCATCTGCCGGGACAGCGAGGCACCCCAGCCGCGCAGTCGCGGCAGCATGTACTGCATCTGCGCGAGTGCGACCTGCGCCTTGCCCTCCCGGGACTTGGCGTGCTGGGCGAAGATGTCGAGGATGAGCGCGGTCCGGTCGACCACCTTCACCTTGACGACGTCTTCGAGGGCGATGAGCTGGCCGGGGCTGAGCTCACCGTCGCAGACGACGGTGTCGGCGCCGCTCTCCATCACGATGTCGCGCAGCTCGCGCGCCTTGCCGGAACCGATGAAGGTGGCCGGGTCGGGCTTGTCGCGGCGCTGGATCACTCCGTCGAGTACGAGCGCGCCCGCCGTCTCGGCGAGGGCGGCCAGCTCCGCGAGGGAGTTGTCCGCGTCCTGCACCGTGCCGGAGGTCCATACGCCGACGAGGACGACCCGCTCCAGGCGGAGCTGGCGGTATTCGACCTCGGTGACGTCTTCGAGCTCGGTGGAGAGGCCGACCACGCGGCGCAGGGCCGCGCGTTCGGAGCGCTCGTACTGGGCGCCGTCCCGCTCTCCGTCGATCTCGTGGCTCCAGGCGACGTCCTCTTCCATCAGGGCGTCGGCCCGAAGGCTCTCGGTGAAGCTCTGCGGATCCGGCGCACCCTGTGCGTCGTCCCGCGCGTCCTGGGAAGGGGAAGAAGAGGAGGTCATTGGATCCTTACGTCGTTTTCGAATGCGTCCGCGTCAGGCGAAGCGGAGCCAAGGCCAAAGCTACTCCCGCGCGTGACATAACACTGTCACGTCCAACGTGTGACACTCCCCGGAGATTCCCCCGGGGAGTCCCCCGGAGCACCCCGCGGAACGGCCTCGTCGATGGTGGCATGCCCGTTCCGCACGCGTCACACGCTTTTCGGGGCGCTCCACTCCGGGTGCCCCGGCATCGCGGGCGTCTTGTTCCCGTACAGCCACGGCTTCAGGAACGCCGCCAGGTCCCGGCCCGCCTCCTGCGAGGCCAGCCGTACGAAGTCCTCCGTACCCGCCACCCCGTCCCGGTGCTCCCCCACCCAGCGCCGCTCCACCCGGTCGAAGGCCCTGACCCCGATCTCCTGCCGCAGCGCGTACAGGATCAGCGCGGCGCCGTCGTAGACCGCCGGCCGGAACAGCCCGATCTTCTCGCCCGGGGCGGCCGGCTTGGGCGCGGCCGGGGGGCCGCCGGCCGCCCGCCACTGGTCGGAGCGCTGGTACGCCTCGCGCATCCGCCGCTCCAGGGAGTACTTCCCGAGGCCGTCCGCGTACAGGGCTTCGTACCAGGTGGCGTGGCCCTCGTTGAGCCACAGGTCGGACCAGGTGCGCGGGCTCACGCTGTCGCCGAACCACTGGTGGGCCAGCTCGTGGACCATCACGGACTCGACGTACCACTCGGGGTAGCCCCCGCCGCCCGCGAACAGTGCGCTCTCGAACAGCGACAGGGTCTGCGTCTCCAGCTCGAAGCCCGTACGGGCCTTCGCGATCAGCACCCCGTAGTTCTCGAAGGGGTAGCGGCCGACCCGTGCCTCCATCCACTCGACGTGCCCGGCGGTCTTCTTCAGCCACGGCTCCAGGCGTTCCCGGTCCGCCGCGGGCACCACGTCGCGCAGCGGCAGCCCGTGCGGCCCGGTGCGGTGGACCACGGTCGAGTCGCCGATCGAGACCTGGGCGAGTTCGGTGGCCATCGGGTGCATCGTCCGGTACGTCCACGTGGTCGCGGCGCCCGCCCGGCGGGCCGGCAGCGCGCCCGGCACGCCGTTGGCCACGGCCGTCAGCCCGGCCGGCGCGCTGACCCGGAAGGTGAAGTACGCCTTGTCGGCGGGGTGGTCGTTGCACGGGAAGACCCGGTGCGCGGCGTCGGCCTGGTTCGCCATGGCCAGCCCGTCCTCGGTGACCACCCAGCCGCCGTCGCCGCGGCCGCGCGGGTCGCTCGTGTGCCGGACGGTGATGTGGAGGGGCAGGTCCGGCTCGACGGGCCGGGCGGGGGTCAGCACGAGGTCCTCGCCGACGCTCGCGAAGCCGGCGGGCTCTCCGTTGACCTCGGCGGAGGCCACTTTGCCGTGGGTGAAGTCGAGGTTGACGGTTTCGAGCCGCGCGAGGCTGCGCGCGTCGATGACGGTGACCGCGTCGAGCGGGCTGCTGTTGTCCTTGTACGCGAAGGAGAGGTCGTAGGAGAGCACGTCGTACCCGGGGTTCCCCAGCTCGGGGAAGAGCGGGTCGCCGATGCCGAGCGCTTGGGGCGGGGGCACGACGGCGGCGACGAGGGTGAGGGAGGCCGCGGCCAGCAGGGCGGCGCGCAGGCGCGGGGAGGTGAGCTGCATCCCCCACCGCTTATCAGCGCCCGCCACGCGCCCGCGAACGGCGCGCGACGGCTCCACCCGAAAGGGGTCGGCCCCCTTACGCCCGGCTGACGTCGTAGACCCCGGGCACGTCCCGCATGGCCCGCATCAGCGCCGGGAGGCCCGTCGCGTCGGGCAGCTGCAGGGTGTAGCTGTGCCGGACCCGCTGTTCGACCGGCGGCTCCACGGTCGCGGAGACCACCTCGACCCCCTCGCGGGCGATGGCCTCGGTCAGATCGGCCAGCAGGTGCGGGCGGCCGAACGATTCGGCGAGCAGGGTGACCCGGCAGTCCGCGGTCGCCCGCCAGTGCACGGCGACGGGGGTCCGCCCCACCGCCCGCATCTGGGCCACCGTCGCGCAGTGGACCCGGTGCACGGTGACGGCACCGCCGCGTACGACGAACCCCTCGACGGCGTCCGGTGGCACCGGGGTGCAGCATCCGGCGAGCCGCACGGTGGCGTCCGGCAGGTCGGCGACGGCGTTGCCCCCGCCCCCGCGCAGGCCGATCACCGACAGTGGCGGCCTGGGCGCCGCGGCGGCGGGCCGGGCCCCGTCGGGGTGGGCCTCCAGCCAGCTGCTGACGGCGATCCGGGCGGCCGGGGTCTTGGCGTGGTCCAGCCAGTCGGCGGCGGGCCCCGAGGAGGCGTCGTGCGCGAGCAGCAGCTGGACGGTGTCCCCGTCCGAGAGCCGGGAGGACAGGGAGGTCAGGCGCCCGTTGACCCGGGCGCCGATACAGCCGTGGGCCGCCTCGCCGTACTGCGCGTAGGCGGCGTCGATACAGCTGGCGCCGGCCGGCAGGCCCAGGGTCCCCCCGTCGGCGCGGAACACGGTGATCTCCCGGTCTTGGGCCAGCTCCGAGCGCAGGACGTCCCAAAAGGTGTCGGGGTCGGGCGCCGACTGCTGCCAGTCGAGCAGCCGCGACAGCCAGCCGGGCCGGGTCGGGTCGACCCGCTCCTCTTCGCAGTCGGCCGCCGCGATCTGGTCTGCGGACGGCAGGGCCGTGTACGGATTGCCCAGCGCCACCACGCCCGCCTCCGCGACCCGGTGCATCTGCCGGGTCCGCACGATGACCTCGGCGACCTGGGTCACGTCTCCCTCGCCCGTGGCGAAGGCGGTGTGCAGGGACTGGTAGAGGTTGAACTTCGGGGTGGCGATGAAGTCCTTGAACTCGGAGATGACCGGGGTGAAGCAGGTGTGCAGCTCCCCCAGCACGGCGTAGCAGTCCGCGTTCTCCCCCACGAGGACCAGCAGGCGGCCGAAGTCGGAGCCGCGCAGCTCCCCGCGCTTGAGGGAGATCCGGTGCACGGAGACGAAGTGCCGGGGCCGCACCACCACCTCGGCGGCGATGCCCGCGTCGCGCAGGACGACCCGTACCGAGTCGGCGATGGCGGGCAGCGGGTCGCGCTCGCCCGCGTGGGCCGCGATGAGCGCGCGGGTGTGCTCGTACTCCTCGGGGTGCAGGATCGCGAAGACGAGGTCCTCCAGCTCGGTCTTCAGGGCCTGTACGCCGAGCCGTTCGGCGAGCGGGATGAGGACGTCGCGGGTGACCTTGGCGATGCGTGCCTGTTTCTCGGGCCGCATCACGCCGAGGGTGCGCATGTTGTGCAGCCGGTCGGCGAGTTTGATGGACATCACGCGGACGTCGTTGCCGGTGGCGACGAGCATCTTGCGGAAGGTCTCGGGCTCGGCGGCGGCGCCGTAGTCGATCTTCTCGACCTTGGTGACCCCGTCGACGATGAAGCAGACCTCGTCGCCGAACTCCTCGCGGACCTGATCGAGGGTCACGTCGGTGTCCTCGACGGTGTCGTGGAGGAGCGAGGCCGTCAGGGTGGTGGTCTCGGCGCCCAGTTCGGCCAGGATGAGCGTGACGGCGAGCGGATGTGTGATGTACGGCTCACCGCTCTTGCGCATCTGGCCGCGGTGCGAGGTCTCGGCGAGCAGGTACGCGCGGCGCAGGAGCGACAGGTCCGCGTCGGGGTGATGGGCGCGGTGCGCTTCGGCGACATGGCCGATGGCGTCCGGCAGCCGGTCGCGCGGAGTGGGGCCGAGCAGCGCAGCGCGTCCGAGTCGTCGCAGGTCAAGCCTGGTCCGGCCGCGTCTGCGAAGTTCGGGGAGCGCTTCGGGACGTGCTTCGGGGTTCGTGGCCTCTGCACTCATGGGCACCTCCGACGGCTTCGACCGGCGGTGGTGGGCATGGGGTGCGCCCGCAGGGCCGGTGCCTGATGCTACCGACCCCACCACGTGGCGCAGTCCACCTCTCGCTCAGCGTGAAACGGATCACCCATTAGAGGGAAGGTTCAGGCGAAAGCCGTTTCGGTGAGCCAGGCGGGATCGAACTCGCCCTCGGCCACGATCACGGCGGGCCCCGTCATCTCGATCCGCCCGTCGGGGTGCTCGGTGATGACCAGCGTGCCGCCGGGCAGATCGACGGTGTACGTGACGGGCGCGCCGGTGACGGCCGGGTCCGCGCCGTCGCGGCGGATGGCGGCCACGGCGACCGCGCAGGCGCCGGTGCCGCAGGAGCGGGTCTCGCCGGAGCCGCGCTCGTGGACGCGCATGGCGACGTGCCGGGGGCCGCGGTCGACGACGAACTCGACGTTGACGCCCGTCGGGTAGGCGGACGCCGGGCTGTACGGGGGCGGGTCCAGCAGCTTCCCGGCATCGTCGAGGCTGTCGACGAAGGCCACCGCGTGCGGGTTGCCCATGTTGACGTTCCGCGCGGGCCAGGAACGGGCCCCGACGGAGACCGTGACCTCGCCCTCGGGCAGTTCGGCGCGGCCCATGGAGACGGTCACGTCACCGGTCTTGTCGAGGTGCACCCGCTTGACTCCGCCGCGGGTGGCGACGGCCAGGTCACCCGGCTCGACGTGCCCCGCGTGCTGGAGGTAGCGGGCGAAGACGCGGACGCCGTTGCCGCACATCTCGGCGATGGAGCCGTCGCTGTTGCGGTAGTCCATGAACCACTCGGCCTCGTCGGCCAGGTGCGCCGCCTCGGGGTGCGCCGCGGAGCGCACGACGTGCAGCACGCCGTCCGCGCCGATCCCGGCCCGCCGGTCGCACAGCCGCGCGACGGCGGAGGCCGACAGCTCGACGGCGTTGTCCGGGTCCGGGACGATCACGAAGTCGTTCTCGGTGCCGTGGCCCTTGAGGAAGGAGAGGCTGGTCTGCGTCACCCGCCCATGGTACCGAGCCGGTGCCCGGCGGAGCCGGGCCGCCCCGCTACCGGAGCCGGGCCACCCGGTACACCGCGAGCGCTACGACACCCAGCGCGACCAGCGCGTACAGCAGGGCCAGGCGCCAGTCGGGGCGCTGCCCCGAACCGCGGGCCGGGAGCCCCGGCAGGGCGTAGCCCACGCGGCGCGCGGCCATCATGCCCCAGCCCCCCGCGCAGCAGCTGATGAGGAACCCGAGCATGGCGACGACCGCTCCGCCGTCGCCGAACTCGAAGGCGAGCGGGAAGGCGAACATCAGGGAGCCGGCCGCGGCCAGCATGACGATGGGGGCGATCTGCCACAGCCTGAGCCGCCGCTGCGGGCGCAGTTCCACCTCGAACGCGGGGGCGGCAGCCGCCTCCGCCTCGGCGGAGTCCGGCGCGTCCGGGCCGTCGGGGGTCAGCCGCGCGGGATCCGCGGGCAGTCCGAGCCCGTCGGCGTCCGCCGGGACTCCGTCGAGCAGGCCGTCGCCGTCGGCGAGGGCACTGTGAAGCATCGGGTCCGTTTCCCGTCGGGTGTCGTCCCGACCGGTGTCACGAGGGCCGGCCTCCATCGCCACGCGCCCTCCCCACTTGGACTTCGTACGCCATCGTTCACCGCCGGTGACGGCACCGGCGGAAGTTTGATGATGGCACGCCGTCAGGCCCGGGACGGGCGTGCGGGGCGTCCCGATGCCATCACGTGATCAGGCTGTGACCGCTCGTTCGACCAACGACTGCGCGAGTCCGGCGAGTTCCCCCCGGTCCTCGGCGGCCCCGCTGAGCCAGTGCACCCTCGGGTCGCGGCGGAACCACGAGTCCTGCCGGCGGGCGAACCGCTTGGTGGCGCGTACCGTTTCGGCGCGCGCCTCCTCCTCCGTGCACTCCCCGGCGAGCGCGGCCAGCACCTGCTGGTAGCCGAGCGCCCTGGAGGCGGTGATTCCGCCCCGCAGGCCCGCGGCCTCCAGCGTGCGGACCTCGTCCACCAGCCCGGCCTCCCACATACGGTCCACGCGCAGCGCGATCCGCTCGTCGAGTTCGGGCCGGGCCACGTCCACGCCGATCTGGACCGTGTCGTAGACGGACTCGTGGCCGGGCAGGTTGGCGGTGAACGGCCGTCCGGTGATCTCGATGACCTCCAGAGCCCGCACGATGCGGCGGCCGTTGCTGGGCAGGATGGCCTGCGCCGCGGCCGGGTCGGCGGCGGCCAGGCGGGCGTGCAGGGCGCCGGGGCCGCGCAGGGTGACCTCGACCTCCAGCCGGGCCCGGACCTCGGGGTCGGTGCCGGGGAATTCCATGGCGTCGAGCGCGCCGCGCACGTAGAGGCCGGAACCGCCGACGAGGACCGGCGTACGGCCCTGGGCGAGCAGCTTGTCGATCTCGGCGCGGGCGAGGCGCTGGTACTCGGCGACGCTGGCCGTCTCGGTGACGTCCCAGATGTCGAGGAGGTGGTGCGGGACCCCTCCGCGTTCCTCCGTCGTCAGTTTGGCGGTACCGATGTCCATCCCCCGGTACAGCTGCATCGAGTCTGCGTTGACGACTTCGCCGTCGAAATGACGGGCCAGGGCTACGCCCAGATCGGACTTTCCGGCCGCGGTGGGTCCTACGACGGCGATGACCCGCGGGGCGGGGGCTGCTTTCCTCACCGCACCAGTCTCGCAGCCCCGCGTCAAGGCACTGCCATGTACCCGATCGAGCTACGTGACGGGACCGGACCGGGGTCGTTGCCTTGGCGGGGTTCCGGCCGGGCGTGCGCTTGCCGTACGGCGGCCCGCCCACGGCGGAACTTCACTCACACGAGTAACGTTATAGGAGTAGACATGGGCATTTTGGACCGGCTTCTCGGCCGTAAGACCCAGGCGACGACCGATGAGGCCGTTTCCTCGGATCTGACGGCGGAGTCCGCGACGGCCGACGAGGCCGGGACCGAGCAGGCTGTGGCGGAGGAGAACGCGGCGGAAGCCGTCGAGATCCCGAAGCAGCAGTCGGCGGAGGTCAGCGCGGACAGCGAGGCCGCAGAGGGTGCCCGTACGTAGCCTCGCTATTGGAAGGTGACCCATGGGCCTGCTGGACAATCTGAAGGCCAAGCTCGCGCCCGCCAAGGACAAGGTCGGCGACCTCGCTGCACAGCACGAGGGCAAGATCACCCAGAATCTGGAGAAGGTGGCCAAGGCCGTCGATTCCAAGACCAAGGGCAAATACAGCGGCCAGATCTCTAGCGGCGCGGACAAGGCGAAGGACGCCCTGGGCAAGATCGCGCACAAGGACGCTCCCGGCGGGCCGACGCCGCCGGCCGCTTCCTGACGCGTTCCCCGGAATCCCGGAAGGGGCGCGGCACCACTCGGTGCCGCGCCCCTTCTCCGTTTCTCGGTGCTACGGCTTCTCGGTGCTACGACCAGGCGGCGACGAAGTACCCGACCCCGTACGGGGCGTCCTCGTACAGCAGCCGGCCTTCGAGCCCGGCGCCCTCGGCGGCGCCCGCGAGCACCTGCCAGGGGGCCCGGCCGGCGGCCTGGAGCTCGGCGGCGAGCCCCGCGTCGAGGGCGGCGAGGGCGGGCAGGTCGGCGGCGCCCAGCGCGCGGGCGGCCTCGGCGTCGAAGGCGGCCGCGCGTTCGTCGAGGTAGCCGGGGGCCTTGAGGGACCGGCAGGCGCTGCCGTCGCCCATGACGAGCAGGGCGACCCGGGCTTCGCGCGCGGCGAGCTCCCGCCCGGCCTCCAGACACCGCTCGGTGTCCAGGGGCCCGGCGACCCCGAACCCCTCCAGGGGCGTGGCGCCCCAGCCCGCCCGGCCGAGCAGCCAGGCCCCGACGGCGAGCGGGGTGGGCAGCAGGCGCGGGCCCTCCTCGCCCTCCCCCAGCCGTACGTCGGCCCCGGCGCCGAACCCGCGGAAGGTGCCGCGGGCGCCCTGGGGGTAGGCGCCGTGGTGGTCCGGGTCGGAGGCTCCGACCACGACGAGCAGATCGGGCCGGGAGGCGGCGAGGACGGACAGCGCGTCGGAACACGCGGTCCGGGCGTCGCCGAGTTCGGCGGCGGCTCCCGTGGCGAGCTCCGGCAGGAGCATCGGCGGGGCGGGGCAGACGGCGGCGGCTACGAGCATGATCCGCAGCGTAGCCGTGACCGGGTCCGGCCGGGTGGAGTGAGGAGTCCCCTACCCGCCCTTCCACCGTTCCCCGGGCTCCGCCCGGACCCCTACGTGCGGCGCCGTTCCCGGGGTCCGGGGCGGAGCCCCGGGGAACGGGCGAAGGGCGGGTAGGGGACCCAGCCCCGCAGGGCTCAATCACCCGCACCCGCCCACCGGGCCCGCGCCACGCTGCGGTGGCGGCAGCACCCACCGGCGTCAGGAAGCCTGGCAGCCCGACGTCGTCACCGGGAGGGGGGCCGGGACGCCCAGGGTCGGGATGCCGAGGAGGACGCCCTTCGGCTGCGCCGGAGCCGCGTTGCGCTTCTCCCACGCATCGCCCGCACGGGTCCGCCGTACCGCCCCCGTCGGGCCCTCCGCAAGGAGGTGGTGCGGCGCCGCGTAGGTGATGTCCACGGTCACCACGTCACCGGGGCGGACCTCTTCCTCGGGCTTCGTGAAGTGCACCAGGCGGTTGTCGGGGGCCCGCCCGGACAGCCGGTGCGTGGCGCCGTCCTTGCGGCCCTCGCCCTCCGCGACCATGACCTCCAGGGTCCGGCCGACCTGCTTCTTGTTCTCCTCCCAGGAGATCTCCTCCTGGAGGGCGACCAGGCGCATGTACCGCTCCTGGACGACCTCCTTGGGGATCTGCCCGTCCATGTCGGCGGCCGGGGTCCCGGGGCGCTTGGAGTACTGGAAGGTGAAGGCGTTCGCGAAGCGGGCCTCGCGGACCGCGTGCATCGTCTGCTGGAAGTCGTCCTCCGTCTCACCGGGGAAGCCCACGATGATGTCGGTGGAGATCGCCGCGTGCGGGATGGCGGCGCGGACCTTGTCGATGATGCCGAGGAAGCGCTCCTGGCGGTACGAGCGGCGCATCGCCTTCAGGATCGTGTCCGATCCGGACTGCATCGGCATGTGCAACTGCGGCATGACGTTGGGGGTCTCCGCCATCGCCGCGATCACGTCGTCGGTGAAGTCGCGCGGGTGCGGGGAGGTGAAGCGGACCCGCTCCAGGCCCTCGATGGCGCCGCAGGCGCGCAGCAGCTTGGAGAAGGCCTCGCGGTCGCCCAGGTCGGAGCCGTAGGCGTTGACGTTCTGGCCGAGCAGGGTGATCTCGGAGACGCCCTCGGCGACGAGTGCCTCGACCTCGGCGAGGATGTCGCCGGGACGGCGGTCCTCCTCCTTGCCGCGCAGCGCCGGGACGATGCAGAAGGTGCAGGTGTTGTTGCAGCCGACGGAGATCGAGACCCAGGCGGCGTACGCGGACTCGCGCCGGGTCGGGAGCGTGGAGGGGAAGGCCTCCAGCGATTCGGCGATCTCGATCTGCGCCTCTTCCTGGATGCGCGCGCGCTCCAGCAGGACGGGCAGCTTGCCGATGTTGTGCGTGCCGAAGACCACGTCGACCCAGGGGGCGCGGTCCACGATCGTGTCGCGGTCCTTCTGCGCGAGGCAGCCGCCGACGGCGATCTGCATGCCGGGGCGCTTGGTCTTCATCGGGGCGAGCCGGCCGAGGTTGCCGTAGAGCTTGTTGTCGGCGTTCTCGCGGACGGCGCAGGTGTTGAACACGACGACGTCGGCGTCACCGTCGGAACCCTGGGGGGCGCGGACGTACCCGGCGTCCTCCAGCAGGCCGGACAGCCGCTCGGAGTCGTGCACGTTCATCTGACAGCCGTACGTCCGGACCTCGTACGTTTTCACAACAGTCGCCTCGCCGCTCTCGGTGCTCACCCAGCAAGGGTACGGGTCGGGCGTGGCGGCCAGGGCCGGGCGTGGGCCGGAGCGGGCCGGGCGGGCCGACCGGGCCGTGACAGGACGGCGGGTCGGTGGCAGGATCGCGGCCATGCCTCTCGTACCGCCCCGGATCAGCAGGCGCCGTGCCCTGCGGGCCCTGGTGGCCGTACTGGCCGTGCTCTGCGCCCTCGTCTGGTGGCTGCGGCCCTTCGGCCGGCCGGAGCTCACGGGTGAGATCACCCTCAGCACCGGTGTCCAGAAGGGGGTCTACCACCTCTACGGCCAGCTGCTGGAGCAGGCCCTCGCCGAGGACGTGCCCGGGGTGCGGGTCCGGCTGAAGACGAGCGAGGGTTCGCAGCAGAACCTGCAGCGGGTGGCCTCGGGCGAGGCCGACTTCACGGTGGCGACGGCCGACGCCGTGGCCAAGTACCAGGTCGACCGGAAGCCCGGAGCGGACCGGCTGCGCGGCCTGGCCCGGCTCTACGACGACTACGTCCAGCTCGTGGTGCCCGCCGGTTCGCCCGTCCAGTCCGCCCGGGACCTGCGGGGCAAGCGGGTCGCCGTGGGCCAGGACGGCTCGGGGGTGCGGCTGATCTCGGAGCGGATGCTCACGGCGGCGGGGCTGGACCCGGTGCGCGACGTCACCCCGGTGGCCATCGGCATCGACACCGTGCCGGCGGAGCTGGAGGCCGGCCGGATCGACGCCTTCTTCTGGTCGGGCGGGCTGCCCACCACGGCCGTGAAGGAGCTCTCGGAGCGGTTCGAGATCCGGCTCGTGCAGCTCGGCGACTTGGTGGAGGCGCTCCAGGCCAGCGGAAGCCCCGCCCGGTACTACCGGGCGGCGGTGATGCCCCAGGACGCCTACGACCGCGCCCGCAGCAACTCGGCGGTGTCCACCGTGGCGGTGCCGAACCTGCTGGTGACCCGGGAGGACGCGGGCGACGAGCTGACGGAGCAGTTCACGCGCATGGTGATCGACAGCCGGGACGAAATCGGCGGCCAGGTGCACGCGGCCCAGCTCGTGGACCTGCGGACGGCGATCTACACGGACCCCCTGCACCTGCACGACGGCGCGGCCCGCTACTACCGCTCGGTCAAGCCGTAGGGCCTGCCGGCCTGCCCCCGGCCGCCTTCACGACGGCAGCAGCATCGTCGCCGCGGCGGCGGCCCCGATCAGGCCCGCGTGGGTGCCCAGCGTCGCCGGGACGACCTGGAGGTCCTTGACGAAGGACAGGGTCGCGTACGAGGCCAGGTGCTCCCGGACCGGCCCGAAGAGGGTGTCGCCGGAGGCCGCGACCCCGCCCCCGATGACGGCGATGTCGGTCTCGACGAGGGTCGCGGTGGCCGCGATGGCGGCGGCCAGCGCCCGGCCCGCGCGGTCGAAGGCGGCCAGGGCGACGGGATCGCCGGCGGCAGCGGCGGCGGCCACCCCGGCGGCGGTGGCGTCCCCGGCCGGGACCCAGCCCTGGGCCAGGGCCCAGGCCGCGATGGCGGTGCCGGAGGCGATGGACTCCACGCAGCCGCGGCCGCCGCACGCGCAGGGCTCCCCGTCGAAGGCCACGCTGATGTGGCCGATGTGACCGGCGTTCCCGGTGGGTCCGGGGTGAAGCTGGTTGTTCAGGACGAGTCCGCCGCCGACGCCGGTGGAGACCACCATGCAGAGCGCGTTGGCGTGCCCGCGGGCGGCGCCCAGCCAGTGCTCGGCGGCGGTCATCGCCACCCCGTCGCCGGCCAGCACCGTCGGGATCCGAGCCCCGTGCCGCACGAGCTCGGCCTCCACCCGGGCCTGGACGGGGAAGCCCCGCCAGGCGCCGATGTTGACCGGGCTGACCGTGCCGCGCGCGGCGTCCACCGGGCCCGCGCTGCCGATCCCGCAGCGGACCGCCGAGTCCCACAGCGGGGACTTCGCGAGCTCCGCGACCACCTCGGCCACGGCCGCGAACACGGCGTCCCCGTCGGCTCCGCGCGGGGTGGGGCGGCGGGTGGTGGCCGTCATGGCGCCGTCGGAGTCCACCAGCGCTCCGGCGATCTTCGTACCGCCGATGTCGATCGCGACCGTGAGGCCGGAGGCACCCGGCGCTCCGGCGCGGGGCGCCGGGAAGGCGGGGGCGGGGGTGGGAGTGGGGGTACTGGTCACGGTGGCGCTCCAGGAAGGGGTCGATTTCAGTATGCGGCCGGCGGCGGAGCCGTACTCTCGCGGGGCTCCAGCCGCGGCAGCTCGCTCTCGCGGGACCTCGGCGGACCCCCCGCGAGGACCGCGAGGAGCTCCTCGGCCGCGAGCCGGCCGAAGCCGGCCGTATCGCGGACCAGGGCCGTCAGCCGGGGACGGGTGACCCGGCAGAGGGCGGAGTCGTCCCAGGCGACGACCGAGAGCCCGCCCGGTACCGGGATGCCCAGCTCGGAGGCGACGGCCACGCCGGCCACCGCCATCACGTCGTTGTCGTAGACGATCGCGGTCGGCTGCTCCGGCCCCGGCTCGGCGAGGATCCGCCGGGTGGCCTCCGCCCCCTCGGCGTCGGAGTAGTCGGTGGTGACCGAGCGCACCTGGCCGGGGTCGAGGCCCAGCCGCTGCGCCTCGGCGCGCAGCGAGGCGATCCGGCGCTCGGTGTGGGCGAGTCCGGGCAGGCCCGCGACGTGCGCGATCCGGCGGTGGCCGAGCCCGTACAGGTGGTCGAGCACCTGCGCCATGGCGCCGGCGTCGTCCGCCCGGACGGCGGACAGGGCTGCGGGGGCGGCGGCAGCTGAGTCGGGAGAGGCGGAGTCGGGAGAAGCGGAGGCCGGCCCCGTCTCCCCCACCGTGACGGCCGGCAGGGCGAGCTGTTCGAGCAGGGCCGGGCGCGGGTCGTCGGTCCTCGGGTCCACGACGACGACCCCGTCGACGCGCCGCTCGGCCCACCAGCGGCGGTAGACGGCGCATTCGGCGTCGAGGTCCTCGACCACCTGGAAGAGCAGGGCGATCCGGCCGGCGGCCAGGACCTCCTGGATGCCGGAGACCAGTTGGAGGAAGAAGGACTCGACGCCGAGGGTGTGCGCGGGCCGGGCGAGGACCAGGCCGACCGCGCCGGACTGCTCTCCGGACAGGGCGCGGGCGGCGCTGTTGGGCTGCCAGCCGAGCTCTTCGGCGACCCGCCGGATGCGGGCGCGGGTGTCCTGGGAGACCCCGGGCCGGTTGTTGAGCGCGAAGGAGACGGCGCTCTCCGACACCCCGGCCTGGCGGGCGATGTCCTTGATGGTCGGTCTGCGGGCCATGGCCTGTCTCATCCCTCGGTGACGTGGACGGCAATGGCCGGACCGTACGCGATCCTGCCCTGGCAGACCGCCTTGACCACGATCCAGTACTCCCCCGCGGGGGTCCCGGGCGGCGGCCGCAGCTCGAAGACGGCTTGCGCCTCGCCGTCCGCCGGGACCTCGACCGGCAGGACGGCGGGGGCCGTCAGCTCCCAGGTGCCGAACGGTGAGACGGCGTACGCCTGCCCCGTCAGGGCGGTACGGATGCCCGTGGAGCCGATCCGTGCCCGTACGAGGGCCCGCCCGCCGGGGGCGACGGTGACGGCGGGCTCCGGCGCGGCCACCCACAGCCCGGCCGGGGTCCCGGCCGGGCCGCCGGGGACGGTGACGGTGAGCACGTCCTCGAAGGTGCCCGCCGGGGTGGTGGCGAGGATCCGGACCAGGTGTTCGCCGGGCCGCGCTCCGGCGGCGGGCTCCACGGCGAGCGGGAAGGAGACGTGCCCGCCGGGCGGGAGCTCGGGGCGCCGCCGGGTCCAGGAGGCGGTCCAGCCCTCGGGGGCCCGGACCTCCAGCGCGACCGGGCCGCCGTCCGCCTGCCCGTGGGCGGCGAGGGTGACCGTGGCCCGGGCGGGGATCCCGTCACACGTCACCGTGTACGGGGCGTCGCCGAGCGGGGCCGTCCCGGTGTTGTGCAGCCAGTACCGGCTGAACACCGGCTGGTGCGGCTCCCGTTCGTCCTGGCGCGGCGGCATGCCGGATTCCGTGAGCAGCAGGAGCGTGGTCGTCGCCGCGCCCTGGACCTGCCCCTCGAAGCACCCGGTGGGGCGGTCCAGCAGATCGGCCTCGGCGGCCGGATCCGTCGGCCACAGGGTCTCCGCCATCACCGGGCGGCCGTGCGTTTCGCGCAGCCGGACGGCGAGGTCGCGCCGCGCGCCGGAGCCCTCGGCCCGTTTGACCGTCTCGATCAGCACCCGGTCGGCCGGCTCCACGCCGAGCAGCGAGCGCGCGGGCGGGCGGGGGCCCGCGCCGGGGGCGGCCGTGACGGCGGTGAGCGGCTTGTTGAACTCCCGTCCGCGGCGCACCAGGTCCACCGCCCGCCAGTCCCCGGCGCCCGCGACCAGCGCGTGCTCGAAGACGTGGGTCCAGTGCTGGAGCTGGAAGGAGCTGCCGTCGGGGGCGGTGCGCCGCGGAGGGTCCATCCACTCCCCGCTCGGGCGGCCGGTGCAGGACCGCATCAGGGTGCTGTGCAGCCGCCCGGCGGTGTCGACGGCGAAGCTGGGCGTGCCGCGCACCAGGAGCCCGACGGTGCGGTCCGCGTACGGCTCGTCGTGCGGGTGGGCCGTCTCGTGCGCGCCCGCTTCGGTCACCGGAGCTGAGGCTCCGCACGGCGGAGCCGAGGCGTCGATCCGGCCCGACGCGGCGATGGCCCGGGCGAGTTGCGCCGGGGGCCCCGCGTGGACCAGGACCGGCAGGTCCCGGATGCCGGTCAGGTCGCAGCCTGGGCTCCAGAGCGAGCGGAGCCCCGCTCGGGCCGCAACCCAGACCTGCCCGTGTTCCCGTAGGGCTTCTCGTAGTGCCTTCTCGTGGGCGGGACCGGCCGACTCGAGCAGCGCCGCCGTGAACGGGTTCTCCTCGGGGCCGCCGAGTGCGATGCGGAAGTCGGGCAGGCTGCTGTCCACCGCCAGGTCGCCCCACCGCGGCCCGGACGCCCGGGCCGGGGTCGCGGTGACGCCGTACCGGCCGAGCGCGGTGACCAGGTCCCGGAGCCCGGGAGGGGCGCCCGCGTCCGGCAGGACGATCTCCGCCGCTCCCAGGGCCCGGCCGCCGGGCCCGGTCATCGGCGCCGACAGCGCGAACCAGTTCAGGCAGGGGCTGTCCAGGGTCCAGGGAGCCCGGGTGTGGTCGGCCCCGGTGTCCGCCTCGGGGAAGGCGAACCCGCGCCCCACGGCGGACGCGGCGGTCTCGGCGACAGGCAGCGCCCCGGGCACGTCCGCCGGGATCCGCAGCCGCAGCAGCTGGTCGGAGCCCTCGAACGTGTGGACCGTCGTGGTGAGTTCGGCCCGGTCCAGGCCGTCCCACAGGGTGGTGGTCCGGGTCCAGCGGACCGGCCCGGTCCGCCCGGTGGCCACGATCCGCGAGCCGAGCGGCCCGCGTTCCGCCCGGCAGGACTCGGCGGGCGCCCCGCCCGAACCGGCGCCCGGGCCCTTGGGCAGCAGGTGCCAGGGGCCCTCTTCGAAGTAGGGGTGCTTGTCGTACTCCTCCTGCACGACGAGCTCGTCCACCTCGCCGGGGGTGAGGACCTCCTGCCCGGTGCGCCGGTCCAGCAGCCGGGCGAGACCACCGCCGCGCGCGGGATCGGCCTCGGCGCGCAGGAACTCGTTCTGGACGGCGTGCCCCGGCGCCGGCTCCCAGCCTCCCGAGAGCGGCAGCTCGGAGACGGCGAGCCACCAGGTGCGGTGGCCGAGCGAGGGCACGTCCCGGGCGAGGAAGGCCAGCTCGGCGGTCCCGCCGGCGACGGCCCCGACGTGCACGGGCGCGCCGCGGCCGGTGTCGTCCAGGACGGTGATCAGGCCGGCGTCGCGGTCGTCGGCGAGGCCGAGTGCCACCAGGTCGACCCGGGTACGGACCAGGTCGGTACGGGTCCACGAGACCGGGTTGTGCACGGTGACGGCGAGCGGTCCCGGGCCGCGGGTGTCGGCCGCGGCGGTGAGCGCGGCGAGCGCCTCCTCCCGTACGCCGGCGGCCAGTTCACCGGCCTCGCGCCAGGTGGGGAGCAGGTCGAGGTAGACCTGGTCGGAGAAGGTCCCGGTGACGGCGTCGTGGTGGGCGGCGTGCAGCAGGTGGCGCCAGGCCTTGGCGAGGGTCTGCGCGGGGTAGGCGGTCAGGCCTTCGGCGCAGGCGAGGGCGGCGAAGGTCTCGGCCTGTTCGAGGAGGTTCTCGGCGGCCCGGTGCGCCTGCTTCACGTCGGCGTAGGTGACGTCCTTGCCGGTGTAGACCGGGCCCATCTCCCGGGTGACCGGCAGCGGTTGCTCGCCGCGCGCCGCGAGTTCGGCGCGGACGGCGTCGAAGTGGGCGCGCGGGCCGGTGTGTTCCATGCGGGGCCAGCAGTAGCGGCGGTTCCAGGCGTGCTGCACGTCCAGGCCCCAGCGGTGCGGCCAGGAGAAGTCGGTGCCCATCGGAATCAGGACGTTCTTGGTCGCGGCCGCGGTGCGCAGCAGCTCGTACAGGTCCAGCAGCTGTTCGGCGGCGGCCTCCGCGTCGGGTGCCTGGTGGGAGAACCAGCCGGCGGAGTAGTGCGCGGGCAGGTAGTGCAGGAGCAGCCCCTCTCCGCCGGGGGCGATCCACTCGTACTCGGCGGGCAGCTGCATGGCGGCGGGCGCGCGCAGCTCGTCGCCCCAGGTGTCCATCATCGGGCCCCACTGGTGGTGGGGCCCGCGGGCGAGGACGGCGGAGTCGAGTCCGGCGCCGGCCATCAGCGCCGGGAAGGAGGGGTCGTGGCCGAAGACGTCGAGCTGCCAGGCGGTGCGCGGGTCGGCGCCGAGGGCGCCGCGGTGCAGCGCGAGGCCGTGGACGGCGGAGCGGATGGTGGTCTCGGCGGAGGTGAGGTTGGTGGAGGGCTCGTTGTAGGTGCCGCCGACGATCTCCACCCGGCCGTCGGCGATCAGCGCGCGCAGCTCGGCGCGTTCGGCGGGGTGCGTGTCCCAGTAGGGCTTGAGGTAGTCGACCTCGGAGAGCACGAAGCGGTACGCCGGGTCCTCGCGCGCCTGCTGGAGGTGGAGCGGGATCAGGGTGAAGGCCGGGACGCCGGTGTACTCCCAGCCGCGCTCGGCCTCGCCGGGCTTCGGCGGGGCGTCCCAGAGGGCGGTGTAGGCGGCCTGGGTGTTCCACCACATGGGGTCGTAGTGGAAGTGCGGGACCAGGCGGACGGTCCAGCCGGGCTCGGCGACGACCAGGTCGAAGGGGTGCTCCGCGAGCGGCCGCCCGTCGGGGGTGGTGACGCGGACGGTGGCGGGCAGGACGGCCCCGGGGGCGGCGCCGGGGGTGCGGACGGCGACCTCGACGGTGGACTCGACGCCCGGGCCGGCCGCAGACCCTGCTGTGGCCCCGGCTTCGGCCCCGGCCTCCGGGGCCAGGTCGGCGCGGGCGTCCGTACCCGCGTAGGCCTCGGCGGTGTCGGCGCGCACGATGCGGGGGTACGGGGTGGTGACGGCGGTGACGCCGCCGTCACCGACGCCGTCACCGACGCCGTGCACGGCCACGTGCAGCGGGCCGGCCGGGCGCGTCCTGCGGATGCGCACCCGGACGATCTGCGAGGGGGTGTCCGGCGGGCCGCCGAAGAGGGCCGGGGTGGTGACCGACGTGACGGTAATTCCGCTGTCCATTTCCGCACACTTCCTTGTGTGACAACACCGCTCAACAAGAACTAAACCGCATTAGTGCGCTTAGCTTCGAGCGGCTGGAACCCGTCTGTCAACCGGACTGAAGCGCATAAGTACCAGCGCCCGCGAGGACAGGACTTCCATCCCGCCAAGTCGGGACGTTCGGAGATATGGATCCTGTTGACTTATCCCCCGCGCAGACGGCAGGTTGTGGGCATCCCGCGAATTCCCCCTGAACTCCAGGATCCTTCATGCACGACGGCAACGCCGCCTCCGCACCCGCCCGCGCCCTGCGTTTCGGCGCCAACTACACGCCGACGCGCGGCTGGTTCCACCACTGGCTCGACTTCGACCTCGACGAGGTCAAGGCCGATCTCGACTCCATCGCCGGCCTCGGCCTGGACCACGTACGGGTCTTCCCGCTGTGGCCGGTGTTCCAGCCGAACCGGACGCTGATCCGGCCGCGCGCCGTCGAGCAGCTCGTCGCGCTCGCCGACGCGGCCGCCGACCGCGGGCTCGACGTCAACGTGGACGGACTCCAGGGGCACCTGTCGAGCTTCGACTTCCTGCCCGCGTGGACCGGCACCTGGCACCGGCGCAACATCTTCAGCGATCCGCAGGTCGTCGCCGGGCAGGAGGAGTACCTGCGCACGCTGGCCGCCGCCCTCGCGGACCGGCCCAACTTCCTCGGCATGACGGTCGGCAACGAGATCAACCAGTTCTCCGACGATCCGCACCCCTCCCCCGACCGGATCACCCAGGAGCAGGCCGGCCGCTGGCTGGAGCGGATGCTCGCCGCCTGCGAGGAGGGCGCGCCGGGCCGCATGCACCTGCACGCCGAGTACGACGCCGCCTGGTACCAGGACGGCCATCCCTTCACCGTGGCCCAGGCGGCCCGGCTCGGCGCCGCGACCGCCGTGCACTCCTGGGTGTTCAACGGCACCGCCCAGCGCCACGGCCGGACCGGGACGGCGACCGAGCACCACGCCGCGTACCTGATCGAGCTCTCCAAGGCCTGGGCCCGCGATCCGCGCCGCCCCGTCTGGCTCCAGGAGGTGGGCGCGCCCGCGCCGCTGATCCAGCCCGAGCACGCGGCCTCCTTCACCGAGGCGACCGTGGCGAACGCCCTGGACTGCCCCGGCCTGTGGGGGGTGACCTGGTGGTGCTCGCACGACGTGTCCCGGGAGCTCGCGGACTTCCCCGAGCTGGAGTACGGACTCGGGCTGCTCACCAACGACCGCCGGACCAAGCCCGCCGGAGAGGTCATCGCCGGGATCACCGAGGAGTGGCGGGGCCGCGAGCACCGCCCGGCGGTCCGCTCGACCGCGCTCGCCGTGGACGTCGGCGGCCCCGAGTCCGCGCCGAACCGCTCGGTGTGCGCTCCCGGCGGGGCGTTCTTCGAGGCCTGGGCGGAACTCACCGCCCAGGGGGTCCGGCCCGCGGTGGTCCTGGCCGAGCTCGCCGGGGACGCGGAGCACCTGGCCGCCCGCGGCATCACCGAGGTACTGCACGTGTCCGACGTCCCCGCCCGGAACTGACCGGCCGCTACGGAGGAGAACCCCTCATGTCCGAGATCGACAACGGCGTCGACCCTCGCACCGCCCACCCGTCCCGCCGCCCCCACCGCCCCGGCCCCCGCCCCGCCTCGATACGCCCGACCCGGCGCGGCATGCTCGCCGCCGGAGCGGGGGCCGGCGCGGCCGCCCTGCTCTGCACGGCGGCAGGCCCGGCGGCGGCAGCCTCCACGGCCCCGGCCCCGGCCACGGCCCCGGACCCGGACCCGGGCGCCGGACCCGCACCGGGCGGCTCCCCGGCGGGACTCGCCCCGTACGCCTCGTACTGGTTCCCGGACTCGCTGCCCGCCGGGACCCCGGGTCCCGGGATCACCTGGCGCTCCCTCCTGCGGTGGAGCCCGGAGTCGGACCCCGATCTGGCCTACAACACCGCGACCGTGCCCCTGGCGCCCCGCTTCACCCCGGTGCCGCCGAACACCACGGCCCGCGCCGGCCAGGCCCGTATCGCCTCACTCGTCTCCTTCGGGAACACGGCCGGCAATCCCGCCCAGGGGTCCCCGACCGCCGACTACTACGCCCTCACCCACTGGGCGTACATCGACGAGCTCGTCTTCTGGGGCGGCTCCTCCGCCGAGGGCATCGTGCTCGCCCCGAACGCGCCCGTCACCGACGCCGCGCACCGCAACGGCGTCCGGGTGATGGGCAACGTGTTCCTGCCGCCCGTGCCGTACGGCGGCGACCTCCAGTGGACCCGCGACCTGGTCCAGCGGGACTCCCTCGGCCGGTTCCCGGTCGCCGAGAAGCTGGTGGAGGTGGCGCGGGCGTACGGGTTCGACGGCTGGTTCGTCAACGCCGAGACCGAGGGCGGCGACAGCGAACTCGCCGCCCGGATGCGGCAGTTCCTGCGCGCCCTGCGCGCCGCCGGTGAACCGCACGGCCTGAGCATCACCTGGTACGACGCGATGAACTCCACCGGCAAGGTCGGCTGGCAGGGCGCCCTGAACGAGCTCAACCAGGAGTTTTACGAGGACCGCCGCGGCAAGGTCGCGGACACGGTGTTCGTGGACTTCCGCTGGACCCCGGCGAAGCTGGCGGCCTCCGGCGACCTCGCCGACCGGCTCGGCCGCAGCCGCCACGAGCTGTGGGCGGCCGTGGACATGGAGTCCAACGGCTGGAACTCGACGGTGGACTGGGACGCGATCGTCCCGCTCGGGCGCGACCACGTCGTCTCCTACGGCTTCTACCGGCCCGAGTGGACCCGCAACCACCTCACCGACCGCTCCCCCGGCGCCTTCCACCGCGCCGACGACCGGTTCTGGACGGGCGCCTCGCTGGACCCCGCCCACCCCTCCGCCGAGGACACCTGGCGGGCCCCCGCCACCGTCGTCGCCGACCGGTCCACGGTGACCGCGCTGCCCTTCGCCTGCTCCTTCAACACCGGGCACGGGGAGCGCTGGTACGAGGACGGCGAGCCCGTCTCCGACACCGGATGGAATCACCTCGGCCTCCAGGACCGGCTCCCGGGCCGCCGCTGGGCCGTGCACACCACGGGGACCCGCCCCGAGGTCACCCTCGACTTCGCACGGGCCTGGCGCGGCGGTTCCAGCCTGCTCGTCTCCGGCGACCTCACCGCCCCGGCCGCCGTGGGACTGCACGCCACCCGGATGCCGCTGACCCGCACCTGCGTCGCCGAGCTGGTGCACCGCACCGAGTCGGGCCCGGTGACGGTCGAGCTCGGCGTGGCCACGCGCGAGCCGTCCGGCCCGGGGCAGGAGGTCCCGTACACCTGGCTGAAGGCGGAGACCCTCGGGGCCGGTCAGGGGTGGCGCACCACCAGGGTCCGGCTGTCGGAGCTGGCGGGCGAGACCGCCCACGGCCTGGCCGTACGGATCACCCGGCGCGGGAAGGAGCCGGTGCGCTGGCGACTCGGCGCGCTGGCGGTGCGCGAGGCCGCCGCGCGGCCCCGCCCGGCGACTCCGGGCACACCGGCCGTATCCGCCTCGGCCCAGCAGTCCGGCAAGGCGGCCGTACGGCTGACCTGGCAGCGGGCCGCCGGGCCCGTCCGGCAGTACGAGGTGTCCCGCGTCCTGCCGGACGGCACCCGCCGCTTCCTCGGCGGCACCTGCGGCACCGCCCTCTACCTGCCCGGCGTCGAGCGCGCCGGCCGGGAGAAGACGGCCGTCTTCGAGATACGGGCCGTGGACGAGCTGTACGCCGTCTCCGCCCCCGCCCGAACCACCCTCACCTGGACCGGAGCCCTCTGATGCATGACGACCGCGCAGTGCTGGAGGGCCGCCTGAAGCGCGTCCTCGACGAGCGGATCCGCCCGGCCGTGTACCCCCGGTCCGCGCCGCTGGCCATCGAGGCCTGGACCGCCCCGGGCCGCGAGCCGGTCCCGGTCGCGGAGGGCCTGGCGGCCCCGCACACCCCCGCCGCCGTCGGTGACGCCTGGGGCGCGCCCTGGGACACCACCTGGTTCAAGGTGACCGGTACGGTGCCCGCGGACTGGGCCGGCCGGGAGGTGGAGGCCGTCATCGACCTCGGCTTCGACGAGCGGATGCCGGGCTTCCAGTGCGAGGCGCTGGTGTACACCCCGGAGGGCTCCCCGCTGAAGGCGATCAACCCGCGCAACCAGTGGGTCCGGGTCGCCGAGGGGCCGGTGGCGGGCGGCGAGCGGGTCGAATGGCACCTGGAGGCCGCCTCCAACCCGGTGATCCTGGACGTCGAGCCGTTCAGGCCGACGGGCCTGGGCGACCGGCACACGGCCGGCGACGAGCCCCAGTACCGCCTGACCCGGGTCGAGTTGGCCGTCTTCGACCGGACGGTGTGGGAGCTGGTCATCGACCTGGAGGTGCTCGGCGAGCTGATGGCCGAACTGCCCGTGGACGGGGCCCGGCGCTGGGAGCTGCTGCGCGCGGTCGAGCGCTGCCTGGACGCCCTGGACCTGCACGCGGTGAACGAGACGGCGGGCGCCGCCCGCGCCGAGCTCGCCGGGGTGCTGTCCGCGCCCGCCGACGCCTCCGCGCACCGGATCAGCGCGGTCGGGCACGCGCACATCGACTCGGCGTGGCTGTGGCCGCTGCGCGAGACGGTGCGCAAGGTGGCCCGTACGACCTCGAACATGACCTCGCTGCTGGAGGGCGAGCCCGAGTTCGTCTTCGCCATGTCCCAGGCCCAGCAGTACGCGTGGATCAAGGAGCACCGGCCGGAGGTGTACGCGAAGGTCAAGAAGGCGGTCGCGGAGGGCCGGTTCGTGCCGGCGGGCGGCATGTGGGTGGAGTCGGACACCAACATGCCGGGGTCGGAGGCGATGGCCCGGCAGTTCACCCACGGGAAGCGCTTCTTCCTGGAGGAGTTCGGGATCGAGAACGACGAGGCCTGGCTGCCCGACACCTTCGGCTTCGCCGCCGGGCTGCCGCAGATCATCAAGGCGGCCGGATCGAAGCGGCTGCTGACGCAGAAGATCTCCTGGTCGCAGGTGAACACGTTCCCGCACCACACCTTCCAGTGGGAGGGCATCGACGGGACCCGGATCTTCACGCACTTCCCGCCGGTCGACACCTACAACTGCTCGGTGGACGGCCGGGAGATCGCGCACGCGGCCCGCAACTTCAAGGACAAGGGCGCGGCCCGGCATTCGCTCGCGCCGACGGGCTGGGGCGACGGCGGCGGCGGCACGACCCGCGAGATGATCGCGAAGGCCCGCCGGCTGCGGGACCTGGAGGGCTCCGCGCAGGTGGTGTGGGAGTCCCCGGCCGCCTTCTTCGACAAGGCGCAGGCCGAGTACCCGGACCCGCCGGTGTGGGTCGGCGAGCTCTACCTGGAGCTGCACCGGGCCACGCTGACCAGCCAGGCCAAGACCAAGCAGGGCAACCGGCGCAGCGAGTCCCTGCTGCGCGAGGCGGAGCTGTGGGCGGCGACGGCGGCTGTCCGCGCCGGGTTCCCGTACCCGTACCGGGAGCTGGACCGGATCTGGAAGACGGTGCTCCTCCACCAGTTCCACGACATCCTGCCCGGGTCCTCCATCGCCTGGGTGCACCGGGAGGCGGAGGCCACGTACGCGGCGGTCGCCGAGGAGCTGACCGGGATCGTCGCCGCCGCCCAGCGGGCCCTGGCGGGCGACCCGGCGGGCGGCCGCGAGCTGGTCTTCAACGGCTCCCCGCACGCCCGCGCCGGGGTCCCGGCCGGGGGCAGCGCCCCGCTCGGAGTCCCGGTGGGGCAGGTGTCGGCCGGCCCGCGCGCCGGGGGCGGCTTCACCCTCGAAAACTCCCGGCTGCGGGTGGAGGTCGACGCGCGGGGCCTGGTGGTCTCCGCCCACGACCTGGTCGCCGGGCGGGAGTCGGTGGCCCCGGGCCACGCGGCGAACCTGCTCCAGATCCACCCGGACTTCCCGAACATGTGGGACGCCTGGGACGTGGACTCCTTCTACCGGAACACGGTCACCGATCTGACGGAGGCCGACGCGGTCACGCTCGAGGAGGAGGCGGGCGCGGCGACGGTGACGGTGGCGCGCTCCTTCGGCTCCTCGCGGGTGGTGCAGCGCCTCACCCTGCGGGCGGGGCTGGGCCGGCTCGACATCGACACCGAGGTGGACTGGCACGAGACGGAGAAGTTCCTGAAGGCCGCCTTCCCGCTGGACGTGCACGCCGACCGGTACGCCTCCGAGACCCAGTTCGGGCACCTCTTCCGCCCCACGCACACCAACACCAGCTGGGAGGCGGCCAAGTTCGAGGCCTGCCACCACCGGTTCCTGCACGTCGCGGAGCCCGGCTGGGGCGCCGCCCTGGTCAACGACTCGATGTACGGGCACGACGTCACCCGTGACGTCCGGGCCGACGGCGGTACGACGACCACCGTACGGCTGTCGCTGCTGCGGGCCCCGCGCTTCCCGGACCCGGAGACCGACCAGGGCCTCCACCGGTTCGGCTACGCGCTGGTGCCGGGCGCCTCGATCGGGGACGCGGTCCGCGAGGGCTTCGCGATCAACCTGCCGGAGCGCCGGCTGACCGGCACCCGGGAGACGGCCCCGCTGGTCCGCGTCGACAACGAGAAGGTGGCCGTCTCGGCGGTGAAGCTCGCCGACGACGGCAGCGGCGACCTGGTGGTCCGGCTGTACGAGACCACGGGCGGCCGGGCCGCGGCCCGGCTGGCCCTGGACTTCGAGCACGCCGGCGTGTGCGCCACGGACCTGCTGGAGCGGCCGCTGGCCGAAGCCCCCGCGCTGGTGGCGGCCTCGGACGCGCTGGCCGACGTACGGCTCGGTCCGTTCGAGCTGGTGACCCTGCGGTTCAGTCGGCCCTAGCGGTTCACTCGGCCCTAGCGGTTCACTCGGGCAGGGCGGCGGGATCGGTGCGCGGGACGGCCAGCGTCACGCGCAGCCCGTGCGGCGGGTTCTTCTCGTAGGAGAGGGACCCGCCGCCCGCGGCGAGCAGGATGCGGGAGATCGACAGGCCGAGCCCGGAGCCCTTGATGTTCTGGTGGCGTCCGCTGCGCCAGAACCGGTCCCCGATCCGCAGCAGCTCCTCCTCGGTGAGCCCGGGACCCCGGTCGGCGACCACGATCAGCACCCGGTCGCCCTCCACGGAGAGCGCCACCTCAACGGCCTCACCCGCCGGAGTGAACTTGAGCGCGTTGTCGATGACGGCGTCGAGCGCGCTGGAGAGCGCGATCGGGTCGGCCCAGCCGGTGGCGGCGGTCCGCCCCGCCCCGGTGAGCCGGACGCCCTTCTCCTCGGCGTACGGGCGCCAGGCGGTCACCCGCTCGGCGGCCAGCCCCGCGATGTCTATCAGGCTGATCTCGGCGGTGGCGTGCTCGGCCAGGGCCAGGTCGAGCAGGTCGTCCAGGACCTGGGTCAGGCGCTTTCCCTCGGTCCGTACGGAGGCGATCTCCTCGTTGCCCTCGGGCAGTTCGAGGGCGAGCAGCTCGATCCGCAGGAGCAGTGCGGCGAGCGGGTTGCGGAGCTGGTGGGAGGCGTCGGCGACGAAGGCGCGCTGCTGTTCCAGCACCTCTTCGACGTTGTCGGCCATCTCGTTGAACGAGCGGGCCAGGCGCCGGAGTTCCGGTGGCCCGCCGCCCGCCGCGACGCGGGAGTTCATCCGCCCGGTGGCGATGCCGTGGGCGGCGGCGTCCAGGGTCTGCACGGGCTTGAGCACCCAGCTGGTCAGCCGCAGGGCGGCGCCGAAGGCCACGAGCATGGCCGCGCCGAGACCGGCGGCGATGAGCAGCCAGCCCCGCAGGATCCGGGCGCGCATCTGGTCGGTGGGCGACTCGGTGGCGACCACGGCGACCACGTCCCCGTCGAGCACGACCGGGGAGGCGACGAGGATCCTGCCGTGGGTCTGCCAGGGCCACACCTGGCCGGGATCGTGGCTGCGCCGGCCGGCGAGCGCCTCTTTGAACGCCTCGCGGCCCTCCCCTTCCGCCGGCAGCTCCCACTCGCTGGGGGACCGGGCGATGGCGTTGTCGTCCCGGCGGAAGATGCCGACGCGGATCCCGTACAGCTCCTGGTAGCGGGCCAGTTCGTGCTGGAGGGTCGCGCGGCGCTCGTCGGCTCCGCTGGACTTCGAGCCCTCGGCGTCGATGACGAACTGGGCGAGCGCGGCGAAGCGGGCGCTGTCGTCGATCCGGTCGACGACCACCCGCTGCTGCTGCCCGGCCGCCAGGGCCACCGCGAGCGGGAAGCCGAGGGCGAGCAGGACGCCCGCCATCAGGACGACGAGCAGCGGGAGCAGACGGGCGCGCACGACGGGTGGCCGCTAGACGGCGGGCGGGGCGGAGGCCGCCGGGGCGGGCGGTACGACGAGCCGGTACCCCACGCCGCGGACGGTCTCGATGAGCGCCGGCATGCGCAGCTTGGACCGCAGCGAGGCCACGTGCACCTCCAGGGTCCGGCCGGTGCCTTCCCAACTGGTGCGCCAGACCTCGCTGATGATCTGCTCGCGGCGGAAGACGACGCCGGGCCGCTGCGCGAGCAGGGCCAGCAGGTCGAACTCCTTGCGGGTGAGCGGTACGTCGACGCCGTCCACACTGACCCGGCGGGTGGACAGCTCGATGCCCACGGTCCCGAGGTCGACCACGCCGGGCGTGCCCGCGGGGCCGGCGGCGGCGCTCTCCTCGGAGGCGCCGGTACGGCGGGCCACCGCGTGGATGCGGGCGAGGAGTTCGCCGGTGTCGTAGGGCTTGGTGACGTAGTCGTCGGCGCCCATGTTGAGCCCGTGGATGCGGGAGCGCACGTCGGCCCGCGCGGTGACCATGATGACGGGCGTGCTGGTGCGCTTGCGGATCTTGCCGCAGACCTCGTAGCCGTCCTGGTCGGGCAGGCCGAGGTCGAGCAGGATCACCCCGTAGGGGGAGGCCACCGGCGGGGCGCCCGCCGACAGCAGGGCCTGCAGGGCCTCCTCGCCGCTGCGGGCATGGGTGACCTTGAAGCCGTGCCGGGCGAGGATCGCGGACAGGGCGGCGGCGACGTGGTCGTCGTCCTCGACGAGCAGCAGTCTCATGTCGTCCCCCTCTCCATCTCTTGATCTCTTCGCGTTCGCTTGGCGGACATCATGGGCCATCAAGCATCCATGCCGATGCAGACTGCCACGTCAAGGCGGTTCCGGTCCGAGGGCGCTTCCGTTACGCACCCGGTACGGCCACGGCCCGTGCCGGGAACCCGCGGGTACGGAGCGTATCGGCGCGAGGCCGGATCGTTATGCTCAATTCTCCCTCAGATGTAATGACGCTGTGCGCACCACGTCACTACTGTCCTCCCAACCGAGGAGGACGGAGCCACAAGCCGATGAGCGGAGTATCAGTGACCAAGGACGTGCGGGACGCGGCCGGTGCCGCCGACGACCTGGTCGTGCTGAGCAACGTCAACAAGCACTTCGGCGCGCTGCACGTGCTTCAGGACATCGATCTGAGCATTGCCCGCGGTGAGGTCGTCGTGGTGATCGGCCCTTCGGGGTCGGGCAAGTCCACGCTGTGCCGGACCATCAACCGCCTGGAGACGATCGATTCGGGCAGCATCACGCTCGACGGCAAGCAACTGCCGTCGGAGGGCAAGGCGCTGGCCAAGCTGCGCGCGGATGTGGGCATGGTCTTCCAGTCGTTCAACCTCTTCGCGCACAAGACGGTGCTGCAGAACGTGATGCTGGGCCAGCTCAAGGTCCGCAAGACGGACCAGGCGGCGGCACTGGAGAAGGCGAAGGCCCTCCTCGACCGGGTGGGTGTCGGCTCGCAGGCCGACAAGTACCCGGCGCAGCTCTCCGGCGGCCAGCAGCAGCGCGTGGCGATCGCCCGCGCCCTGGCGATGGACCCGAAGGTGATGCTGTTCGACGAGCCGACCTCGGCCCTCGACCCGGAGATGATCAACGAGGTGCTGGAGGTCATGCAGCAGCTCGCCCGGGAGGGGATGACCATGGTCGTCGTCACGCACGAGATGGGCTTCGCCCGCTCCGCCGCCAACCGGGTCGTCTTCATGGCCGACGGGAAGATCGTCGAAGAGGCGACGCCCGAGCAGTTCTTCAGCAACCCGCGGAGCGACCGGGCCAAGGACTTCCTGTCGAAGATCCTGCACCACTGACCTTCGTATCTGGTAGTGATCCGGTGACGGATCGTCGTCCAGCACGTCTCACTTCACGTCTGTCTCACGTCTCACTCCGAGGGAAGTCCACCATGAAGCTCTCCAAGGTCGGCGCGGCCGCCGCCATCGCCGTTGCTCTCGCCCTGACCGCGACCGCCTGTGGCGGCTCCAGCGACAAGACCGGCAGTGACGCCGGCGCGTCGGGCGGGGCCAAGAAGGACAAGATCGTCATCGGCATCAAGTTCGACCAGCCGGGCGTGGGCCTCAAGACCCCCGACGGCAAGTTCACGGGCTTCGACGTGGACGTGGCGACGTTCGTGGCCAAGGAGCTCGGCTACGCGCCGGACCAGATCGAGTTCAAGCAGGCCGTCAGCGCCGAGCGCGAGAACCTGATCTCCAACGGTGACGTGAAGCTGGTCGTGGCGAGCTACTCGATCAACGACAAGCGCAAGGAGAAGGTCGACTTCGCCGGCCCGTACTTCCTCGCGCACCAGGACCTGCTGGTCCGCGCCGACGACACCTCGATCACCAAGGCCGAGGACCTCAACAAGAAGAAGCTCTGCTCGGTCACCGGCTCCACGTCGGCGCAGAACGTCAAGACGAAGCTGGCGCCCGAGGCCGACCTGCAGCAGCTGGGTGGCTACTCCGAGTGCCTGACCGGCCTGGAGAACAAGGCCGTTGACGCCCTGACCACGGACAACGTGATCCTGGCCGGCTACGCGGCGCAGGAGAAGAACAAGGGCAAGTTCAAGCTGGTCGGGCTGAGCCTGAGCAACGAGAACTACGGCATCGGTCTGAAGAAGGGCGACAAGGAGCTTCAGACCAAGGTCAACGCCGCCATCAAGAAGATGCAGGCGGACGGCGCCTGGGAAGCGGCCGTCACGAAGAACTTCGGCCCGTCCGGCTACAAGAGCGAGCCGGCCCCCGCGGTCACCGAAGGCAGCTGACCCGGCGGCCGGTCCGCCGGCCGATCCATCGGTGAGGACCGTCGCCGCCCGCCTGCCGCGGGCGGCGCCGTGCCCCACCGGCCAACCTGGCCATCCTGGGGAGAGCGCAGGCCATCGTGTTCGATTTTCTTGATTCCGGGCAGTACGACGTGCTCGGAGCCTTCTGGGTGACGGTTCAGCTCACCCTCTACTCGGCCGTCGGGTCCCTGATCTGGGGCACCGTACTGGCCGGGATGCGGGTCAGCCCGGTCCCGCTGATGCGGGGCTTCGGCACCGCGTACGTGAACCTCGTACGCAACACCCCACTGACCGTGCTGATCATCGGCTGTTCGCTGGGTCTCAACCAGACCCTCGGCGTCACCCTCGGCGGCGGCACGTTCAAGGACATCGGTTTCCGGCTCGCGATCCTCGGGTTCATCGCCTACACCGGTACTTTCGTCTGCGAGGCGATCCGCTCCGGCATCAACACGGTCCCGGTCGGCCAGGCCGAGGCCTCCCGCGCCCTGGGCATGAGCTTCCTCCAGACGCTCACCCTGATCGTGCTCCCCCAGGCCTTCCGCGCGGTCGTCGCGCCGCTCGCCAACGTGCTGATCGCCCTCACCAAGAACACCACGGTGGCGGCGGCGATCGGCGTGGCCGAGGCCGCGCTGCTGATGAAGGAGATGGTCGAGAACGAGCCGCAGGACCTCTTCGCCGTCTTCGGCGTCTTCGCCCTCGGCTTCGTCCTTCTGACCCTGCCCACCGGCCTGCTCCTGGGCTGGGTGGCCAAGCGAGTGGCGGTGAAGCGATGACCTCGGTGCTGTACGACGCCCCGGGCCCCCGGGCCAAGGCCCGCAACTGGATCTACACCGGCGCCTTCCTCGTGGCGGCCGCCGCCCTCGCGTGGTGGGTGCTGTCCGCCCTGGCGGACAACAACCAGCTCGACGCCGACAAGTGGAGTCCCTTCGTCACCGACGGCCAGGTATGGACGACGTTCCTGCTCCCCGGACTCTGGGAGACCCTGAAGGCCGGCGCCATCGCCATGGTGATCGCCCTGCCGCTGGGAGCCCTGCTCGGCCTCGGCCGGCTCTCCGACCATGCGTGGGTACGCAGCGCCGTTGGCACCTGGGTCGAGTTCTTCCGGGCCATCCCGGTGCTGATGCTGATGCTCTTCGGCTCCGCCTTCTTCGTTCAGTACACGGCCGTCGCCTCCGAGATCAGGCCCCTGTACGCGGTGATCACCGGGCTGGTCCTGTACAACTCCGCGGTCATCGGCGAGATCGTCCGGGCCGGCGTCGAGTCGCTGCCGAGGGGTCAGACCGACGCCGCCAAGGCGATCGGCATGCGCAAGGGCCAGGTCATGACCTACGTCCTGCTCCCGCAGGCGGTGACCGCGATGCTCCCGGCGCTGGTCAGCCAACTCGTGGTGATCCTCAAGGACACCGCGATCGGAGGTGCGGTACTGGGATTCGCCGAGCTGCTGTCCACGTACCGGCAGATCTCGGCGAACTACAGCAACACCATCCCGACCCTGGTCGTGATCGCGGCGATCTACATCGCGGTGAACTTCGTCCTCACCACCTTCGCCTCCTGGCTGGAGGGCCGGCTGCGGAAGTCGAAGCGGACCACCGACGCGATCGTTCCGGTCGACCTGGTCAACGCGGGCGAGAACACCGGCGCCTGACCGTCCTCCCCTCGCGGCGCCTGACATGTCCTCGGACATGCGCTCGAACCCGCGTCCGGCATCCGGCCTGACAGCCGGTCAGTACACTGGCGGGACACGTGTGGTGCGGCCGAACGGATCAGCCGCACCACTCGGCATTGTCCGGACCGGCGTCACTTGACGCAGGCACCTCCAGTGGGTTGCATACGTTCTGTGATCACATACCGGACACCGGGAGCCACATCATGGACCCGGTGATCGTCGTCGGCGCGGGGCCCGTCGGGCTGTCCCTGTCCCTCGCCCTGGCCGGCCAGGGCGTGCCCTGCGTCGTGCTCGACGAGGGATCCGGCAAGGACGAGCTCCGCCCCGCCCGCACCGTCGCCCTGCACGCCGACACCGCTGCCATGGTGCACCGGCTGGGCTGTACGACGCTGCGCGACGAGGGCGCGTACTTCACCGCCTGGCGCACCATGCGGCGCGGCCGCGACTCCCAGCGGATCACCTTCGAGGACGGCCCGGCCCCGATCCACCTGCCCCAGCACGCCCTGACGCGCGGACTGCGCGACGCCGCCGCCGCGCACCCGCTGGTCCAGCTGATCACCGAGAGCAAACTCGACTCCCTGGAGCAGGACGGCCGCGGGGTCACCGCCCACACCCGGGGCGCCGAGGCCACGTGGTGGCGCGGGAGCCACCTGGTCGGCTGCGACGGGGCCCGCTCCACCGTGCGCAAGCTGCTCGGCATCCGCTTCCCCGGCCGCACCGCCGTCGAACGGCACGCCGTGGCCGCGCTGCGCACCGAACTGCCCTGGCCGGGCGAAGCGTTGCTGCACCGCGGCCAGGCGAAAGGGGTCGACGAGGTCACCGCCCGGCCGCTGGCCGACGGGGTGTACCGGCTGGACTGGCTGCTCCCGGCCCGCGGGGACCTCGTCACCCCCGACGCGCTGGTGACCCTCATCCGCGACAGCCTCGCACTGTGGTGCGGGGGCACGACGCCCCTGTACGAGCTCCTCGACACCGGGGTCCACACCCTGCACCACCGGCTCGCCCGGCGCTGGCGCGACGGCCGCTGCTTCCTCGCCGGGGACGCCGCGCACCTGCTCGGCGCGCTCGGCACCCAGGGCGTCGAGGAGGGGCTCCGTGACTCCGAGAACCTCGCCTGGAAGCTCTCCCTCGCCTGGCACCAGGGGGCTTCCGAGGAACTCCTCGACAGTTACGAGGACGAGCGCCGCCGGGCGGTGGCCGCCCGGCTGCGCGCCGCCGACCAGGCCATGCCCGCGCTGCGCTCCGGCGGCGGACTGCGCACCTACCTCCCCGGAGCCTCGCGTTCCGCCGAATCCCTGCTGACCGACGGCCACTTGGGGCGCGGCCCGCTGGGCGCGGAGCCGGTGTACGCCCCGCCCGTGGCCGTCCACGAGGTGCCCACCGCCACCGAGCCGGGCGGGGCCGTGGAGAACGTCCCGGTGACCGCGCCCGACGGCTCGACGGTGCCGCTGCGCGACCAGCTGGGCCGGGGCCGGCTCCTCGTCGTCCTCGTCGCCCCGGGCACCGGGGTCTGGGACCGGCGGCACTGGCTGGGCGCCGGCCTGATGCCCCGCCTCGCGGCGGCGGTGTCCGCGCTGCCGGTCCGGGCTGAGCTCCTCGTGGCGGACGGCTACCCCGGGGCGGCGGCGCACACCGTGCTCCTCGTACGACCGGACGGGCATCTCGCGGCCACCTTCGCCGGGGTCCACCCGGCCGAGCTGTACGAGGCCGCGGACGCGGTCCGGCACGGTCCGGCGACCGCCGCCCCGACCCCGGCCCCCAGGGCCCTGCCCGCTCCCGGCCTGCCCGCCGCCGCACCCGTGATCGATTGACCCTCCGGCCGAGTCGTGCTTCACTCGCGGACATGACCGGCAACGACGTACGCCTGTGGCGGAGGGTCCATATGGACCTGCTCCGCTACGCGGGCTGCGTATGTCGCCCTTCCTGCTGATTCGCAGATTCGCCTTCCTCAGCGCGCCCTTCGTGTGCCGCGCACTCTCGCGAACCCCCAGGACGGTCATCCTCCATGTCTGCACCCACGCACGCCCCGGCCCCCGCTGCCGCAGCCGCCGCCCCTGCGGCCGTCTCCGCAGCGGATCTCCTCGCCTTCACCCTGCGCATCGCCTCCGACCCCGAGCTGATCGCCTCGCTCCCCCTCGATCCCGAGGGGCGGACGTGGATCCGGCTCGACGGCCCGGGCGGCAGCGAGGCCTGGCTGATCGGCTGGCCTCCCGGCACCGGCACCGGCTGGCACGACCACGCCGAGTCGCGGGGTGCGTTCACCACCGCGCGCGGTCGCCTCACGGAGAACTCCCTGGCGGTCCGCCTCCCCTCGGAGGGCTGGCAGTCGCTCTCCCTGGCCCCGGACGTGGACCGCACGCGCGGACTGGGCGCGGGCACCGGGCGGGCCTTCGGCGAGCACCACGTGCACGAGGTGCTCAACGAGTCCGCGACCGAGCACGCGATCTCCGTCCACGCGTACTACCCGCCGCTGCCCCTGATCCGCCGCTACAGCCGCACCGGCCCGGTGCTCACGCTGGAGCAGGTCGAGCGTCCGGCGGACTGGCAGTGAGCGGCATCGACGCCCTCGTCGACCGGCTGCGGACCACGTACACCCGCGTGGACCCGGCCCGGGCGCACGCGGAATTCCTGGCCGGGGCCCTGCTGGTCGACATCAGGTACCAGGCCCTGCGCGAGCGGGACGGGCTGATCCCCGGCGCGCTGGTAATCGAACGCAACGAACTGGAATGGCGCCTCGACCCCGAAGGCTCCCACCGCCTCCCGGAGGCGGTGGACCACGACGTCCGCATCATCGTCGTCTGCAACGAGGGCTACGCCTCCACCCTCGCGGCGGCCTCCCTCCACGCGCTGTCCCTCCCCAACGCGACGGACCTCACGGGCGGCTTCCAGTCCTGGAAGTCCGCCGGCCTGCCCGTCACCTCTTGACGCGTCGCTCGCGCGGTGCGGCCCTGGAGGGCCTTCCCGGCTTCGCACCGCTGCGCCGGACTCCGTCCGGCGGCGCCTGGTCGGGTGCGGCAGGGCGAGGACGCCGAAGCCGCAAATCCAGCCTCGCGGGCGTTTGAGGCGCGGGGTCCGGGGCGGAGCCCCAGGTCTTTAGGGTCCGGGCCGGCCCGGGGAACGGTGGAAGGGCGGGTAGGGGACCTCGCCCCGCGCAGCGGCACGCCCACGGAGCCTGGGCCGACGCGGCCACCCCCAGCCCCGCCGGCGCGCGAGGCGCGAGGGGCCGGGGGGTCCCCGCGGTCCGTGCGGGCCCCGGGGGAGGTCCCTGCGGTCCGTACAGGCCCCCCGGGGGGTCCCCGCGGGGGCGTACGGGCCGCGGGCGGAGCCCCGCGGGCTAGCTCTTGGCCGCCGCGAGGTCCACCGGGCGGGGCCGCATCGCCACCCGCCCGGCGAAGCCCGTGGCGCACAGCGCCACCAGCCCCGCCCCGCCCACGACGACCCCGTACACCAGCGGAAGCACCACCGCGGCCGCCGCTCCCGTCATGCCCACGCTGAACGCGGTGAGGACCGCCAGCGAGATCCCCGACCCCAGCACCACCCCCATTTGGAGCACCGCCAGCGCCTCCACCCGCAGCATCCCCCGCAGCTGCCGCCGCGTCGCCCCCGCGAGCCTCAGCATCGCGAACTCCCGCAGCCGCTCCCCCGTGGACATCGCCAGCGTGTTGGCCACCGCGATCGCGGTGAAGGCCAGGACGAGCCCCATCGCCAGCAGGTTGATCTCCGCACCGGCCGCCTGCCGCTCCGCCCGCGCGCCGTCCGCCTCGGCCGCCGACAGCACGGCCACGCCCGGGTACTCCCGTACGGCCGAAGCGAGCGCCTCCCGCGGCGCCGGCCCCGCCACCAGCACGCTCGAAGCCAGCGGATCGTCGACGTGCGCGGCCACCAGGCCGTGCGGCAGCGTCACGTCCCCGAAGCCCAGCCCCCGCGCGTACACCGCGGACACGGTCAGGGTGACCGGCGTTCCGTCCCCCAGCGTCAGCGAGAGCGGGCTGCCCGGCTTCAGGCCCAGCTGGTCCGCGGCCAGTTCGCTCACCGCGACGCTCTCCTCCCCGAACCCCGCCAGGTTCCCGGCCGTCACCCCCGGGTCCCAGGTCCGGTCGAGCCCGGCCGGGGTCACGCCCTGCGCCGCGTACTTCGTCAGCCCGACCCGGATCGACGTGTGCACGATCTCGGTGGCCGCGAGGACCCCGGGGGTCCGGCGGATCCGCTCGGCGGCGGCGCCGGGAACGCCCGGCCCCCGCCCCTGGAGCACCCACTCGGCCCGTACTCCCTCACGAGCCTGCGCCCGGGCGGCGTCGCCGAGCGTCGGGGTGACGAAGAGCACGGTGCAGGCCATCCCGATCAGCAGGGTGAGCGGGGTGACCGCGGAGGCCATCCGGGTCGCGTTGCCGCGCAGGTTCGCGGTGGCCAGCCGGCCGCCGGGGCCGGCGAGCCGCAGCGGCCCGGCGAGCAGCGCGGCCGCGGCCTTGACGATCAGCGGGCCCAGCAGGGAGACGGCTCCGGCGAGCACCACGACGGCGAGGAAGGTGACCGGAGTCGAAGCCGGCTCGGTGCGCAGCGTACTGAGTACGGCGACCAGCACCACGCCGGCCGCCAGCAGCAGCCCCCCGGCGACGATCCGCGCCCACGTGGGCCGGCCCCGCTCGACGGCGGCCTCGGCCAGTGCTTCGGCGGGGCGGACGCGGGCCACCCGCCGGGCGGTGATCCGGGCCGCGGCCCATGCTCCGAGCAGGCTCGCGCCGACGGCGGCGATCATCGGGAAGATCCCGGCGGTGCGCTCCAGGGTCACGGGGACGACCCCCGCGTCGACGAACCGGCCGTGCAGCCAGGCGGCGAGCGGCAGCCCTGCGAGGGCTCCGGCGACTCCGGCGGCGAGCCCCACCAGCAGCGCCTCGCGGCCGATCATGCGCCGCAGTTGCCCGGGGGTGGCGGCGATGGCACGGAGCAGGGCGAGCTCGCGGTGGCGCTGCTGGATCGACAGGGAGAAGGTGCCGACGACCACGAGGACCGCCACGAGGAGCGAGGTGCCGCCCATCGCGCCGCCCATGGAGACCAGTTTGATCCGGGCGCCGGCCGCGTCGAGGAATTCCACGGGGCCGCGTCCGTCGCCGGTGGCCACCTGCGCGGTGGTGCCCTGGAGCGCCTGGCGGATCCGCCCGGCCAGCTCGCCGGCGTCCACCCCTGCCCGGGGCAGGACTCCGATGGCACTGACCCGGCCGTCGCGGGCGGCGAGCCGCTGCGCCTCGGCGTCGCCGAAGAAGAGCGCGCTCTGGTGCGCGAGGCTCCCGCCGGCCGCGGCCGCGATCCCGCTGACCGTGTAGGTCTTGGGTGCGCCGGTGGACTGCACGGTGAGCTCGGAGCCGGGCTTCAGGGCTGCACGGGCCGCGAGTCCACGCTCGACGACGACCTCGTCACCGCCCTGGGGGGCGCGGCCCTCGGCGAGCGTGAAGGGGGTGAGCGCGGCCGAGCTCCAGGCGTGCCCGTACGAGGGCTTCGCGCCTTCGCCGCCCGGGCCGCCCCGGGTGAGGGGCACGGCCTGGAAGGTGAGCTCGGGGACGGCCCGCTCGACTCCGGGCACCGCGCGGACGGTGTCCACGGTGGCGGCCGGCAGCCAGGCCCGCTCGGCGACGGGCTTGGCCTTGTGCTTCGTCTTGACCTTCGGCTTGTCGCCCTTCTTCACCTTGACCGTTGTCGCGTGGACGTTCTGGTCGGCGGAGACGACCACCGGGGCGCCCGCGTAGCGCTCGGTGGCGATCGTCCCGCGGAGTCCCGTCTCCAGGAGGGTTCCGCAGGCGGTCACGAGGGCCGCCGCGCACAACAGGGCGAGGAAGGCGCCGAGGAAACCGGCTTTGCGGTCTCTGACGGTCTGGAGTGCGTAGCGCAGCATCATGGGGAAAACTCTGCCGCCGGGGCCGCCTTGGGACATTGGAGCGCCCCGGCGTCCTCGGCCGGGGGCTAGCCCCACCTCGTGCCACATCCGCCCCACACCCGCGCCCCACACCCGCGCGACGCACCCCCACGGCCGCGGGAGGCCCCGGGTCACCCCATCAGATCGTCGGCCTCTTCGCCTTCCGCCTCCAGCGCGCGGCGGACCACCCTCAGGGCCATGCCCTCGGGGTACCCCTTGCGGGCGAGCATTCCGGCGAGGCGCCGGATCCGCTTGTCCCGCTCCAGGCCCCGGGTCGCGCGGAGCTTGCGCTCCACGAGCTCCCGGGCGGTCTCCTCCTCCTGGTCGGAGTCCAGCTGTTCCAGGGCCTCCTGTACGAGGGTGGGGGCCACTCCCTTGGTGCGGAGCTCCTGTGCGAGCGCCCGGCGGGCCAGCCCCCGGCCCCGGTGCCGGGACTCGACCCAGGCCCCGGCGAAGGCGGCGTCGTCGATCAGGCCCACCTCCTCGAACCGGGAGAGGACCTGCTCCGACACCTCTTCGGGGATGTCCCGCTTGGCCAGGGCGTCCGCGAGCTGGCGCCGGGTGCGGGGCATCCCGGTGAGCAGGCGCAGACAGATCGCCCGCGCCTGCTCCTCGGGACTCTGGGGCGGCAGCTCCTGGCGGTCCGCCCGGCCCTCACGGTCCTCACGGCCCTCCGCGCGGCGGCCTCCCCGGCCGCCGCTTTCGCGGCGGCCCCGGCGACTGCCCTCGCGGCGGTCCTCACCGCCGTCCGTGCCGCCCCTTTCCTGCTCCCACACGGGTCAGCTCTTGGCGACGGCGGCCTTGACCGCGGTCTTGGCCTTCGACGCGGGAGCGGGCACGGCCGCGGTCTCGGCGGACGCGTCCGCGCCGGCCTCGGCAGGGGCGGCGGCAGCGGCGTCCTTGCGGACACCGACGCCCAGCTTCTCCTTGATCTTCCGCTCGATCTCGTCGGACAGGGCGGGGTTGTCGCAGAGGAACTTCCGCGCGTTCTCCTTGCCCTGGCCGAGCTGGTCGCCCTCGTACGTGTACCAGGCGCCGGCCTTGCGGACGAAGCCGTGCTCCACGCCCATGTCGATCAGGCCGCCCTCGCGGCTGATGCCGTGGCCGTAGAGGATGTCGAACTCGGCCTGCTTGAAGGGCGGCGCGACCTTGTTCTTGACGACCTTGACGCGGGTGCGGTTGCCGACCGCGTCCGTGCCGTCCTTGAGGGTCTCGATGCGACGGATGTCCAGGCGCACGGAGGCGTAGAACTTCAGCGCGCGGCCACCGGTGGTGGTCTCCGGCGAGCCGAACATCACACCGATCTTCTCGCGGAGCTGGTTGATGAAGATCGCGGTGGTCTTGGACTGGCTGAGCGCGCCGGTGATCTTCCGGAGGGCCTGGCTCATCAGACGGGCCTGGAGACCCACGTGCGAGTCGCCCATCTCGCCCTCGATCTCCGCGCGCGGCACGAGGGCCGCGACGGAGTCGATGACGATGAGGTCGAGCGCGCCGGAGCGGACCAGCATGTCCACGATCTCCAGCGCCTGCTCGCCGGTGTCCGGCTGGGACAGGATGAGGTTGTCCGTGTCGACGCCGAGGGCCTTGGCGTACTCCGGGTCGAGCGCGTGCTCGGCGTCCACGAAGGCCACGGTTCCGCCGGCCTTCTGCGCGTTGGCCACGGCATGCAGCGTCAGGGTCGTCTTACCGGAGGACTCCGGCCCGTACACCTCGATCACACGGCCGCGCGGCAGTCCACCGACGCCGAGCGCGATGTCCAGCGCGGTCGATCCGGTGGGGATGACCTCGATGGGGTCGTTCGGCTTGTCGCCGAGACGCATCACGGCACCCTTGCCGAACTGCCGTTCAATCTGTGCGAGCGCGGCTTCGAGAGCCTTCTCGCGGTCGTTGCCTGCCATGGGTTCCACCCGATTTGCTTGAGTCGATCGCTTCACGCCATTGACGCTAACGCCTGCCACTGACAACGCGGTCCCACGTCCGTTTTGGCTGTGGATAACCAATAAGAATGCGTGTTCGATTTCCCTGTCAAGCGCGCCACGCCGGACCCGTCCGCCACACCGGCGAGTGGCATGATCCGCTCTCATGACGGACACCGCGGACACCACCCCCAGCATGTTCCCCGCCGGCCGCACCGCGCTCATCGTGCGGATACCCGAAGCGGAACCTGTCGTCCGGGAGTGGCGGGACCGGATCGACCCCGCGACCCGGGCCGGGGCCGGGGTGCCGGCGCACGTGAGCGTGCTCTACCCGTTCCTCCAGGAGAGCCTGATCGACGCCTCCGTCCACGCCGGGATCGCCGCGGCCCTGCGGCCGCACCGCGCCTTCGACCTGCGCTTCGAGCGGACCGGCCGGTTCCCGGGGATGCTCTACCTCGCCCCGGAGCCGGACGCCCCGCTGCGCCGGCTGATCCTGTCGGTCACCGAGCGCTGGCCGGAGGTCCGGCCCTACGGCGGCCGCTACCGGGACCCGGTCCCGCACCTCACCGTGGCCCAGCGCGCCCCGGAGGCGGACCTGGACGCCGCCGAGGTGGACCTGAGCGGCCGGCTCCCCCTCGTCTCCCGCGTCCGCGCCGTCGACCTGGTGGCCTACGACGGGACGGCCTGGCACGAACGCTCGAGGTTCGCGCTGCGGGCCCCGAGTGAGGAAGAGTGACGACCCAGGGAGTGACAACCCAGGGTTGACGCCCGCTCGACTGTCAACCTAGGGTTGCACCCATGACGAACCCTTCGGTGGAACCCGTTCGCATGACCAACCCGGTACGCCTCGACGACCTCATCGAGGCCATCAAGAAGGTCCACACCGACACCCTGGAGCAGCTCAGCGGCGCCGTGGTCGCCGCCGAGGCCCTCGGGGACGTCGCGGACCACCTCATCGGCCACTTCGTCGACCAGGCCCGCCGCTCCGGCGCCTCCTGGACCGACATCGGCCGCAGCATGGGTGTCACCCGCCAGGCGGCCCAGAAGCGCTTCGTGCCCAAGGCCGACAAGGAGGGCGACGCGGGACTCGACCCCAGCCAGGGCTTCGGCCGCTTCACCCCCCGCGCCCGCAACGTGGTCGTCACCGCGCAGAACGAGGCCCGCGCCGCCGGCAACACCGAGATCCGCACCGAGCACCTCGTCCTCGGACTGCTCGCAGAGCCCGACGGCCTCGCCGCCCGCGCCATCGCCGCCCAGGGAGTCGCGGCCGACGACGTACGCGCCGCCGTGACGGCCGGCCTGCCCCCGGCCGTGGAGGACGTCCCCGAGCTGGTCCCCTTCGACGCCTCGTCGAAAAAGGCCCTGGAGCTCACCTTCCGCGAGGCCCTGCGCCTCGGCCACGACTACGTGGGCACCGAGCACGTCCTGCTCGCGCTCCTGGAGCTGGAGAACGGGACGGGTCCGCTCAGCGGCCTCGGCCTGGGCAAGGACGCCGTCGAGAACTGGGTCACCGACGCCCTGGCATCCGTACGCGGCGCCTCGGACGAGCCCGGGCAGTAGAGGCCTCCGCGTCCCCGGTCAGCGCGTACCGCTTCACGTACGCGCCGAGGAAGGCCTGCATCGTGGCGACGGCCGGGATCGCGATGAGCGCCCCGACCGCGCCCAGCAGGGCGGTGCCCGCGATGACCGACCCGAAGGCCACCGCCGGGTGGATGTCCACCGTCTTCGAGGTCAGCTTCGGCTGGAGCACGTAGTTCTCGAACTGCTGGTAGACCACCACGAATCCGAGGACGTACAGCGCGTACCAGGGGCTGACCGTGAAGGCGATCAGCATCGGCAGCGCGCCCGCCAGGTAGGTGCCGATGGTGGGGATGAACTGCGACACCAGCCCCACCCACACCGCGAGCGCGGGCGCGTACGGCACGTCCAGCACCGCGAAGAGGACGTAGTGCGCGATCCCGGAGATCAGCGCCATCAGCCCGCGCGAGTAGAGGTATCCGCCCGTCTTGGTGACGGCGATCTCCCACGCCCGGAGCACCTCGGCCTGCTTCGCGGGCGGCAGTACGGAGCACAGGGCGCGGCGCAGCCGCGGCCCGTCGGCGGCGAAGTAGAAGGAGAACAGACCGATCGTCAGCAGCTTGAACAGTCCGCCGAGCACGGTGGCGGACACGTCGAGCACGCCGGTCGCACTGTTCTGCACGTACTTCTGCAGCCAGTCCGAGTGCAGCAGGCTGTCCTGGATCTCCAGCCGGGACAGGTCCGTGTGGAAGGTGTCGTTGATCGAGCCGATCAGCGAGTCGAGATAGCCGGGGAAGCCCTCCACCAGGTCGATGATCTGCTCGGCGAGGACCGAGCCGAGCAGGACGACGAATCCCGCGGCCGCGCCGAACACCCCGAGGAACACCAGGAAGGTGGCGAGCCCGCGGCGCAGGCCGCGGGCCGCCATCCGGGCCACGGCCGGTTCGATCGCGAGCGCGAGGAAGAACGCGATCAGGATGTTGACGAGCAGCCCGATGAGCTGGTGGAAGGCCCAGCTCCCGAGCTGGAAACAGGCCACCAGGGCCAGTACGAGGACCACGGCGCGCGGCAGCCAGCGCGGCATCCGGGCATCCGCCCGAGCCGGTTCCCCGGCGGGGCCCGCAGCCGACGGGGCCGCAGCCGGGGCGTCCACGGCCGAGCGCTCCGCGGGGGCCGCCGGGCGGGGCGGCGGCGGGCCCTGGGGGACTTCGGGCCGGTCGGTCATCTCATCACTGGCTGCCACGCCGACCAGTCTGTCCCACCGGCGCCCCGAACCACGAAGCGGTCGCTGCGGCCCCGCCCGGCCGGGCTGCCGGGGCGCACCGCGCTAGCGCAGCGAGGCCGGCACGTCCACCGCCGAACACACCGCGCGCCACACGTCCTTGGCCTCCCAGCCCGCGTCCAGCGCCTCGTGGACCGTACGTCCCCCGAGCTCCGTCATGACGTGGTCCCGCGCGAAGGAGTCCGCGTAGCCCGCACCGAAGTGCTCGGCCATCCGCTCCCAGAAAATCGTCAACCGCATGCCCCCAGTATCCCGCCCCGGAGAGTGCACCCTCCCCGTTCGGGCCACCTCGGCGCCGCCCGGGCCCCTACGGTTCCTGGCATGCCTGGAGACGAAGCGTGCGCCCCGGCGGCGACGACCGCGACGAGTGCCCTGGCCCGCGCCGAGCAGTTCATCTGGCTCACGGCCCGGGTACTGGAACAGCGGCGGTTCGCGTTCCACTTCCTCGGCGGGGACGCCGACCCGGTCGATGCCGCCCTCGGCGCCTACCTCGGCGGCGACGGCGGGTACGGCCACGCCCTCGACCCGGATCTGCGCGGCCCGCTGAGCCACCCGCTGCACACCGTCCACGCCCTGGGCGTCCTGGACGGCCTGGGCCGCTGCGCCGGACAGCGCATCGAGCGGCTCTGCGCCCACCTGACCCGGCTCTCCACCCCGGACGGGGCGCTCCCGGTGACCGCCCCGGCCTCCGGCGGCTACCCGGCGGCCCCCTACCACCCGCTGCACGACGATCCGCCGGGCGACCTGCTGGCCACCGGCCCGGTCGTCGGGATCCTGCACCGCAACCGGGTGTGGCACGCGTGGCTGTTCCGGGCGACGGACTTCTGCTGGGACCGGGTGGAGAACCTGCGGCACTGGCACCCGTACGAGATCCAGAGCGCGGCGGCCTTCCTGGACGGGGTCCCCGACCGGGCCCGGGCCGCGGCGGCCGCCGACCGGCTGGGGCGCCTCGTCCGCGAGCAGCGGCTCGTCGTACTGGACCCCGCGGGGCAGGACGCGTACCCGCCGGTGCCCGGCCACGCGCCGGGCGAGCACCTGTACCCGTACGACGTCGCCCGCCGCCCGGAATCCCTCGCCCGCGGCTGGTTCACGGACGCGGAGCTGTACGGCTCGCTGCGCTTCCTGGCCGGCCTGCAGCAGCCGGACGGCGGCTGGCCGGTGCACCGCGGGGCGTGGGCGCCGGGCAGCTCGCTGGAGCGGCGCCCGATCGCCACGCTGGAGGCGCTGCTGACCCTGCGCGCGTACGGCCGGCTCGGCCCTAGCCTCCCAGGGCCCGCAGCCCCGCGGTGACGGCGACGGCCACCGCGACGACGACCAGGAACGGGGCCCGCAGCAGCAGCGCGACCGCGGCGGCCGCGAGCCCGGCGGCGCGGGCGTCGAGCACGATCTCCTGCCCGGTGGCGAAGGTCTGCTGCGCGGTGAGCGCGGCGAGCAGCGCGACCGGCAGGAGCCCGGCGAGCTTGCGCACCGCGGGCCGCTCCAGGGCTCCGGCGGGGACGAGCAGTCCGGCGAGCTTCACGGCGTAGCAGCCGACGACGGTGAGCCCGATGGCGATCCAGACGTTCACGAGCGGCGTCCCTTCATCCACAGCACGATCGGCGCGGCCAGCGCCGCGATCAGTACGGGCAGCCCGGCGGGCAGTGCGGGCAGCAGGCCCAGCCCGAGGACGAGGGCGAGCCCGGCGACGGCCCGCTCGGTGCCGGTCTTGAGCATCGGCGCGAGCAGCGCGAGGAACACGGCGGGCCCGGCGGCGTCCAGCCCCCACGCCCTGGTGTCCCCGATGGCCTCGGCGCCGAGCGCGCCGAGCAGGGTGGTGAGGTTCCACAGGACGTAGAGGGCCAGCCCGGTCACGGTGAAGCCGAGCCGGGCCGACTTCCGGTCGGGCTGGGCCAGGGCCACGGCGGTGGTCTCGTCGATCACCCAGTGCGCGGCGAGCGGCCGTACGCCCTTGGGCAGCGCGAGCAGCTGGGACAGCCGCAGCCCGTAGAAGGCGTTGCGGGTCCCGAGGAAGAAGGCCCCGGCGGCGGCCGTGAACGGATTCCCGCCCGCGGCCAGTGCCCCGACCAGCGCGAACTGCGAGGCCCCGGTGAACACCAGCAGGCTCAGCACGCACGCCTGGAGGGTGCTGATCCCGGCCCCGGCGGCGGTCACCCCGAAGGCGAACCCGGACAGTCCGACCGCCACGCCGACGCCGAGCGCGTCCCGGACCACGGCGGCCCGCGGCTTGTCCACCGCGAGCGCCCCGCCGGGGACCTCTCGGCCGGGCACCTCGTGCCCGGGTTCTTCTTGTATGGCCATCCGATGTTCTCCCACTCCCCGAAAATACGCAGGCCACGGCATCCGGGTCTTGTACGTTCTTGCACCATGCACGAAGTGATCAAGGACATGGCAGACCGGCTGGCCGAGGTGCCCGGCGTACGCGGAGTGATGCTGGGCGGCAGCCGGGCCCGCGGCGAGCACCGCCCCGAATCGGACTGGGACCTCGGCGTCTACTACCGCGGCACCCTCGACCTCGCCGCGCTCGGCGCGCTGGCCGGACCGGACGTGGAGGTGGCCGGCCCGGGCGGCTGGGGCCCCTGGGTCAACGGCGGAGCCTGGCTGCGCGTCGACGGGGTGGCGGTCGACTGGATCCTGCGCGACCTGGACCGGGTGGAGCGGGTGTGGCAGGACTGCCGTGAGGGCCGCTACGAGGTGGGCGTGCAGCCCGGCCACCCCCTCGGCTTCTGGTCCCCCTGCTACCCGGGCGAGGTGGCCCTGGGCCAGGTCCTCGCGGACCCGACCGGCGAACTGACCGCCCTGCGCACCACGGCCTCGGCCTACCCGGAGCCCCTCCGCAAGGCCCTGATCGCCGGCGCCTGGGAGGCGGACTTCCTCGCAGCGGGCGCCGCGAAGGGCGCGGCCCGCGCGGACGCCCTCTACGTCTCCCTCTGCCTGTCCAAGGCCTTCGGCATCCTCGTCCAGGCCCTGTACGCGACGGACCGCCGCTGGTGCCTGAACGAGAAGGGCGCCCTGGCCGCCGCCGAGCTCCTGCCCTCGGCTCCGCCCAGCTTCGGCGACCGCGTCCGCACCCTGCTGGGCGCGCAGGGCACGACGCCGGAGTCCCTGACGGCAACGGTGACCGAGGCCCGCACCCTGATCGAGGAGACCCGCGCGGGACTGCCGTCCTAGATGATTGATTCCAAGGGGTAGCTGTACGGACGCGAGGGTGCCCACTCTCAGTTTGTGACGACCGAGATAGACACCCTCGCAACTGCACTGTACGTGCGGGTCGATGACCTTTTGAAGGCTTC
>NZ_JBWJVM010000068.1:0-49356 GCF_056428985.1 Streptomyces sp. CA189 | reverse complement strand
AACGCCCGAGCCGCCCCGGCCCGGTAGAACCGGTCGAAGACGTACGGCAGATCCGCGTCCGAGATCCCCGGCCCGTGATCCCGTACGGTCACCTCCGCCCCGCCGTCCCCCCGAACGGCCAGCGCCAGCCGGGTCCGCAGCGGCCGCCTGCGCCGCCACCGCGCTCCGAGCCCACGCCCGCTCACGCGGCGTCCAGCCGGTAGCCGACCCCGTGCACGGTGTGGACCAGCCGGGGCTCGCCGCCGGCTTCCAGCTTCCGGCGCAGGTAGCCGACGTAGACGGCCAGGGAGTTGGAGTCCGGCCCGAAGTCCCGGCCCCACACCAGTTCCAGGACCAGCTCGCGCGGCAGCACCTGCCCGGGGTGGCGCAGGAGCAGTTCGAGCAGCGCCGACTCGGTGCGGCTGAACTCCAGCGGCCGCTCGCCGCGCCGCCCGGTGCGGGTGGCCGGGTCGAGAACGAGGTCCCCGTACGCGAGCACGGGCGCGCCCCCGGCCGGTTCGGGGGCGGCCCGCCGCAGGAGGGCCCGTACCCGGGCCACGAGCTCGTCGAGCGCGAAGGGTTTGACCAGGTAGTCGTCGGCGCCCGCCTCCAGCCCGTCGACGCGGTCGCTCACCGCGTCCAGCGCCGTGAGGACGAGGACGGGCGTACGGTCGCCCACCGCGCGCAGTTGCCGGCACACGGCGAGCCCGTCCAGCACCGGCATCATCACGTCGAGGACCACGGCGTCCGGCTGCCAGAGCGCCACCTCGGACAGCGCGGCCAGCCCGTCGGCCGCGCCGCGCACCTCGTACCCCTCGACGGCGAGGCCGTCCTCGACGGCGGCCCGCACCTCGGGCTCGTCGTCCACCACCAGAATCCGCTGCATGCGGCAAAGCCTCCCAAATGCTCCGGGAGAACCTCTTAGAACCTTCTTAGGGCGCACCGGAAGTCTGCGTCCATGACCTCCTCCCCCTCGCCCTCCCGCTCACACCGGCCGCTTTCCGTCGTGATCGGCGCGGGCGGCACCGGCGGCCACATCTATCCCGGCCTCGCCCTGGCGGAGGCGCTGCGCGCCGCCGTCCCGGACGCCGTGGTCTCGTTCATCGGCACCGAACGCGGCCTGGAGACCGAGCTGATCCCGGCCGCCGGCTACCGGCTGCACACCGTGGACATGATCCCCTTCGACCCGGCGCTGGGCGCCAAGCGCTACCTCCTCCCGGCGGCGCTGCTGCGCTCGGCCGGGCAGGCGCGGGCCGTGATCCGGGCGCAGGGCGCGCAGGTGGCCGTCGGCATGGGCGGCTACCCGAGCGCGCCCGCCGTGCTCGGGGCCCGGCTGGCCGGACTGCCGGCGGTGATCCACGAGTCCAACGCGGTACCGGGCCGGGCCAACCAGTTCGCGGCCCGCCTCACCCCGCACATGGCAGTGGCCTTCGACCGCAGCCGGGAGCACCTGGCGGGCGGGGCCCGGGCGCTGACCACCGGAATGCCCATCTCCGCGGCCCTGTCGGGCCTCGCCGAACTGTCCCGCCCCGCGCGGGCGGCCTTGCGTGCGCGGGCCCGGCGGGAGCTCGGGGTGCCGGACGGACGGCGGCTGGTGGTGTTCAACGGCGGCAGCCTGGGCGCCGTACGCCTGACCACGGCCGCGGCCGGGCTGGCGGCCGCGTGGCAGGCGCGGGAGGACGTACAGCTCCTGATCAAGACGGGGCCGGCGGCGCTCGCCGACACCGTGGCCGGGCTGTCCTCCTCGGGCGGGCGGCGGATCGCACGGGCCGTGCCGTACCTGGACCGGATGGACCTCGTCTACGCGGCCGCCGACCTGGTGGTGTGCCGGGCCGGCTCGGCGACGGTGGCGGAGCTCGCGGCGACCGGGGTCCCCGCGGTGCTGGTCCCCTACCCGTACGCCCCGGGCGACCACCAGACCCACAACGCCCGGGTGCTCTCCGACGCCGGCGCCGGCCTGCTGCTGGCCGACGCCGAGGCGACGGCCGGCCGCCTCGCGGAACTGCTCGCCCCGCTCCTGGCCGACCCGGCGCGGCTGGCGGCGATGGCCGGCGCGGCCGACCCGGGCCCGCACGCGCGGGCCGCCGAACTGCTGGCCTCGCAGGTCCTGCGGGTGGCCGGCTTCCCCTCCTTCTCCCCCACTCCCCTGGAGCTCGTATGACCACGCACGCACACACGCCCACGCCCGCCCCGACGCGCGCTCCCGCCGACTGGAGCGGCCGGACCGTCCTCGTCACGGGCGCCGAGGGCTTCATCGGCTCCACCCTCGTCGACCTGCTGGTCGCGCGGGGCGCGAAGGTGCGCGCCTTCGTGCACTACAAGCCGTACGCCGAGAAGGGCCACCTGGCCCGGTACCTGGCCGACCCGGACGGCCCGGTGGAGATGTGGGCCGGCGACGTCCGGGACGCGGGCCGAGTCAGCGACGCGGTGGCCGGCTGCGACACGGTCTTCCACCTGGCGGCGCTGATCGGGATCCCGTACAGCTACGCCTCGCCCGGCGCCTACGTGCAGACCAACGTCACCGGTACCGAGAACATGGCCGAGGCCTGCCGCCGCCACGGCGTGCGCCGCCTCGTCCACACCTCCACCAGCGAGGTCTACGGGACGGCCCTGACGGCCCCGATCTCCGAGAGCCACCCGCTCCAGCCGCAGTCCCCGTACTCCGCTTCGAAGATCGGCGCCGACATGATGGCGCTCTCCTTCCACCACGCCTTCGAGCTGCCGGTGACGGTGGTCCGGCCGTTCAACACCTACGGCCCCCGCCAGTCGGCCCGCGCGGTCATCCCCACCATCCTCGCCCAGCTCCACTCGGGCGCCCGGGAGGTCCGCCTGGGCTCCCTGACCCCCACCCGGGACTTCACCTACGTGACCGACACCGCGGCTGGCTTCCTCGCGGTCGCGGAATGCGACCGGGCCCTGGGCGAGGTGGTCAACCTCGGCAGCGGCGAGGAGATCTCCATCGGCGACCTGGCCGGCGCCCTGATCACGGCCTCGGGCCGGGACGCTGAGGTGGTCGTCGACCCGGCCCGGCTGCGTCCCTCGGGCAGCGAGGTCCAGCGCCTGCTGTCGGACAACACCCGGGCCCGCGACTGGGCCGGCTGGAAGCCCGAGGTCTCCCTCCAGGAGGGGCTGACCCGCACCTCGGAGTGGATAGCCGCCCACCTCCACCTCTTCGCCCCGGACCGCTACCAGGTGTAGGCCGCTCCGGTGTAGGCCGCTCCGGTGCAGGCCGCTCCTCCCTTCCGGGTCAGGCTTGATCCGGAAGGGAGGAGCGGGCCCGCGACCGGGCCCGGTCGCGGAACCAGGCGACCGTTCCCACCAGGACCGCCACCCCCACCCCGTACAGGGGCAGCCACAGGGTCGTCGTGGCCGCCAGGCACTCGGCGACCGCCATACGGGCGTGGGTCTCCTGCCCGAACGCCAGGGCCGCGCCGTCACGGTCCGCGAGGTTCCCGAGCGCGGCCTCCGCCTGGAGGGCCGGCGTACGGGGGCCCTGCCCAGCAGTCCGCACTCGCCACGGGTCCCCGGCATCGGGAACAGCCAGGCCCGGCGCTGGAGCAGCGGGGCGAGCGCGATCGCCACGCACAGGCCGACGATCAGCGCGTACGCGACCAGGCCCCGCAGGTACGCCGAGCGGAGGTCGGGCGTCCACTCCGCCCGCCGCTGGAAGGCGAGCAGCACGGCGAGGAGCGTCACCCCGATGAAGGTGGCGAACCACTGCCACGACCCCTGGGCGAGCGCGAAGGTCAGCACGGCGGCGAGCCCGATGCCGATGACCCCGGGAGCCGGAAGGTCACCGCCCACCGGGGCGGACGCAGGCCTTTTCGGGGTCACTCGGGGGCTGTGATCACTCACGGGACTCTCCTGCGGGGGAGCCATCAGCATCCGCCGGTCCGCTCCGCGGCCCCGGGCGCCATGCCGTACGGGCCCCGCGCCCCGCCCGGATGGCCCGCGCCCGGCCCCCGGAGCGGGCCTGCGGACCTACGGACCTACGGACTGCGCAGGCTGCGGACGTCCAGATGCCGGAGCACCCGGTCGACGATCTCCGGATCGGCGCCGGGTTCGCTGCGCGCGGCCAGCACCTCGTGCCGGGCGGCGGACATCATCTCCCGCTGGATGCGCTGGACGTCGCGGATCCGCTCCACCCGCTTCGCGTACGCCTCCCGCCGCTCCTCGTCGACCATGTCGGGGCTGATCCTGGCACCCACGTCGTACGCCCTCCGGTAGAGGATCTCCACCAGGTCCTCGGGCAGGTCCTCCACCTCCTCGATCTCCTTCAGCCGCCGCTTCGCGGCCTTGGCGGCGCGGATCGCCAGCGCCCGGGCGATCTCCGCCTCCGCGTCCGAGTCGGCCTCCACGCCGAGCCGGCGGACCAGCCACGGCAGGGTCAGCCCCTGGAGCACGAGGGTGGCCATGATCACGGCGAAGGCGATGAAGACGATCTCCTGGCGGGCCGGGAAGGGATCCCCCGCGTCCGTCTCGAAGGGAATGGCGAGCGCCAGCGCCACGGAGGCCACGCCCCGCATCCCCGCCCACCACATGACCACGGACTCCCGCCAGCTCAGCGGGATCTCCTCGTCGTAGTCGCGGCGAGAGTGGAGCCGTTTCGCGAGCCAGCCGGCCGGCAGCAGCCACACCAGCCGTACGCCGACCACCACCGCGACCACGGCCGCCGCCCACCCGGCCATCTCCCAGCCCCGGCCGGCGGCCGCCCCGAAGACGTTGTGCAGCTCCAGCCCGATCAGCCCGAAGGCGACACCGGTGACCAGCATGTCGACGACCTCCCAGAACGTGTGCCCGGCGAGCCGGCCCAGCACGTCGTCGGCGTCGTTCGCGTACTCGGCGAGGAACAGGGCCGTGGTCAGCACGGCCAGCACGCCGGAGCCGCTGAACTCCTCGGCCACCACGTAGGACACGAACGGCACGAGCAGCGTCAGCCCGATCTGGAGCGTGGCATCGCCGAGCCGCCCCATGAGCCGGTTGGCCGCCCAGCCGAGCGCGAGCCCCACCGCGACGGCCACCACGGCCGACAGGACGAACTCCCCGAGCGCCTCGGGCCACGAGAAGCTGCCGCTGACGGCGGCGGCGATGGCCACGTGGTAGAGCACGATGGCGGTGACGTCGTTGAAGAGCCCCTCGCCCTCCAGGATCGACACCATGCGCCGGGGCAGCCCGAGCGACCCGGCCACGGCGGTGGCGGCGACGGGGTCGGGCGGGGCGACGAGCGCGCCGAGCGCGACGGCCGCGGCGATCGAGAGCCCCGGTACGAGGGCGTGCGCGGTGAAGGCGACGGCCACGGTGGTCACGAAGACGAGCGCGACGGCCAACAGCAGGATGGGCCGCACATTGGCGGCGAACTGCCGCCAGGAGGTCCGCTGCACGGAGGCGTACAGCAGCGGGGGCAGCACGAGCGGCAGGATGTACTCGGGCGGGATGTCGACGTTGGGCACCACGGGCACCAGGGCGAGCACCACCCCGCCGAGCGTCATCAACACCGGCGAGGGCAGCCCCAACCGGTCCCCGAGCGGCACCGTCACCACGGCCCCGAGCAACAACACGAACAACAGCAGGAGCTGATCCACTCCCACACACTGCCAGCCCGCCGCGCTCGGCACCGCAGACCGAACTGCGTGTCGGCCCCCACCGAACCCAGCCCCGCCGGCCCACATCCAGCCTCGCCGGCGTTTGAGGCGCGGGGTCTGGGGCGGAGCCCCAGGGGGGTCCGGGCGCAGCCCGGGGAACGGTGGAGGGGAGGGTAGGGGACAGCCCCGCAGGGCCGCGCCCACCCCCGGCCGGGCTACGGCAGCAGCGCGCGCCGCATCGACCGGTGCGGAATCCCCGCGTCCTGGAACTCCGGCCCGTAGGCCTCGTACCCCAGCCGCTCGTAGAACCCCATCGCATGGGTCTGCGCGCCCAGGTCAACAGCGGAAAGACCGAGCCGCACCGCCTCGACCTCGATCGCCCGCACCAGCGCAACCCCCACACCGAGCCCGCGCGCGGACTTGGCGACGGCCAGCCGTCCGAGCGAGCCGACCTCCGGGGAGCCCGTCTTACTCAGGGCCCCCGGCCCGTACAGCAGCCGGCCGGTGCCCAGCGGCACCCCGTCCGGCCCCTCGGCCAGCACGTGCACCGCGATCTCGTCGTACGCGTCGTACTCGATCGACTCCGGCACCGACTGCTCGACCACGAAGACCTCGGTCCGCACGGCGAAACAGGCCTTCAGGTCCGCCTCGGTGACGGCGACCCGTACCGAGACGCCGTCCGAGGTCACTCGCTCTCCTTGCGGATCACGTCCAGCGCGTTCTGCAGGTCGTCCGGGTAGGTGCTCGCGAACTCGACCCACTGCCCGTCCGACGGGTGCTCGAACCCGAGCCGCACCGCGTGCAGCCACTGCCGGGTGAGCCCGAGGCGCTTCGCGACGGTCGGGTCGGCGCCGTAGGTCAGGTCGCCGACGCAGGGGTGCTTGTGCGCGGCCATGTGCACGCGGATCTGGTGCGTGCGCCCCGTCTCCAGCTTGATGTCCAGCAGCGAGGCGGCGCGGAAGGCCTCGATCAGGTCGTAGTGCGTGACGGAGGGCTTGCCCTCCTGGGTCACGGCCCACTTGTAGTCGGCGCTGGGGTGCCGCCCGATCGGCGCGTCGATCGTGCCGCTCATCGGGTCCGGGTGGCCCTGCACCAGCGCATGGTAGCGCTTGTCGACGATCCGCTCGCGGAACTGGTTCTTCAGCGAGGTGTACGCGCGCTCCGACTTCGCGACGGCCATCAGGCCGGACGTGCCGACGTCGAGCCGGTGCACGATGCCCTGGCGCTCGGAGGCGCCGGAGGTGGAGATGCGGTAGCCGGCCGCGGCGAGGCCGCCGATGACGGTGGTACCGGTCCAGCCGGGGCTGGGGTGGGCGGCGACGCCGACCGGCTTCATGATGACGACGATGTCGTCGTCGTCATGGACGATCTCCATGCCGGGGACGGGCTCGGCCACGAGCTCGACCTTCCGGGGCGGCTCGGGCATCTCGACCTCGAGCCAGGCGCCGCCGTGCACACGCTCGGACTTCCCGACGACACTGCCGTCGACCAGCACCTTTCCCGCGGCCGCGAGTTCGGCCGCCTTGGTCCGGGAAAAACCGAACATACGGGCGATGGCGGCGTCGACGCGCTCGCCCTCGAGGCCATCGGGAACGGGCAGGGTGCGGATCTCGGGAATCGTACTCACCTGTCGAGTATGCAGGACTCGACAGGAGACCATTCCCGCGATCAGTCCTCGGACGCCTTGCCGGATCAGTCCTTGTGGACGGTGCCGTCCGGGTCGAGGCCCTTGAACGACAGCAGCACGATCAGGATCCCGCCGCACACGATCGCCGAGTCCGCGAGGTTGAACACCGCGAAGTGGGCGGGTGCGATGAAGTCGACGACCGCTCCGCGGAAGACGCCCGGCGAGCGGAAGATCCGGTCGGTCAGATTGCCCAGCGCCCCGCCCAGCAGCAGGCCCAGCGCGATCGCCCAGGGCAGGCTGTACAGCTTCCGCGCGAGCCGCACGATGACCACGATGACGGTGGCGGCGATGCAGGTGAAGAGGATCGTGAAGGCCTCGCCGAAGCCGAAGGCGGCGCCGGGGTTCCGGATCGCGTCGAACTTCAGCAGGTCTCCGATGACCTGGATCGACGGCTGGTGCTCCAGCTTCGCGACGACCAGCATCTTGCTGCCCAGGTCGACCAGATAGGCGATCAGCGCCACGACGAGCAGCGCGACGATCCGCCGCTGCCCCTTGGGCGCGGCGGATTCCGGCTGGGCGCCGTCGTCCCCGACCTCCGGCGTACCGATGATGCGCTCCGCCTCTGCCACGTGAGTCCCTCGAACTAGCTCGAACCAGGTTGTTGGACGGCACGGCGCCGACCGACCCGCCAGGTTCCTGGACCCTGACGAGACACGAGAGTACGTCAGGGCACCCTCCGGCCGCCGCCCCGGCCGCCGCCCAGGTGGAGGCCGGGTGGAGGCCGACGGAGGCCGCCTGCGCCGGCCCCGGCCCCTCCGGCGCCCGCCCGGGGCCCGCTCAGCCGCCGCTCAGTGCCGCCGCTCCTGCTTCTGCTTGCAGTCCACGCACAGCGTGGCCCGCGGGAAGGCCTGCATCCGCGCCTTGCCGATGGGCCGGCCGCAGTTCTCGCAGAGGCCGTACGTGCCCGACTCCAGCCGTTCCAGCGCGCGCTCGGTCTGCTCCAGCATCGAGTTGGCGTTCGCGGCGAGGGCGAGCTCGGACTCCCGGGTGATGTTCTTGGTCCCGGTATCGGCCTGGTCGTCACCCGCGCCGTCACCGGAGTCCCGCATCAGCCCGGAGATGGCCGCGTCGGAGGCCTGGAGCTCGGCGCGCAGCCGCAGCACCTCGCTCTCCAGCTCGGCCCGCGCATCCGCCACCTCCGCCGGGGTCCAGGGGTCCTCGCCGGGCCGTACGGCGAGCTCGCCGGGCGCCAGGCCCGCCCCGCCCCGCGCCTTGGGCAGCCCGCTGGTCGCGGCCGTGGCCGTCTTCCTGGCCGTGCCGGTGCTCTTCTTGGCAACCACTTTCCGGGCTCCCGTCTCGTGCGCGGCCTGCGCCGCCCCCTCGGCCCCGGCCGGCTTGGCCGTGGCCTTCTTCGCGGCCGTCTTCTTGACGGCGGCCGCCTTCTTCGCAGCTGCCGTCTTCTTCGCGGCCGCCGCCTTCTTCCCGGCGGTGGCCCCGTCCACCGGTCCGGCCTCCGGATCCGGGGCCGCCACCTCCGTCTCCGGCTCCTTCGCCGGCTTCTCCGCAGCCTTCCCGACAGCCTTCTTGGCAGTACTCCCGGCGGTCTTCTTCGCCACCATGGCCGCGGCCCCTTCACATACTGTGATCATTGCTCGCGAATCGTGCCGGAACGATAAATCGACTCCGGCCCCGCGGCAACGGGGCACGCGTCCATCGAGGTCAACCTGCATCCGTTGTGCCCAGCAGGGAGCCCGGTAATCCGCCCCACCCGCCCCACCGCACCCCGAAACGGCCCGTCGGCCCATTCGGGTCATTCCAGACCCCCGTCCGCGCCCCGCCCGCACCCCCGTCCGCACCCCCGCGCCACGCCCCGCAAACCGGTCTGCCGACCAGCCCCCCGGCCCGTACACTGGGCCCAGCGAGAGGCATGGATGGGGACGAGTAGCGTCGGACGCAGCCAGGAGCGACCCGGGGACGGTGAGAGCCCGGGGGCGAGCGCGATGCGAAGGATCACCCCGGAGCCGCCGGAAGAAAGCCCACGGGGATTCCCGTAGGGCGAGTAGAACCGGCTTCGCACCCCAATGAGGGGGCCCTCGGACCACAGGTCCGGAGGCCAAGGAGGGTGGTACCGCGGGAGCAGCAGGTCCTTGGAAACGAGGGCGGCTCTCGTCCCTCCGGACGGAAGTGACACCCCGCCGGAGGAAGAGTTCAGCCTCATGACCACACCGCCGCAGTACCGCCCGGTACCCGCCCAGGTCGACCTGCCTGCCCTTGAGCACGCGGTCCTCGACTTCTGGCGCGAGAGCAAGACCTTCGCCAAGACGCTGGAGCAGTCCGAGGGACGCCCCGAGTGGGTCTTCTACGAGGGCCCGCCCACCGCGAACGGCATGCCCGGCGCGCACCACATCGAGGCCCGCGTCTTCAAGGACGTCTTCCCCCGGTTCCGCACCATGCGCGGCTACCACGTGGCCCGCAAGGCCGGCTGGGACTGTCACGGCCTGCCCGTCGAGCTCGCCGTCGAGAAGGAGCTGGGCTTCAACGGCAAGAAGGACATCGAGGCGTACGGCATCGCCGAGTTCAACGCCAAGTGCCGCGAGTCCGTGACCCGCCACACCGACGCGTTCACCGAGCTCACGAACCGGATGGGCTACTGGGTCGACCTCGACGACGCCTACCGCACCATGGACCCCGAGTACGTCGAGTCCGTGTGGTGGTCGCTGAAGGAGATCTTCAACAAGGGCCTGCTCACCCAGGACCACCGCGTCGCCCCCTGGTGCCCCCGCTGCGGCACCGGCCTCTCGGACCACGAGCTGGCCCAGGGCTACGAGACGGTCGTCGACCCCTCGGTCTACGTCCGCTTCCCGCTGACCTCCGGCCCCCTCGCGGGCGAGGCGGCGCTGGTCGTCTGGACGACCACCCCCTGGACCCTGGTCTCCAACACCGCGGTGGCCGCACACCCCGACGTCACCTACGTCGTGGCGACGAACGGCGAAGAGAAGCTCGTCGTCGCCCAGCCCCTGCTGGAGAAGTCCCTCGGCGAGGGCTGGGAGGCCACCGACCAGACCTTCACGGGCAAGGAGATGGAGCGCTGGACGTACCAGCGCCCCTTCGACCTGGTCGAGTTCCCCGCCCCCGCCCACTACATCGTGAACGCCGAGTACGTCACGACCGAGGACGGCACCGGTCTGGTCCACCAGTCCCCCGCCTTCGGCGCCGACGACCTCGCGGTCTGCCGCTCGTACGGCCTGCCCGTCGTGAACCCGGTCCGCGCCGACGGCACCTTCGAGGAGGAGGTCCCGCTGGTCGGCGGCGTCTTCTTCAAGAAGGCCGACGAGAAGCTGACCGCCGACCTCGACGCGCGCGGCCTGCTCTTCAAGCACATCGCCTACGAGCACAGCTACCCGCACTGCTGGCGCTGCCACACCGCGCTGCTCTACTACGCGCAGCCGTCCTGGTACGTCCGCACCACCGCCGTCAAGGACGCGATGCTGCGGGAGAACGAGAAGACCAACTGGTTCCCGGACTCCGTCAAGCAGGGCCGCTTCGGCGACTGGCTGAACAACAACATCGACTGGGCGCTCTCCCGCAACCGCTACTGGGGCACCCCGCTGCCCATCTGGCGCTGCGAGGAGAACCACCTCACCTGCGTCGGCTCCCTCAAGGAGCTGAGCGAGCTGACGGGCACGGACCAGTCGGGTCTGGACCCGCACCGCCCGTACATCGACGAGGTCACCTTCCCCTGCACGGCCGATGGCTGCACCCTCACCTCCGTCCGCGTGCCGGAGGTCATCGACGCCTGGTACGACTCGGGTTCGATGCCGTTCGCGCAGTGGGGCTACCCGCACAAGAACAAGGAGATCTTCGAGAAGCGCTATCCGGCGCAGTTCATCTCGGAGGCCATCGACCAGACGCGCGGGTGGTTCTATACGCTGATGGCGGTCGGCACCCTCGTCTTCGACAAGTCCTCCTACGAGAACGTGGTCTGCCTGGGCCACATCCTCGCCGAGGACGGCCGCAAGATGTCCAAGCACCTGGGCAACACCCTCGAACCGATCCAGCTGATGGACCAGCACGGGGCGGACGCCGTCCGCTGGTTCATGGCGGCCGGCGGCTCCCCGTGGGCGGCGCGCCGCGTCGGCCACGGCACGATCCAGGAGGTCGTCCGCAAGACGCTCCTCACGTACTGGAACACGGTCGCCTTCCAGGCCCTGTACGCCCGGACGTCGAACTGGGCCCCGTCGGCCTCCGACCCGGCGCCCGCGGACCGCACGGTCCTCGACCGCTGGCTGCTCTCGGAGCTCCACACCCTGACGACCGAGGTCACGGAGGCGATGGAGTCCTACGACACCCAGCGCGCCGGCAAGCTCCTCTCCTCCTTCGTCGACGACCTCTCCAACTGGTACGTCCGCCGCTCGCGGCGCCGCTTCTGGCAGGGCGACGCGGCCGCGCTGCGCACCCTGCACGAGGTGGTGGAGACGGTCACCCGCCTCCTCGCCCCCCTCACCCCCTTCATCACGGAGCGGGTCTGGCAGGACATGATCGTCCCGGTCACCCCGGACGCCCCGGAGTCGGTGCACCTGACCACGTGGCCGGTCCCGGACGCCTCGGCGATCGACCCGGAGCTGTCCCGGCAGATGCTGCTGGTACGCCGCCTCGTGGAGCTGGGCCGCGCGACGCGGGCCGAGTCGGGCGTGAAGACCCGCCAGCCGCTGTCCCGCGCGCTGGTCGCCGTATCGGGCTTCGAGACCCTCTCCCCCGAGCTGCACTCCCAGATCACGGAGGAGCTGAACGTCTCCTCGCTGGCCTCCCTCTCGGAGGTCGGCGGCTCCCTGGTCGACACCACGGCCAAGGCGAACTTCCGTGCGCTGGGCAAGCGCTTCGGCAAGGGCGTGCAGGACGTGGCGAAGGCGGTGGCCGCGGCCGACGCGGCGGCGCTGTCCCTGGCCCTGCGCTCCGGCTCCGCCGAGGTCGAGGTGGACGGCGCGCCCGTCACCCTCACCCCGGAGGAGGTCATCATCACGGAGACCCCCCGCGAGGGCTGGTCGGTGGCGTCCGACTCCGGCGCGACGGTCGCCCTGGACCTGGAGATCACCCCGGAGCTCCGTCTGGCGGGCCTGGCCCGTGACGCGATCCGCCTGATCCAGGAGGCCCGGAAGAACTCCGGTCTGGACGTCGCGGACCGGATCGCCCTGCGCTGGTCCACGTCGGACCCGGAGCTGGTGACGGCCCTGACGGACCACGCGTCCCTCATCGCCGACGAGGTCCTGGCCACGGACTACGCCTCGGGCGAGGCGGACGCGTCGTACGGCGACCCGTTCGAGGACGAGCCCCTGGGCCTGACCTTCCGCCTCCGCAAGGCGTAGCCCCCGGGCTGAAGCGGCCCGTATCCCCCTGCCGGGGAGTGCGGGCCGCTTCGCGTTTCCCCTACCCGCCCTTCCACCGTTCCCCGGGCGCTGCCCGGACCCGGCGCTGAGGCAAATCCAGCCTCGCCGGCGTTTGAGGCGCGGGGTCTGGGGCGGAGCCCCAGGGAACGGGCAAAGGGCGGGTAGGGGACCCAGCCCCGCGCAGCGGCGCCCGCCACCGGGCCGGGGCACGAAAACGGGCCGGGGCACGAAAACGGGCCGGGCCCGGTGCCCCCGAAGGGGAACCGGGCCCGGCCCGACCGTCTGCCGACGGGCTACCGCTTAGTTGTCGTCCTCGTCGATCAGGAAGCCCCGCATGGGAGACGGCGCCTGCTGCATCGGCTGCGGAGCAGCCGGCCGCACCGGAGCCATCGGCTGCGTCATCGCCGGGGACATCTGCTGCTGGCCGCCACCGTAGGAGGGGGCCATCGGGGACGGACCACCCATCGGCGACGGGCCGCCCATCGACGGACCACCCATGGAGTGCATCGCACCGGCCGGAGCCATCGACGGGGTCGGCGACGGCGGCAGCGCGGGACCGGCGGGGTTCCGCGGCGGAGCCAGCGAGTCGTCGGCCTGCGTCTCCAGCTGGCGCAGCTGCGACTCCAGGTAGGACTTCAGACGGGTGCGGTACTCACGCTCGAAGCCCCGCAGGTCCTCGACCTTGCGCTCCAGCGTGGCGCGGGCGGACTCCAGGGAGCCCATCGCGACGCGGTGCTTCTCCTGCGCGTCCCGCTCCAGCGCGTCGGCCTTGGCGCGGGCGTCCCGCTCCAGGCCCTCGGCGCGCGACCGGGCCTCGCCGACGATCTTGTTGGCCTCGGAGCGGGCCTCTGCGATCGCCTGGTCGGCGGTCTGCTGCGCGAGCGACAGGACGCGGGCGGCGCTGTCGCCACCGGGACCCTGCTGCGGAAGCTGCTGCGGCTGCTGGTGCATCTGCTGACCCATGGGCTGCATCTGCTGACCCATCGGCTGCATCTGCTGCCCCATGGGCTGGCCCATCTGCTGGCCGAGCGGGTTCTGGCCACCCATGGACTGCTGCTGCATGGGGTTGCCCATCGGGCCGGGACCCTGCTGGCCCATACCCTGCTGGCCCATACCCTGCTGGCCCATACCCTGCTGGCCCATGCCCTGCTGACCCATCTGCTGCTGCCCACCCATGGTGTGCTGCTGCATGGGGCCGCCCATCGGGCCGGGACCCTGCTGGCCGTGCCCGCCGGGGCCGGCCGGAAGCTGGGGCGGGCCACCCGGAAGCTGCGGCGGACCCATCTGGGGCTGCTGCTGCGGGGGGCCGGATATGGCCGCGGGCACGGGGGCGCCGGGGCCACGCTGGTCCTGGGGCTCGGGCTTGCGCATGCCCTGCTGCTGGTTCTGCGCGGCGGCACGCGTGGCGGCCGCCAGCTTGGCGCGCAGGTCCTCGTTCTCGCGCAGCAGGCGCGTCAGTTCGGACTCGACCTCGTCGAGGAAGGCGTCGACCTCGTCCTCGTCATAGCCTTCTCGCAGGCGGACGGTCGTGAACTGCTTGTTCCGCACGTCCTCGGGAGTCAGCGGCATGTCTTCTTCACCTCTACGTAGTCGTCGGCAGTCGGCAGGACCGTATCGGGACTGTCCCCGCGCCTGCGGGGAAGCTCATCGTTCACACGCTTCTCGCAGCGGTGCTCACGAAACTGATGAGGATGTAAACGATGATCATCAGAACGAAGAAGGACAGGTCGAGTGCCACGCCCCCGAGACGCAACGGCGGGATGAGCCGCCGAAGAAGCTTGAGCGGTGGATCGGTGACAGTGTAGGTGGCCTCCAGAACGACCACCATCGCCTTGCCGGGTGTCCATGAACGTGCGAACTGGAACACGTAGTCCATGACCAGTCGGAAGATCAGCACGATGAGGAAGCACATCAGCGCGATGTAAACCACTTGCAGTGCTACGCCCATCCCGCGCTTCCCTCTCCCCTGCTTCCGCTCTGTACCCGGTCCCGTATCTGACGGATCGGTCTAGCTTTGGTTGAAGAACCCGCCCTCCGCGATGCGGGCCTTGTCCTCCGCCGTGACATCGACGTTAGCAGGAGACAGCAGGAACACCTTCTGTGTCACGCGTTCAATGCTGCCGTGCAGACCGAAGACGAGGCCTGCGGCGAAGTCGACCAGACGCTTCGCGTCCGTGTCGTCCATCTCCGTGAGATTCATGATCACCGGAGTGCCCTCACGGAAGTGTTCCCCGATGGTACGGGCCTCGTTGTAGGTCCGGGGGTGCAGCGTCGTGATGCGGTACGGCTCCCGCTCGGAGACGACCTTGGGCATGATCACGGGGGCGTTCTTCTCCAGATTCGAGCGTTCGGGTGTGATGGACGCCACGGGGGCGATTCGCGCAGGACGTCCGTTTTCAACCGGCATTGGGATGGGTTCCCTTGGTGCCGGGGGCTGGGCAACTCGTACCGGTTCGTCCGATACGGGCGTTTGATGCGAAACGGGTTGCTGTCGGCGGTCCCGGTCGCGCGACCGTTCCGGCTCCGGCTCGGGTTCGAACTCGTCGTCGGGGTCGTACCCCGGGTTGTCGTACCGGTCGTCCTCCACGAGGCCGAGGTAGACCGCCATCTTGCGCATCGCGCCGGCCATTCTCTGAGTCCTCCGCTCTGTGGTGGATCGCCCTGTCGCAGGTGTATCGCCGTGTCACGAATGTCACCAACTGCCCGCGATCCACGTGGCCTGTCCGCTCATCAGCGGAAATGACCATATTTTCTGCTGTGGTCCGACTTTCTTCGCGACGTTACCCGAGCCGGGGTCTCGCGCCGAGTACCGCAGTGCCGACGCGTACATGTGTCGCACCGGCCGCAACGGCCTGTTCCAGGTCTGCGCTCATCCCGGCCGACACCATCGTGGCAGCCGGATGGTCCGCGCGCAGGCGGGATGACAATTCCACCAGCCGCTCGAAGGCCGCTTGTTCGCGTCCCGCGTAGCGCCCGGCCAGCGGAGCGACCGTCATGAGCCCGTCGATGCGCAGTCCGGGAGCCGCCGCCACGAGGTCCGCCAACTCGGCGAGCTGCTCGGGCGCCGCACCGCCGCGGGCCCCCCGTTCGCCCGACTCGGCGTCGAGGGCGATCTGCACCAGGCAGCCCAGTTCCCGTCCGGCTCCTTCCGCGGCCGCCGAGAGGGCCGTGACGAGCTTGGGCCGGTCGACGGACTGCACGAGGTGCGCGTATCCGGCCACGGAACGGACTTTGTTCGTCTGCAACTGGCCGACGAAGTGCCAGCTGAGCGGCAGATCCGCACAGGCCTCGGCCTTGGGGGCCGCGTCCTGGTCCCGGTTTTCCGCCACGTGACGGATACCCAGGTCCGCCAGCAGTCGTACGTCGCTCGCCGGGTAGGTCTTGGTGACCACGATGAGGGTCACCTCCTCCCGCTTGCGGTCGGCGGCCGCGCAGGCGGCCCCGATCCGCTCCTCCACCCGCGCGAGGTTCTCGGCGAGCTCGGACTTACGATCCGTCATTCTTCAGTCCAACCAGACATATCCGGCAAGCCGCCCGGTCATCCGGTCGCGGCGGTACGAGAAGTGGTCCCGCGACTCCAGTGTGCAGACCGGGGACCGGCCGAGGTCGGCCACCCCCGCCTCCGCGAGCTGCGCGTGCACTCCGGCCACCACGTCGACGGCCGGTGTTCCCCAGCTCGTCTCGGCGTACGCGGCCGGCACCACCTCGGCGACCGCCGCCCGCATCTCGGCGGGAACCTCGTAACAGCGCCCGCACACCGCCGGTCCGGTACGGGCCACCATGCGCGCGGGGTCGGCTCCGAGCGAGACCATCGCCTCGACGGCGGCGCCCACGACTCCGGCGACCAGCCCGGGCCGCCCGGCGTGGGCGGCTCCCGCGATGCCGGCGACGGGGTCGGCCAGCAGGACGGGCGTGCAGTCGGCGGTGAGGACCGCGAGGGGGAGCCCCCGACGGGCGGTCACCACCGCGTCCACCGGTGGAATTCCATCGGTGCTGTGCCACGGGCCGTCGACCACCGCCACGTCCCGGCCGTGCACCTGGTTCATCCAGACCACCAGGTCCGGCGCGATGCCCAGCGCCTTCGCCGCGGCGGCCCGGTTCGCGCGAACGGCGGCCGGGTCGTCTCCGACCGCGCCGCCGAGATTGAGCTCCTCGTACGGAACGGCGCTCACCCCGCCCCACCGGTCGGTGAAGGCGAAGTGGGCGCCGCTCTCGCTGTACTGCTCCAGGGTCACTTCAAGAAGTCCGGAACGTCCAGTTCCTCGGCCGGGCTGTCCTGGTACGGCCGGGCCGTCGGGACCTGCGGGGCCGGAGCCTCGGCGACCGGGACCGGCTCGCTGCGGACCGGCTCCTCGCGCGGGGTGACCGAGCCGAGTCCGCCGAAGGCCGGGCGGGCCGGTTCGGCGGCACGGACCGGAGCCGGAGCCGGCTCCTCGCGCTTGGTGGAGGCCGCGCCGATGACGTTGTCGCGGCGGGCCGGGGGCTGTCCGCCGTCGAACCCGGCCGCGATGACGGTGACCCGTACCTCGTCGCCGAGCGCGTCGTCGATGACGGCTCCGAAGATGATGTTCGCCTCGGGGTGCGCGGCCTCGCTCACCAGCTGCGCGGCCTCGTTGATCTCGAAGAGACCGAGGTCCGAGCCACCGGAGATGGAGAGGAGGACGCCGCGTGCTCCGTCGATGGACGCCTCCAGCAGAGGCGAGGAGATCGCCATCTCGGCGGCGGCCACCGCGCGGTCGTCGCCGCGGGCCGAGCCGATGCCCATCAGGGCCGAGCCCGCCTCGGACATCACGGACTTGACGTCCGCGAAGTCGAGGTTGATCAGACCCGGGGTGGTGATGAGGTCGGTGATGCCCTGGACGCCGGACAGCAGGACCTGGTCCGCCGACTTGAAGGCGTCGAGGACGCTGACCTGGCGGTCCGAGATGGACAGCAGGCGGTCGTTGGGGATGACGATGAGGGTGTCGACCTGCTCGCGGAGCTGGGCGATGCCGTCCTCGGCCTGGTTCGCGCGGCGCCGGCCCTCGAAGGTGAACGGCCGGGTGACCACACCGATCGTCAGGGCGCCCAGCGAGCGCGCGATGTTGGCGACGACAGGTGCGCCGCCCGTTCCGGTGCCGCCGCCTTCACCGGCGGTGACGAAGACCATGTCGGCCCCCTTGAGGACCTCCTCGATCTCCTCGCGGTGGTCCTCTGCCGCCTTGCGACCGACATCCGGGTTGGCCCCGGCGCCGAGACCCCGGGTGAGTTCCCGGCCGACGTCGAGCTTGACGTCGGCGTCGCTCATCAACAGCGCCTGGGCGTCTGTGTTGATGGCGATGAACTCGACGCCCTTGAGACCGACCTCGATCATTCGGTTGATGGCATTGACACCACCGCCGCCGACACCGATGACCTTGATGACTGCGAGGTAGTTCTGCGGTGCTGCCACGTCGAAGGCCTCTCGCCTCGAGTTACGTGTCGTTCGCCTCGCGGGCCTGCGGTGCGACGACTGATGCCGAAATTGGGACGGTCCGTACACGCCGACCCGAACCCTAACCCTGAAGTTTAGGGTTATGAGTGTGTCTGTTCCTTGGACTCTTCCGAACAGGACACTAAGTCGACAAGTAGCGCGTGTTCAACGAACACGCCGAACCTCCCGTTTTTCTTTTCACCCTATGTGATCACCCGTATCGGTGGCCAACCAGGGTGCGACGCTGTTCGACCAGACGTCAACTACCGGACACCGCCGGGGCGGTGGGGACGCTCACGTCGAATCGTCCGGCCTTGGGCGAGGCCTTGAGGAGTGCCGTCAGCGCGCGGCCCTTCGCCTCGCCCTGTTCCCCGCTCCCCCAGACCACCGACCGGCCGCCGGTCAACTCCAGTACCACCGAGTCGTAGGACCGGACCGTGACCTGCACGGTCTCCTTGCGGACGGATTCCGGGAGGACGCCGGCGATGACGACGGCCTCGCGCAGCAGCCGTTCCTCGTCGAAACGGCGGCCGCTCGGAGACTGCTGGGAGCTCAGTTCGAGGAGCGGAACACCCTTCGGCGCTTGTCCGACCGTGTCGAATCGCACACCGGAAGCGTCCACTTCCACGAACTGCACGTCCTTCTTGATGAGCAGAACGGGCTTGCGTTCCGTCACCTTCAGCCCGATTCCGTGCGGCCAGGCCCGCACCACATCGACCGAATCGATACGGGGCAGGCGGCCGCGGAGCCGGGCTTCGATCTCGTCGGTGTCCACGGACACCAGGGGTGCGCCGACGGGAACGGCCGCCGCCGCCAGCACCTGTTCCCGGGTCAGGACCTCGGTGCCGGCCGCGGTGACCTTCTCGACCCGGAGCCAGGAGGACCCGTAGAGCACCCACGTGCAGCCGGCGGCCAGGAGCAGCGCGAGGACCAGGCCGGCGACCACGAGGGGTCCCCGGCTCAGCCTTCCCGGAAGCCGCCCGCCGGGGCGCGGCCCGCGGGGTCCCCCGGGGCCGGATCCCTTGGGCGGCTTCGGGGCCTTCGGGGACCCCAGCCGCTTGAGGGGGCCGGAGCCCTTCCCGGCGGCTCCCGGACCGCCACGCTGCGCGGTGCTCGCTCCGGCCACTCCTGTGCCTCCTGCGTCGGTGCTTCCCGCGTCAGCGGGCTCTGTTGGCTGCGATCGCCTCGTACACCATGCCGACGAGCAGCTCGTCGGCGTCGCGGCGGCCGAACTCGGCGGCCGCGCGGGACATCTCGTACAGGCGGTGCGGGTCGGACAGGACCGGGAGGACCTGGCTGAGCACCCACTGGGGTGTCAGTTCCGCGTCGTCCACGAGCAGGCCGCCGCCGGCCTTGACCACCGGCTGGGCGTTGAGCCGCTGTTCGCCGTTGCCGATCGGCAGCGGGACGTAGGCGGCGGGCAGCCCGACGGCGGACAGTTCGGCGACGGTCATCGCGCCCGCGCGGCAGAGCATCATGTCCGCGGCGGCGTACGCGAGATCCATCCGGTCCACGTACGGTACCGGCACATAAGGCGGCATCCCGGGCATGTTGTCGACACGCGGCAGTTCGTTCTTCGGGCCGACCGCGTGCAGGATCTGGACCCCGGAGCGCTGGAGGGTCGGCGCGACCTGCTCGATCACCTCGTTGAGGCGGCGGGCGCCCTGCGAACCGCCGGAGACCAGCAGCGTGGGCAGGTTGGGGTCCAGGCCGAAGGCGGCGCGCGCCTCCGGGCGGACCAGCGCCCGGTCGAGGGTGGAGATGGAACGGCGCAGCGGGATGCCCACGTAGCGGGCGCCGCGCAGCTTGCTGTCCGGGGTGGAGACCGCGACGGCGAACGCGTACCGGGAGCCGATCTTGTTGGCCAGTCCGGGCCGCGCGTTGGCCTCGTGGACGATGATCGGCACCCCGAGGCGCTTGGCCGCGAGGTAGCCGGGCAGGGCCACGTAGCCGCCGAAGCCGACGACGCAGTCGGCCTTGGTGCGCAGGAGGATCTCCTCCGCGGCCTTGATGGTGCCGCGCAGCCGTCCTGGGACGGTGATCAGCTCGGGCGTGGGCCTACGGGGCAGCGGAACGGCCGGGATCAGTCCCAGCTCGTAGCCGCGCTCGGGCACCAGGCGGGTTTCGAGTCCGCGTTCCGTGCCGAGGGCGGTGATGCCCACGGAAGGGTCCTGCCTGCGCAGGGCGTCCGCGAGGGCGAGCGCCGGCTCGATGTGGCCGGCGGTCCCCCCACCGGCGAGTACGACATGCACGGAAAATCACCGCTCTCCGGACGGACGCGTCTTGACGCGCCGTCTCATCGACTTCCATCTCTGCCCGGTCCGCGGCCGGCCGTTCTTGGGCCTCCGCATCGCGAGCGCCGCCCGTGCCGCCGGCTCCTCACGCGCGAAGGCGATGAGCAGTCCGACCGCGAACATGGTCGGCAGCAAGGCCGACCCGCCGTAGGAGAACAGCGGGAGCGGGACCCCGGCGATCGGCAGCAGACCGAGCACCGCACCGATGTTGATCACGGCTTGCGCCGTGATCCAGGTGGTCACGCCTCCCGCGGCAAACCGTACGAAGGGGTCCTCCGTGCGTCCGGCCACGCGGATACCCGCATAGCCTAGGGCCGCGAACAGGGCGAGCACCGACAGCGTCCCCGCCAGACCCAGCTCCTCGCCGGTGATGGCGAAGATGAAGTCGGTGTGGGCCTCTGGCAGTTGCCCCCATTTTTCCACACTGGCACCCAGCCCGGAACCGAACCATCCGCCCGATGCGAGGGCGTAGATTCCGTGGACGGCCTGCCAGCACAGCCCGTTTTCGGGCAGCTCGGTCACCCCGATGCACTGGAGCCGGTCCATGCGGTGCGGGCTGGTCTTGATGAGCAGCGCGACGAGCACGCCCACGAAGGCCAGTACCGCCGCGAACATCCGCGTCGGGGCCCCGGCCAGCCACAGCAGGCCGAACAGGATGGCTCCGAGGATCATCGCGGTGCCCATGTCCCCGCCCAGCATGATGAGCCCGAGCAGCAGGAAGGTGACCGGGACCAGCGGCACCAGCAGGTGTTTCCACTGGCTCAGCAGGTCCTTGTCGCCCTTGCGCGCCAGCAGGTCGGCGCCCCAGAGGATGAGGGCGAGTTTGCCGAACTCACTGGGCTGGAGCATGAACGGACCGCCAAGGGAGATCCAATTCTGGTTGCCGTTGATCGACACCCCTATCCCGGGCACCTGGACCAGGACCATCAGGAAGAGGGTGCCGGTGAGCACCGGATAGGACAGGGCCCGGTGGAGTTTGACGGGCATCCGGGAGGCGAGCAGCAGCAGTCCGGTGCCGATCAGGGCCGCCAGGAACTGCTTCTTGAAGAAGTACGCGTCGCCCAGGCCGAGCTGGAGCGCCTTGATCATGGAGGCCGAGTAGACCATCACCAGGCCGAGCACGGTGATGAGCAGCGAGCTGCCGAAGATCAGGTAATACGCCGTGAGGGGCCGGTCCCAGGCCTGGCGCAACTGCCGTTGCGTACGCCGCAGCCGGGTCAGCGGGCCGCCCCCGGCGGGCCGACCGGGACGCGCCGCCGGGCGCCCCCGGCCCAGCGCCCTGCCGGCCCTGGGCCCCCTGGGTACGCCGGGTTTGGCGCCCTTGCCCTCTTTGGCGGTCTGGGCAGCCTTGGCGGACTTGTCGGCTGACGGCCGCCGCCCCGGCAGCACTTGCTTGGCCGGCATCTGTGATCTTCCCCTCCAACTCGTACGAGGCGAGCAGCCGGTCGGCCGGAGGGAACCTGCCCTGGATCGGACCGGACCCCGGGGGTGTTCCTAGGCCTGCTCGGCGGCCAGTTCGCGCACCGCGTCGGCGAACGCGTCCCCACGCTTGCCGTAGTTCGCGAACATGTCCATCGAGGCGCAGGCAGGTGCCAGCAGAACCGTGTCGCCGGGCTCCGCGAGCCGGGCCGCTTCCCGGACCGCCGCGAGCATCGCCCCAGTGTCGGTCCGTGCGAGGTCCACGACCGGGACCTCCGGGGCGTGTCGCGCCAGTGCCTCGGCGATCAGGGCACGGTCGGCGCCGATCAGTACGACGCCGCGCAGCCGCTTCGCCGCCTTCTGTACGAGCTCGTCGAAGGTCGCGCCCTTGGCGAGGCCGCCGGCGATCCAGACGACCGGCTCGAAGGCCGCCAGGGAGGCTTCCGCGGCGTGGGTGTTGGTGGCCTTGGAGTCGTTCACGTACGTGACCCCGCCCACCTCCTCCACGTGGCTGACCCGATGGGCGTCCGGCCGGAAGTCGCGCAGTCCGTCGCGGACGGCGCGCGGTTCCACGCCGAAGGCGCGGGCCAGGGCCGCGGCGGCGAGGGCGTTGGCGATGTTGTGCGGGGCCGGCGGGTTGACGTCCGCGACCTCGGCGAGTTCCTGGGCGTTCTTCTGCCGGTTCTCCACGAAGGCCCGGTCGACGAGGATGCCGTCGACGACGCCGAACATGGAGGGGCCGGGAGCTCCGAGGGTGAAGCCGATGGCCCGGCAGCCCTCTTCCACGTCCGCCCCCACGACCAGGTCCTCGGTGGCCTTGTCCGCGGCGTTGTAGACGCAGGCGACCGTGTTGCCCTCGTAGATCCGGCCCTTGTCGGCGGCGTACGCCTCCATGGAGCCGTGCCAGTCGAGGTGGTCGGGGGCCAGGTTCAGGACGGCCGCGGAGTGCGGGCGCACCGAGGGCGCCCAGTGCAGCTGGTAGCTGGAGAGCTCGACGGCGAGTACGTCGTACCGCTCCTCGCCGAGCACCACGTCGATGATCGGGGTGCCGATGTTGCCGACGGCCACCGTCCGGAGCCCGGCCGCCTTGAGGATCGAGGCGAGCATCTGGGTGGTGGTGGTCTTGCCGTTGGTGCCCGTGATGGCGAGCCAGGGAGCCGGCTCCCTGCGGGGCTCGCCGGTCCGGGCGGCACGCTGGTCCTCGGCGGCCTCGCGAAGCAGCCAGGCGATCTCGACGTCGCCCACGACGTCCACACCGGCTGCGGCCGCGGCCGCGAACAGCGGGCTGTCGGGCTTCCAGCCGGGCGAGGTGACCACGAGGTGCGTCCCCTCGGGCAGGACCTCTCCCGCCCGGGCGCCGCCGTCCAGGCTGCCGAGGCGGACCTCGATGCCCAGCTCCGCGAGCTCGGCGGCCCGCGCACGCTGCGCGTCGCCGTCCCCGTTGTCGACGACGGTCACCCGCGCACCCAGCCCGGCCAGGGCACGCGCGGCGCTGATGCCGCTCACGCCGAGGCCGGCGACGGTGATGTTCTTGCCCTGCCAGGCGGTCACTTGTCGGCTGCCCATCCCGCGTAGAAGACTCCGAGGCCCACGATCACGCACATGCCCTGGATGATCCAGAACCGGACGACGACCAGGACTTCGGACCACCCCTTGAGTTCGAAGTGGTGCTGGAGCGGCGCCATCCGGAAGACGCGCTTGCCGGTCAGCTTGAAGGAGCCGACCTGGATGACGACCGACATGGTGATCAGGACGAAGAGGCCGCCGAGGAGCGCCATCAGGAACTCCGTGCGGGAGCAGATCGCGAGGCCGGCGAGCGCGCCGCCGAGGGCCAGCGAACCGGTGTCGCCCATGAAGATCTTGGCGGGCGAGGTGTTCCACCACAGGAAGCCGAAGCAGGCGCCCATCAGGGCGGCGGCGACGACCGCGAGGTCCAGTGGGTCGCGCACCTCGAAACAGGCGCCCGGGTTGGTCAGGGTCTGCGCGTTGGCGCAGGACTCCTGGTACTGCCAGACGCCGATGAAGGTGTACGCGCCGAAGACCATCACGGCGGCGCCGGTGGCCAGGCCGTCGAGGCCGTCGGTCAGGTTCACGCCGTTGGACATCGCCAGGATCATGAACAGCGCCCAGACCACGAACAGCACCGGGCCGATCGACCAGCCGAAGTCCGTGACGAACGACAGCTTGGTGGAGGCCGGGGCGAGTCCGCGCGCGTCCTTGAACTGCAGCGCGAGCACGGCGAAGGCGATGCCGACGATCAGCTGGCCGGACATCTTGGCCTTGGCCCGGAGACCGAGCGAACGCTGCTTGACGATCTTGATGTAGTCGTCGAGGAAGCCCACCACGCCCATGCCCGCCATCAGCATGAGGACGAGGAGGCCCGAGAAGGTCGGCTGGCTTCCGGTGATCACCTTGGTGAGGGCGTACGCGATCAGCGTGGCCAGGATGAAGGAGATGCCGCCCATGGTGGGCGTGCCCTTCTTCCCGGCGTGGCCGCGCGGCCCGTCGTCCCGGATGAACTGGCCGTAGCCCTTGCGGGCCAGACCCTTGATCAGCAGCGGGGTGCCGATGAGCGTGAGGAAGAGTCCGATGACTCCGGAGAACAGGATCTGCCTCATCGGCCGGCGACCTCGCCGTCGAGCAGGGCCTGGGCCACCCGCTCCAGACCGGCTGACCTGGAAGCCTTCACCAGCACGACGTCTCCCGGGCGCAGTTCACTGCGCAACAGGTCGACCGCCGCCTGCGCGTCGGACACGAGCACCGACTCCTCACCCCACGAACCCTCGTTATATGCGCCCAGTTGCAGCCAGGAGGCTTCCCTGCCCCCGACCGCGACCAGCTTGCTCACGTTGAGCCGGACGACAAGCCGTCCGACCGCGTCGTGCTCGGCGAGCGCGTCGTCTCCGAGCTCGGCCATCGGGCCGAGCACCGCCCACGTGCGGCCCCCGTGCGCCTTGCCGGCGCCGCCCATCGCGGCGAGTGCGCGCAGTGCGGCCCGCATGGACTCGGGGTTTGCGTTGTAGGCGTCGTTGACGATCGTCACACCGTCCGCCCGCTCGGTGACCTCCATCCGCCACCGGGACAGGCTGCCCGCCCCGGAGAGCGCGGTGGCGATCTCCTCGACGGTCATGCCCAGCACGTGGGCGACGGCGGCCGCGGCGAGCGCGTTCGACACGTGGTGCTCACCGTACAGCCGCAAGGTCACGTCGCTGCACCCGGTCGGTGTTCGCAATGTGAAGGAAGCCTGTCCTCTGTCCGTCATCCGGACTTCGGTGGCCCGGATTTCGGCGTCCTCGGCCTCGCCGAACAGCACCGTACGGGCCTTCGTGCGCCCGGCCATGGCACGTACCAGCAGGTCATCGGCGTTGAGGACGGCGATGCCGCCCTCCGCCTCGGACGGCAGGGCCTCGACGAGCTCGCCCTTGGCCTGCGCGATCTGTTCCCGGCCGCCGAACTCCCCGATGTGTGCGGTGCCGACGTTGAGGACCAGGCCGATCCGCGGGGGCGTCAGTCCGGTGAGGTAGCTGATGTGGCCGATGCCGCGGGCGCCCATCTCCAGGACCAGGTGCTGCGTGTCCTCGGTGACCCGCAGCGTCGTGATCGGCAGGCCGATCTCGTTGTTGAGGTTCCCGGGGGTCCACACGGTCGGCGCGTGGTGCTGCAGGACCTGGGCGATCAGGTCCTTGGTCGAGGTCTTGCCGGCGGAGCCGGTGAGGGCCACGACGTCGGTGCCCAGCCGTTCGACGACGGCTCGGGCGAGCGCTCCGAGGGCGGCCACCACGTCGGGGACGACGATGGCCGGGACACCGACGGGCCGGGTCGCGAGGACGGCCACGGCGCCGGCGGCCAGGGCGCGTTCGGCATAGTCGTGGCCGTCCACCCGCTCCCCGACGAAGGCGGCGAACAGGCTGCCGGCCTCGACCTCGCGGGAGTCGTAGACCACGGGGCCGGTGACCACGGCGGACGGATCCGGTATGTCGTGGGGCTGCCCGCCGGTGATGTCGGCGATCTCGGCGAGGGAGAGGGCGATCACTGGTTCACCTCGGCCTGTCGGGGACGCTGGCGTGCTTGGGTCTCGATGGCCGCGCGCAGGACCGCGCGGTCGTCGAAGGGGCGTACGACGCCCGCGGTGTCCTGGCCCTGCTCGTGGCCCTTGCCGGCCACCAGCACGGTGTCCCCCGCCTCGGCGCGCGCGACGACGGCGGCGATGGCCGCCGCCCGGTCGGCGTCGACCAGGACGGTGCCCCGCTCGGCGGGCGGCACGGACACGGCACCGCGGAACATCGCGGCGAGGATCGCGAGGGGGTCCTCGGAGCGCGGGTTGTCGGAGGTCAGTACGGCGGTGTCGGCGAACCGGGCGGCCGCGGCGCCCATCGGGGCCCGCTTGGTGGTGTCGCGGTCGCCGCCGCAGCCGAGTACGACGTGCAGCTTGCCGGTGGTGACCTCGCGCAGGGCCCGCAGCACCGATTCGACGGCGTCCGTCTTGTGCGCGTAGTCCACGACGGCCAGGTACGGCTGTCCCGCGTCGACCCGCTCCAGCCGGCCGGGCACCCCCGGGACCGCGGCGACGCCGTCGGCGGCGGTCTGCGGGTCGAGGCCGGCGGCGGCGAGGGTGACGACGGCGGCGACGGTGTTGGCCACGTTGAACGGGCCGGGCAGCGGGGCGGTGGCCCGTACCCGCTCGCCCGCGGGACCCACCAGGGTCAGGGTCGAGTCCATGTGGTGCGAGACCACGTCCTCGGCCCGCCAGTCGGCGGCCGGGTCGCCCGCGGCGGAGAAGGTGACGACCGGGATCGGCGACTCCTTGGCGAGGCGGCGGCCGTATTCGTCGTCGATGTTGACCACGCCGAGGCGGGCGCGGCGCTCGGTGAAGAGCTGCGCCTTGGCCTGGAAGTAGTCCTCCATGTCGGAGTGGAACTCCATGTGCTCCGGGCTCAGGTTGTTGAAGACGGCCACGTCGAAGACGCAGCCGTCGACCCGGCCGAGCACCAGGGCGTGGCTGGAGACCTCCATGGCGACGGCCTCGACGCCGCGTTCGCGCATGACCGCGAAGAGCGCCTGCAGGTCGGTGGCCTCGGGGGTGGTGCGCTCGGACTTGATCCGCTCGTCGCCGACGCGCATCTCGACGGTGCCGATGAGCCCCGTCCGGCGTCCGGCGCCGCGCAGGCCGCCCTCGACGAGGTACGCCGTGGTGGTCTTGCCGGAGGTGCCGGTGATGCCGATCTGGAGCAGGGCCTCGCCCGGCCCTCCGTAGACCGCGGCGGCCAGTTCTCCCATCCGGCCGCGCGGGTCGGCGACGGCGAGGACCGGGAGTCCGGTGGCCGCGGCGCGCTCCGCGCCGGCCGGGTCGGTCAGCACGGCGGCGGCGCCGAGGGCGGCCGCCTGCGCGGCGAAGTCCGCGCCGTGCAGCTTGGCGCCCGGCAGGGCCGCGTAGAGGTCTCCGGGGCGCACGGCACGGGAATCGTGCGTGATGCCGGTGATCCGGGTCTGCGCGCCGGGGACTTCCACTCCGAGCAGCTCCGCCAGCTCGCCGAGGGGGGTCGGGCGCACGGACAGGGGGCGTGGCGCTCCCGGCGGCGCTGCCGGTGCGTCGTTCTGGGTGGTTCTGGGCTGATCAGCGTGGGGCACGGCGGTGAGCGTACCGGGCCCGGCGGGCCGCTCGCGAAGCGAGGGCCCGGCCTCGGGGGCGGCGGACGCGTGGTTCCCGGATTCGGGGGTGATCGTTGTCACTGGTGGTGCCTCACGCTTTTCTGGGGCGGGCCGGCGGGGAGGGCGGTCACTGGCTCGGCTGCGGGCCGGGCTGCTGCCCGGGCTGCGCGCCGGGTTCGTAGGTGACCGGGAGTCCGGCGGGGGCGGTTCCGGTGGGAGCGACCTGGAGGGTTTTGAGGGCGAACTCCATGACCTTCTTGTAGATGGGCCCGCAGATCTGGCCACCGAAGTAACTGCCCTTGGTGGGGTTCTGGATGGCGCAGTAGACGGTGATGCGGGGGTTGTCCGCGGGTGCGAAGCCCGCGAAGGAGGCGGTGTAGCCCTTGTAGCGGCCGGTGGCCGGATCCACCCGGTTGGAGGTGCCGGTCTTGCCGCCGACCCGGTAGCCGGGGATGCGGGCCTTGGTGCCGGTGCCCTCCTGGTCGTCGACCACCGACTCCAGCATTTCCGCGAGGGTCTTGGCGGTCTCCTTGCTGACCACCTGGTTCTTCTCGGGCGCCGGGGCCGGGGTGAAGCGGCCGTCGGGGCCCTTGGTTCCGCGGACCAGGGTCGGGGCGATGCGGACCCCGCCGTTGGCGATGGTCGAGTACACGGAGGCCGCCTGCATGGCGTTGAGGGACAGGCCCTGGCCGAAGGGGATCGTGTACTGCTGGGAAGTGGACCACTTCTCGGGCGGGGCGAGGATGCCGCGGGACTCGCCGGGGTAGTTGAGCCCGGTGGGCCGGCCGATGCCGAACTTGTCCAGGTACGAGTACAGGACCTTGTTGGCCTCGGGCTGCGTCGGGCCGAGCTGGCCGGTGGCCAGGATGGTGCCGATGTTGGAGGACTTGGCCAGGACCCCGTTGAGGGTCAGGTACCAGGTCGGGTGGTCGATGTCGTCCTTGAAGAGCCGGTCGCCGCGGTGCAGCCGGTTGGGGACCTCGACGTGGGTGTCGGGCGCGGCCTTCTTCTCCTCCAGCACGGCCGCCATCGACATCACCTTGGAGGTGGAGCCGGGCTCGTACACGTCCTGGAGGGCGGCGTTGCCCATCGCGGCGGAACTGGCCTTGGAGAGGTCGTTGGGGTCGAAGCCGGGGGCGTTGGCCATGGCGAGGACCTCGCCCGTCCGGGTGTCCTGGACGATGACGTACCCGCGGTCGGCCTCCGACTTGGCGACCTGCTCGGTGATGGCGCTCTGCGCGGCCCACTGGATGTCGCGGTCGATGGTCAGCTCGATGTCCTCGCCGGGCACGGCGGGCTTCTCGCTGGATCCGGCGGTCGGCACGCGGCGGCCGCCCGACTGGGCGTACGTGAGCTCGCCGTCCTTGCCGGCCAGCTTCTTGTCCAGGGAGGACTCCAGGCCGCCGCCGCCCTTGCCCTCGGCGTTGACGTAACCCAGTATCCCGGCGGCGAGGTCGCCGTTCGGGTACACGCGCTTGCTGCTGTTCTCGTTGAACACCCCGGCCAGCACGTTGGCGCCGGGGCCGTTGTTCTTCCTGTCCGCGGTCGCCTTCTCGGCGAAGACCTTCTTGAGGTCCTTGATCTGGTTCCAGACCTGGGGGGTCTGGCGGCGGGCGAGGACGACGTAGCGGGTGTTCTTCGTCTTCAGGCGCTCGGCGAGCTCCTTGGCGTCCTTGCCGAGGATCGGCGCGAGGAGGGCGGCCGCCTGCTCGGGGGCGTCGGGGGCCTTGCTCTCCTGCACCGTGAACATGTGCGGGTCCGCGGTGATGTCGTACGCGTCCACGCTGGTGGCGAGCGCCACGCCCTTGCGGTCGGTGATCTCCCCGCGCTCGGCGGCCAGGGTGTAGCTGGCGAAGCGGTTCTCGGAGGCCTTGGCGGAGTAGGCCGACGCGTCGACGGCCTGCACCTGGAGCAGCCGTACGACGAACGCCAGCATCACCAGCGTCAGCCCGACGCTGACCAGGCGCAGCCGGGGCTTGGGGGCGCCGAGCCGGATCGTGTGCGGTTTCCGCGCGGGGGCGGGCCTGCGGGTGGCGGGCCTGCGCGTGGCGGGCCGGGCCGTGGCCCGCGTCCGGTCCCCTGCGGGCCGGGGCCGCCCGGGCCCCGGCACCCGCCGCCGCGGCGGCTCCTGGGGGCTCATGCGGCGGCCCCCCGGGCGTGCGCGAAGCCGGGCTGCGCCGGGGCCCCTGGGGCGCCGCCCCAGACCCCGCTCCTCAAACGCCGGAGGGGCTGGATTTCGCCCCGCCGGATCACCCGGCGCACATTGAGCTGCGTGCACCTGCAAGCCGATGCCGGCCGAAATCCAGCCCCGTCGGCGTTTGAGGCGCGGGGGTCCGGGGGCTGGCCCCCGGCGACGGCGCCGCACGCGGCATCGGGTCCGGGGCGAAGCTCCGGGGAACGGTGGAAGGGCGGGTAGGGGACATGCCCCGCAGGGGTACGCGTCACGACGTCACCGTCCAGGGGTCTGGGAGGACTGGGGGGCGCCGCCCGACGGCGCGGTGGAGGGGGCCGGAGCGGCCGCGCCCGAGGGGGCCGGGGCCGGGGAGCCGGCCGGGCTCGGCACGGCTCCGCCCGGGGAGGGCGAGACCGGCGGCGCGGAGACCGGCGGCGGGGGCGGGGGCGGCGGCTCGGCGGCGGGAGACGCGGTACCGGCGACCTTGCCGTCGGGCCCGATGAAGACCGGGCTGCCACCCGGCACCAGGCCCAGCTCGTGCGCCCGCCGCTGCAGAGCGTCCGGCGCCGAATAGCCGTCCACGTCCCGCTGCAGCGCCTGTTCCTCGTCCGTGAGCGCGGTGGTCTCCCGCTTCAGCTTGCTGAGCTGGAAGGAGCCCTGGTTCAGCGCCGAGTTCAGCAGCAGCAGGCTGATCAGCCCGCCGCCGAGCAGCGCCACGACCAGCAGGACGAACGGAGTCCGCGCCGCCTGTCCGGCGACCGGTCCCCCCAGCACCCGCCCCAGCCGTTTCACAGCCGCGCCTCCCGGATGCGTTCCACCCCGCGGCAGCGGGCCGGCGCCGCACGCCGGTTCTGCGCGATCTCCTCCTCGGTCGGCAGCTCCGCACCGCGCGTCAGCAGCTTCAGCTTCGGCTGGTACTTCTCCGGTACGACCGGCAGCCCGGGCGGGGCCGTCGAGGTCGCGCCGGCCGCGAAGACCTGCTTGACGAGGCGGTCCTCCAGCGACTGGTACGAGAGCACCACGATCCGGCCGCCGACCGCGATCCGGTCCACGGCGGCGGGGATCGCCCGCTCCAGTCCGGACAGCTCGCCGTTGACCTCGATGCGCAGCGCCTGGAAGGTGCGCTTGGCCGGGTTGCCGCCGGTCCGCTTCGCCGCCTGCGGCAGGGAGTCGCGGATCAGTTCGACGAGGCGGGCGCTGTTGGTGAAGGGCTCCTTGACCCGCTCGCGCACCACCGCGGACACGATCCGCTTGGCCTGCTTCTCCTCGCCGTACTGGCGCAGGATCCGGACCAGCTCGCCGGGCGCGTAGGTGTTGAGGACCTCGGCCGCGCTGATGCCCGTCGTCTGGTCCATCCGCATGTCGAGCGGCGCGTCCTGCGCGTAGGCGAAGCCGCGGTCGGCCTCGTCCAGCTGCATGGAGGAGACGCCGAGGTCGAAGAGGATGCCCTGGACGGCGGGGATGCGCAGGCCGTCCAGTACGTCTTCCAGGTCGGCGTAGATGGCGTGGACGAGGGTGGCCCGGTCTCCGAAGGGCGCGAGGCGCTCCCCGGAGAGGCGCAGGGCCTCCTTGTCGCGGTCGAGGCCGATCAGGTGGGCCTCGGGGAACCGGGTGAGCAGGGCCTCGCTGTGGCCGCCGAGGCCCAGGGTGCAGTCGACGACGACGGCCCCGGGCCTCTCCAGTGCCGGGGCCAACAGGTCCAGGCACCGCTGGAGCATCACCGGGACGTGTCGGGACTCGCTAGTCAAAGCGCCCTCTCAGATAACGGCGCGGCAGGCATACGCCGCGCCGCGCACGCGGAGTCTTACCAAAGGGGCCGGGCGGCCGGTCAGGGCCGGGCTCCGGCCGGTTCGCGTCACTTTAGTGCAACGGTCGCCGCGGTCAACGAACCGCCCCGCGCGCCGTGCGGCCCGCTGTGACCGAAGCGGCAAAAGCCGTGAATCACCCGGTCGGCCGCGCGCGCCTCACCCCTGTGGGTTAGCTCACAACAGGACCGGGTGACCTTCTTTGTCCACCCTCACTCAATGCTCATACGCCCTGTGACCACTAACGTCGTATCCATGACGACTTCCGTACCCCTGCCCGCCGCCTCCGCGCCCAAGGCTGCCGAGGAGCTCTCCGTCACCGACCGCCTGGTCGACTCGAACCGCGCCTACGCCGCGAAGTTCGCCGACCCCGGCATGGACGCCCGCCCGGTCCTCCAGGTGGCCGTCGTGGCCTGTATGGACGCCCGCCTCGACCTGCACGCCGCCCTCGGCCTGGAGCTGGGCGACTGTCACACGATCCGCAATGCCGGCGGGGTGGTCACCGACGACACCATCCGCTCCCTCACCATCAGCCAGCGGGCGCTCGGCACCCGCACGGTCATACTCATCCACCACACCGGCTGCGGTCTCGAAAGCCTGACCGAGGACTTCCGGCACGAGCTGGAGGACGAGGTCGGCCAGCGCCCCGCCTGGGCCGTCGAGGCCTTCCGGGACGTGGACCAGGACGTCCGCCAGTCCATGCAGCGGGTCCGTACGAACCCCTTCCTGCCCCACAAGGACGATGTGCGAGGCTTCGTGTTCGACGTGCACACCGGACTCCTGCGGGAGATCGATCCCACCTCTTGAGTGACACCAGGGCCAAGCGCCGTCAAGAATGCGGGGAGACGTCACCCGGAATCGCTTCCGGGCCGGTGTCCGTGTCGCGACTGTCTTGATTGCTCGCGGTTTCTGAGGTGTTTCGGGGTGGGCCGGTCATGCGCCATGGGGCGCCGGCCCTGGGAAAGGGTCGAGGAGAACCAGGTGACCACGTATGACGACCGAGCAAGCCTCGCGGATCTGACCAGCACGGCGCAGCAGGTGCGGGAATCGATCGAAAGCGTGATCGAGGGCAAGCCGGAAGTGGTCCGCCTCGCGCTGACCGTCCTGCTCGCCGAGGGCCACCTGCTGATCGAGGACGTTCCCGGTGTCGGCAAGACGATGCTGGCCAAGGCGCTCGCCAAGTCCATCGACTGCTCGGTCCAGCGGATCCAGTTCACCCCGGACCTGCTGCCCTCGGACATCACCGGCGTGAGCATCTACGACCAGCAGCGCCGGGAGTTCGAGTTCAAGCCGGGCGCGATCTTCGCGCAGATCGTCATCGGCGACGAGATCAACCGCGCCTCCCCCAAGACGCAGTCCGCGCTGCTGGAGTCGATGGAGGAGCGCCAGGTCACCATCGACGGCACCACCTACACGCTGCCGAGCCCCTTCATGGTGGTCGCCACCCAGAACCCGGTGGAGATGGAGGGCACCTACCCCCTCCCCGAGGCCCAGCGCGACCGCTTCATGGCCCGGGTCTCGGTGGGCTACCCCAGCCCCGAGGCCGAGCTGCGGATGCTCGACGTGCACGGCGGGCTCTCCCCGCTCGACGATCTGACGGCCGTCGCGCACGCCCACGACATCGGCAAGCTCATCGAGGCCGTGCGCGAGGTGTACGTGGCCGCGCCCGTCCGGCGCTACGTCGTCGACCTGGTCTCCGCCACGCGCAGCCACCCGGACCTGCGCCTGGGCGCCTCGCCCCGCGCCACCCTGCACCTGCTGCGGGCCGTGAAGGCCTCCGCCGCCCTGGCCGGGCGGGACTACGTACTGCCCGACGACGTCCAGGCCCTGGCCGGACCGGTGCTCGCGCACCGGCTGCTGCCCACCGCACAGGCCCAGCTGAGCCGGCGCACCGCCGAGCAGGTCGTCGCGGACATCCTCCAGCGCACCCCCGTACCGGCCGCGCCCGCGCGCGGCGAGATCCCGCCCGGCGCGGGCATCCGGGGCTTCTGATGAGCGCCGGCGCCCCGCACGACGCGGGCGGCCGGGGTCCGCAGGACGGTGGCGGGCTGCGTGCGTCGCTGGCCGGGCTGACCACGCGCGGCCGGTCCTTCCTGGCCGCCGGCATCGCCGCCGGGCTGTGCGCGTACGTCCTCGGCCAGTCCGAGCTGCTCCGGGTCGGACTGCTGCTCGCCGTGCTGCCGCTGCTCTGCGTCCTGGCCCTGCACCGCACCCGCCACCGGGTCTCCGGCACCCGCCGGCTGACCCCGATGCGGGTGCCCGCCGGCTCCGAGGCCCGGGTGCAGCTCCGGCTGGACAACACCTCCCGGATGCCGACCGGGCTGCTCATGCTCCAGGACCGGGTGCCGTACGTGCTGGGGCCCCGGCCGCGCTTCGTTCTGGACCGGGTGGAGCCGGGCGGCCGCCGCGAGGTGTCGTACCGGGTCCGCTCCGATCTGCGCGGCCGCTACCCGCTGGGCCCGCTCCAGCTGCGCCTCACCGACCCCTTCGGGCTGGTCGAGCTGACCCGCTCCTTCTCCGCCTACGACACCCTCACCGTCATCCCGCGCACCGAGGCGCTGCCGCTGGTCCGCTTCACCGGCGAGTCCTCCGGCTACGGCGACGGCAGCCGGCGCTCGCTGGCCCTGGCGGGCGAGGACGACGTGATCCCGCGCGGCTACCGGCGCGGCGACGACCTGCGCCGCGTGCACTGGCGCTCCACCGCCCGCTACGGCGAGCTGATGGTGCGCCGCGAGGAGCAGCCGCAGCGCAGCCGGGCCACCGTGCTGCTGGACACCCGGCGCCTCGCCTACGAGGGCGCCGGCCCCGACTCGGCCTTCGAGTGGGCCGTCTCCGCCGCCGCTTCGGCCCTGGTGCACCTGCTGGAGCAGGGCTTCTCGGTACGGCTGCTGACCGACACCGGGGACTGCGTGCCCCGCGAGGGCGGCGGCTTCACCTCCGGCGGGCAGGAGTCCGCCGAGGCGGCGGGGCTGATGATGGACACCCTCGCGGTGGTCGGCCACTCCGACGGCGCGGGGCTCTCGCGGGCCTGTGACGCGGTACGGAGCAACGGCGCCGGCAGTGGCTTCGGCGGAGCGGGCGGGGACGGGCTCCTCATCGCCTTCTTCGGAGACATGGACGACGTACAGACGGGACTGGCGGCCAAGATGTGCCGGCGCGGCGGCGGCGCCGTGGCGTTCGTACTGGACTCCGCGGACTGGTCCGGGCGTCCGCCCGGGCTGGCCTCGGTGATGGCGCAAGGGCTGCCGCCGTTGGAGGAGCGCCTGGGCGGGCTTCGCGACGCGGGCTGGACGGCGCTGGCCGTCCCGCCCGGAGCGGCTTTCGGGGAGCTGTGGCGACAGGCGGGGAACGCGCCGATCGGCACGGCCGGCGGTTCGGGTTCGGCGGGGGGCTGGGGATGAGCGGGCAGGCGAGACTGACGGTCTTCGCGGCTCTGGCGACGCTGTTCACCGCCTGGTCGCTGGACCCGCTGGTGGAATCGGGCGGCTGGCTGCCGCAGGCGGCGCTGCTGCTGGCGCTGCAGAGCGCGGTGGGCGCGGGGGCGCGGCGGGTGCCGCTGGCCCGGACGCTGACCGTGGCGGCGCAGCTCCTCGTATCGCTGCTGGCGCTGATGCTGCTGTTCGGCGGGAAGATGCAGTCCGCCGTCGGCGACGGGCTGCTGGGCTATCTCGTGACGGACTTCGGCGCGCTGTTCCGCCAGGGCGTGCAGGACGTGAACGAGTTCTCGATGCCGGCGCCGCTGACGGACGGGATCCGGCTGCTGCTGGTGACCGGGGTGCTGCTGATCGGGCTGCTGGTGGACCTGCTGGCGGTGACCGTGCGGACGGCCGCCGCGGCCGGGCTGCCGCTGCTCGCGCTGTACTCGGTGGCGGCCGGCCTGTCGGGCGCGGCCACCGGCTCCGGCAGCGCCTCTGCTTCTTCGGTGGTCCCCTTCCTGCTGGCGGGCTGCGGCTACCTCTTGCTGCTGCTCGCCGAGGGCCGCGACCGGCTCGCACAGTGGGGCCGGGTCTTCGGCGCCGCCCCTCGCGGGAAGGTGGCGGCCGGATACTCCGGCGGCGGACAGGCGCTCGCCCCGGTGCGCACCGGGCGGCGGATCGGCGCGGTCGCGCTGGGTCTGGCGCTGGCGGTGCCGGCGGTGCTGCCCTCGCTGGGCACCGGAGTACTGGGCCCGGGCGGCGGCGCGGGCGAGGGCGAGGGCAACGGCCTCGGCCCCTCGATCCAGGCGGTCAACCCGCTGGTCTCCCTGCAGAGCAGCCTGAACACCCAGGACAACCGGGTGGTGCTGCGGTACCGCACGGACAGCCCCCAGCTCAGCGAGCAGTACCTGCGGATCCTGGCGCTCGACGAGTTCAACGGCATCAAGTGGGAGGCCTCGGGGCGGGCCCTGACGGACGTCCCGAAACGGATGCCGAACCCGCCGGGGGTGAGCGAGAGCGTGCTGAACGGCGCGACCGAGGTGCAGACCTTCATCTCCTCGGCGCAGACGTACGCGCAGCGCTACCTGCCGATGCCGTATCCGGCGACGGGGGTGGACATCGCCGGGAAGTGGCGGTTCGAGCCGGCCGGGCGGACGCTCGTCGGGGACCAGCTGGGCAAGGACAAGTTCCAGAACGCCCAGGGCGTGCAGTACTCGGTGCGGAGCCTGCTGCTGAACCCGACGGCCGAGCAGTTGCGGAGCGCGCCGCCGGCGAATCCCGAGATCGCGGCCGAGTACACGAAGGTGCCGGACAACCTGCCGGCGGTCGTCGTCCAGACGGCCCGCGAGGTGACGCGCGGCACGAAGGACGACTACTCGGCGGCGGTCAAACTCCAGGACTACTTCGCGGTGAGCGGCGGGTTCCGCTACGACACGAAGGTGTCCTCGGGTACGGGTTCGCAGGCCATCGCCAAGTTCCTCGCCGACAAGGAGGGCTTCTGCGTCCACTTCGCCTTCTCGATGGCCTCGATGGCGCGCACGCTCGGGATCCCGGCGCGGGTCGCGGTCGGGTTCACCCCCGGGGTGAAGCAGTCCGACGGCGTCGTCGACGTCTCGATGCAGGACGCGCACGCCTGGCCCGAGCTGTACTTCGAGGGCGTGGGCTGGACCCGCTTCGAGCCGACGCCCCGGTCGGGGATCACGGTGCCGGACTACAGCCGGCCCGCCGTCCCGGACACCCGGCCGAGCGCTCCGGCGACGGCCCCGTCCGCGAGCGCGGCGCAGCCTTCGGCCGGGCCCTCGAAGGCGGAGGACTGCCCCGCGGACCAGAAGAAGCTGGGCGAGTGCGGTCCGGCCGCGGCGCAGGGCACCGCGGGCGCGGGCGGCGACGGCCCCTCGGCGGGCACCGTCCTGGCATGGACGGCCGTCGGCATCCTGCTCCTGGCCCTGCCGCTGCTCCCGTTCCTGTGGCGCCGGCGGCTGCGGGCGCGGCGGCTCGGCTCGGGGCAGGTCCTGGCCGCCTGGCGGGAGCTGGGCGACGCGGCGTGGGACGTCGGGATCGTCCCGGACGAGGCGCTGTCCCCCCGGGGGGCGGCGGACCGGGTGGTGTCGCTGGGCCGGCTGGATCCGGCGGCGGCCGATGCCGTGGGCCGGATCGCGGGCGCGGTGGAGCACGCGCTCTACGCTCCGCCCGGTGCGGAGCCCTCGTACGGGGAGCTGGCGCAGGACGTCCTGCTGGCCCGCGCGGGGCTCCTTGCCGGTGTGTCCCGCCAGGCCCGGCTGCGCGCGCTGCTCTTCCCCCGCTCGGCGGCGCGGGTCGGCTGGGCGGTCTCGGCCCGGTGGTCGGCGCTGGCCGGCCGCACGGCCACGGCCACGGCCCGCCTCCGGACCCGGCTCCCCCTGCGCGGCCGCGGCTGACGGCGGGGCGGGGGCCGCTGCCCTGCGGGGCTGTCCCCTACCCGCCCTTCCCCCGTTCCCCGGGCTCCGCCCGGACCCGGTCCTCAAACGCCGGACGGGCTGAATACATCCAGCCTCGCCGGCGTTTGAGGCGCGGGGTCTGGGGCGGAGCCCCAGGGAACGGTGGAAGGGCGGGTCGGGGACCTCAGCACCGCGCAGCGGGAACCCGCAGCCGGGCTCGGGCTTTGCACCCGGAACACGGAAACGGCCGCGGCCGGGGCTCGATCCCCCCGAGCCCCGGCCTCGGCCGTGTTTCCCGCCCCGTCGGCCAGAGAGACCCGGTCCGCACCTGCCGCCCCGTGTCGGCGGTGCGGCCCGGGTCCCTGTCCGTAGCCCCCAGTCTGGCGAAAAATCGCCCCGCGCCCATCCGCGCAGGTACTCATTTCCGCGTCTAGGTACGGATACTCACCCGCCCCACCAGTTCTACGCGGCCCCGCCGCCCCCGCGGCACCGCCGATCGGGGGGCACCGGTCGACGGAAACCGTCAGCGGTTCCCGCTCACCCGGCCCCGCAACAGCAGCGACAGCGCCGAGTGCACGTCGTCCAGCGACCGCTCGCTCTGGAAGGACTGCCAGTCCAGCGCCGCCACCAGCACCATCCCCACCAGCGCCGCGGCCGTCAGCGGCACGTCGATCTCCGCGCTGAGCTCACCCCGGTCCACGCCTTCCCGGAGCACCGTCTCGACGACGGCGACGGCCTCCCGCCGGACGACCATCAGCGTGGACTGCCAGGTCCGGTTGGTGCGCCACAGCTCGGCGACGTAGAGCTGGGTGAAGGCGGGGTACCGGTCGATGAAGACCAGGCCGGCCCGGATCATCTCGTCGAGCGCCTCGACCCGGGTCCCGCCCCTGGCCTCGGTCGATTCCGCCGCCGTCCGCAGGGACTCGGTCAGGAGTCCGACCCCGTGCCGCAGCAGCTCCTCGAAGAGGTCGTTCTTGCTGGCGAAGTTGTAGTAGACGGTGCCCTTCGCCACGCCCGCCCGCTCGGCGATCTCGTCGACCGTCGTCGCGGAGAATCCCTGCTCCGCTATGAGGGTGACGGCCGCTTCGTAGAGCTTCTGCCGTGTGGCCTGGCGGCGGCTGCCGCCGCCCGCGGCCGTACCGGTGCTGCTGCTTTCCATGGCGATGATTCTCACAGGTCAACCTGTCCCTTCGGGCTACAGGCTCAGTTCCGGGCGCAGCCGGTCCATCGTCCACACCTGCTTGCCGCGGGCGGCGAGGGCGGTCAGGGCGAGGGCGCCCGCCGTGAAGGCGGTGAGGACCAGGCAGCCCTCCCAGACCGGGGCGAGGTCGCCGCCGGTGATGAGCCGGCGCAGGCTCTCGACCACGTAGGACATCGGCAGGTAGGGGTGGACGGCGTTGAAGAAGCCCGGGCTGGTCTGGACGGGGTAGGTGCCGCCCGCCGAGGTGAGCTGGAGCATCAGGACGGCCAGGACCAGGATCCGGCCGGCGGCGCCGAACTTGGCGTTGAGCCACTGGACGATCGCGGCGAAGCAGCCGGTGACCAGCATCAGGAAGCCGACGGTGAGCGCCGGCCGGGCCATCTCCAGGCCGAGTCCCCAGTGCAGTACGGACATCAGTGCGCCCACCTGGGCCGCGCCGATCCCGGCCACGGGCAGCCAGCCCGCGAGGGCGATCCGCCAGGGCGAGGCGCCGGCCGCGAGCGCCCGCCGGTTCAGCGGGGCGATCAGCATGTAGGCGACCATCGCGCCGACCCAGAGGGACAGCGGGATGAAGTACGGGGCGAAGCCGGTGCCGTAGTTGGGCGCCTTGTGCAAGGACTCGTTGGCGAGCCGTACCGGGTCGGCCATGACCTCGGTGCGGGCGTCGCGCTGCTGCTGGTCGTAGGCGGGGATCTTGCCCGCGCCGTCGTGCAGGCCGCCGGCCAGTTCGCCGTTGCCGTCGACGAGCTTGACCAGGCCGCCGTCGAGGTCGTGCGCGCCGGCGCCGAGCTTGCCGACGCCCGCGCCGAGTTCGCCGGAGCCCGCGGTGGCGGAGCCGATGCCGGTGTGCAGCCGGGCCATGCCGTCGGAGACCTTGTGGGCGCCGTCGTTGAGGGCGTTCACCTGGGTGACCGCCGCTTCGAGGTCTGCGGAGAGGCCGGGGGCCTTCGTGACGAGGAGGCGGGCTTCCCGCTCCAGGTCGGTGAGCTGCTTGCGGAGCGTGCCGAGGTCACCGTTGGCGTTCTTGATGAGGGTGTCCACGTCACCGGCGAGTTCGGCGGCTTCGGCGGCGTCGTCCTTGAGCTTCTTCAGCTGCGGGCAGGTGTCGGGGAGCGGCTTGGCGCCGGTGGTGCAGGTCTTCGCGTAGACCTCGGCGGCTCCGGTGGAGACGCGCTGGGTGACGGTGGCGGCGGCCGGGGCCGCCTTGGCGAAGGCTTCGAGGTGCTTGTTGACGACCTGGGCGGTGTCGGCGACGAGTTCGGCGCTGTCCGCGAGGCTCTTGGGGTCCTTGAGGAAGGGACGGGCCTTGTCCGCGGCGCCGCCGACCTTGTCGGCGAGCTTCTGCGTGCCGGCCGCGATGTCCTTCGTACCCGTTTCCAGCTGTCCGGCGGCGCCGTTCAGCTTCTTCAGTCCGCCGGTGAGCTCGCCGTTCTTCTCCTTCGCCGTGTCCAGGCCGTCGGCGAGGTCCTTGGCGCCCTTCTGTGCCTTGCCCGCACCGTCCGTGAGCTTGTCGGCCCCGTCGGCGGCCTCGGCGGTCTTGCCGTGGAGGTCGGAGAAGTTCACGAAGATCTTGTCGAGGAAGCCGCGGGAGGCGTTGGTGGACGCCGCCGAGCGGACCTCGGAGAAGACGGTGCGCGAGATCGAGCCGACGATGTAGTTGTTCGCGTCGTTGGTGCGGACCTGGAGGGCTCCGGTGGCGGGGTCCTCGCCCGAGCTGGAGGCGATCTTCGCGCTGAAGTCGGCGGGCATGGTGAGGGAGAGGTAGTACGTGCCGTTCTCCAGCCCCTCGGCCGCCTCCTCGGCGCTCACCTCGCGCCAGTCGAAGGTCTTGCTGTCGTGCAGTTTGCGGGTGATCTCCCCGCCGGCGTCGATCTGCTTCCCGTCGACGGTGGCGCCCCGGTCGGAGTTGACGAGGGCGACCGGCACCTTGTCGAGGCGGCTGTACGGGTCCCAGAAGGACCACAGGTACAGGGCTCCGTAGAGCAGCGGCAGCAGGAGCAGTGAGACGAGGGCGGCCCGGGGCAGCTTCCCCCGCCCGAACCGCTTCAGCTCAAGCGCGGCCAGCTTCGGCGAGCGCATCGTCGTCCCCCTTCGTGTCGTGAGCGGCGTGCGCGGCGTCCGTGTCGTGCGCGGTGGCCGTGATGTCGGCGTCGGCGGTGCCGTCGGAGCCGTGCGGGGCGGTGGCCCGGACGCCCCAGGTGACCTTGGAGTCCATGGGCCGGGGCAGCACGGCGGATCCCGCGGCCGGTGCCGCGGCCGGGCCGGCGGCGGAGTCCGGGGTCGGTTCCGTTGCCCGGCCGGTGGCGGCGGAATCCTCGGCCGGTTCCCCGGCCTGTTCCCCGGCCTGTTCCACGGCCTGTTCCACGGCCTGTTCCACGGCCTGTTCCACGGCCGGATCCCCGGCCGGTTCGCCCGCCGGGTCCGCGGCGGGTTCCACGGCCGGGCCGGTGCGCAGGACCGTCGCGTCGGCCGGGGCCTCGCTGCACACCGCGAGGACCGTGGTCCCGCGGGCGGCGAGGGAGCGGAGCAGGTCCCAGGCCTCGGCGCGCTCGGCGGCCGACAGTTTGATGTCCAGGTCGTCCAGGGCCAGCAGGCGAGGCGAGCCGAGCAGCGCGATGGCCACCGACAGGCGTACGGATTCCAGCCGTTCCAGGTCGCGTACGGAGGTGCGCAGCCCCTTCGGCAGGGCCTCGACGTCCAGTCCGGCGGCGGCCAGCGCCGCGTCGATCCGGGCCGCGGTGGCGGCGCGCCGCTCGTCGCGCGGGCGGAGCAGGGCGCGGACGGGGCCGTCGTAGCGGCGCTGGAGGAGGGCGCCCTCGCGCAGTTGCTCGGCGACGGTGAGGGCCTGGTCGAGGTCGTTGACGCCGGGTACCGGGCCGAGGGCGGCGATGCGGCGGACGGCGGCCATCTTCTTCGGCAGCCGGTGGCGGCCGATCTCGGCGTGGCCCTCGGTGGGCTTCATCCGCCCGGTGAGGGCGAGGAGCAGGCAGGTCCGCCCGCTGCCGGAGGGGCCTTCGACCGCGATGAGTGAGCCGGGCGCCGCGTCGATCCCGATACCCCGGAACACCCAGCCGCGCGGGCCCTTGACTCCGAAGTCCTCGGCTTTGACGGCCGCGCCGTGCGGGCTGTCCACGCCCTCCCCCTTCTTTTGAACTGACTGGTCAGTTCAAAAACTAGCACCTCCTCGTCGGCATCCGCTGCCCGCCGGGCGGCAGTTGCCCGGTACCAAGCTCGGGCTCGGGGACGAAACCGCAGGTCAGCACGATTGTCAGTGGGGGCCGTCACCATGACGACAGACAAGAACAGCGCAATCCGCAAGAAGTGAGACCAGAGCGACAACAGGAAGCGCGCAGCGCACGCGACGAGCACCGCGCGCATCGACAGGAGGTTCGTCATGGCCACACCGTCCCCGTCCCCTGTCCACCCCGTCCCCCGGAAGTCGGCGGCACCCCCCGCCGCCCTCGACCTGCTCGCCAAGGCCCACGAGGGCCTGGCCGAAGCCGCCCGGCTGACCCGGCCCAACGAGCGGTACGCCACCGCCCACCTCGCCGCGCTGCGCGCCGCCGCGGCCGTGCTCGCCGCGCGCGGGCGGCCCGAGCCGGTGCACCCCCGGCGCAGGCCGCGGATCCGCAGCGCGTGGGAGGTGCTCCCGGAGATAGCGCCCGAACTGGCCGAGTGGAGCGCGCTCTTCGCCTCCGGCGCGGCCCGCCGGGCGCGGGCGGAGGCGGGCATAGCGGGCGCGGCCACCGGCCGGGACGCGGACGATCTGGTGCGTGCCGTCGCGATGTTCCTGCGCCTGGTGGAGCGGATGCTCTCGCTCCGCCCGCCGGCGCCGGCCGTCCCGGCGCAGGGCCTGCCGCTGCCGCGTGCGGAGCGTCCGGACGTGGGATGACCTGCCCGGCAGCGAGAGGCCATAGGGTGGGCAACGACCGCTCACCAACGTGCCGAGGAGCCATCAGCCGTGTCGGACACTTCCCGCCCCCGCACCTCCCTCCGCACCGCCGTGGTGTGGGAGGTCCTCAAGGAGGCGCTCGACCGCCGGGTGAAGGCGACCGGGCGGGACGTGCTGGACGTGCTCGACACGGGTGGCGGTACGGGCAAGTTCGCCGTGCCGGTGGCCCACCTCGGCCACCGGGTCACGGTGGTCGACCCGAGCCCCAACGCGCTGTTCGGCCTGGAGCGTCGGGTCGCCGAAGCCGGCGTGGCCGACCTGGTCCGCGGAGTACAGGGCGACGCCCAGGGCCTGCTCGACGTCGTCGAGCGCGATTCCTATGACGTGGTGATCTGCCACGGCGTGCTGGAGTACGTGGACGACCCGGCCGAGGGCGTGGCCAACGCCGTGGCCGCCCTGCGCCCCGGCGGCATCCTCAGCCTGCTCGGCGCCGGACTCGGCGGGGCCGTCCTGGCCCGCGCCCTGGCCGGGCACTTCACGGAGGCCCGTACGGCCCTGACCGACCCGGCCGGCCGCTGGGGCGCGGGCGATCCGGTACCGCGGCGCTTCACCGCCGAGCAGCTCTCCGCCCTGGTTTCCGAGGCCGGTCTGGCCGTGGGCGCCGTGCACGGGGTCCGGGTGTTCGCCGACCTCGTCCCGGGCGTTCTGGTCGACACCGAGCCGGGCGCCGCCGAGGCCCTGCTGCGGCTGGAGGAGGCCGTCGCCGAGCTCCCCGCGTTCCACGCGGTCGCCACGCAGCTCCACGTCCTCGGCGAGAAGCCCGCCTGATCTGCGGAGCTTGACGGGAACGCGGTGCGCCACTCACCCTCCGAACCGGCGTCGTGACCCGTATGATCGGGGTCAGCGCCCGGCATGCCGAGCGGACCTCTGGGGAATAACGCCCTCAGTGGGCCGTTCAAGACGGCGCTGAGCATTCCCCAACCGGTACTTTTTACGGGCAGTGTTTTTTTAGAACGTGGCGTAGAGGGCGGGTATCACGGGGGCGATTCCCCGCCTATCCTGAAGGGGACCCCTGGTCGCTACCCCCCGCGACCGACGGATGAGGAGGACTCCCGTGCCGCTCTCGGAGCACGAGCAGCGAATGCTCGAGCAGATGGAGCGAGCGCTGTACGCCGAAGATCCCAAATTCGCTACAGCGCTTGAGGGAAGCGGACTGCGCACGTACACCCGGCGACGGGTCTACCAGGCAGTCGCAGGCATTGTGGTGGGTATCGCGCTCCTCATGACCGGTGTGATCGTGCCGAACGTACTGTGGATCAGCGTGGTGGGATTCCTCGTCATGCTGGGCTGTACGGTGCTCGTGGTCACCGGTTGGCGCAAGGCACCCAAGCCTGGTGAGCAGCCCGCCTCCGGTAGTGCAGGCGGTTCGCCCCAAGGGCAGAACCGGCAGCGTCGGTCGATGATGGGCCGTATCGAGGATCGGTGGCAGCGCCGCCGTGACGAACAGGGGCAGTAGGCCCCACCGACAGACTCGGGTGAAGGGACGGCCGCCGGAAGGCGGCCGTCCCTTCGCTGATTCCGCGCCGGATCACGACATCTGGGACATGATGATCAGATGAGTGTGCTCCCCCTGGTCTTCACCAGCGGCTGGGCCAGTGGGATCAACGCATACGCCGTGGTCCTGCTGCTCGGCATCTTCGGCAGGACCGGCCTGACCGACGAGGTCCCCGCGTCCCTGCAACGCACCGACGTGCTGATCGTGGCGGCAGCCCTCTTCCTCTGCGAGGCGGTCGCCGACAAGATCCCGTACGTGGACTCCCTCTGGGACACCGTCCACACCGTGATCCGCCCGGTGTCCGGTGCGGTGGTCGGCGCACTCCTGGCCGGGCAGAGCGGCTCGCTCTCCGACATCACCGCCGGCGCGGTCGGCGGCACCACCGCCCTGGCCAGCCATTTCGTCAAGGCCGGCACGCGCATGGCGATCAACACCTCGCCCGAGCCGTTCAGCAACGTCATCGTGAGCACCGCCGAGGACCTCGGCGTGGGCGGGATCGTCACCTTCGCGATGTTCAATCCGGAGGCCGCGGCGATCATCTGCGCCGTCCTGCTGATCATCGGACTCGCCCTGCTGATCTACCTCTGGGCCCGGATCCGCCGCTTCCTGCGCCGCCGGGCCCAGCGCCGCGAGGAGAAGAGACTCGCCGCCGAGATCGCCCGCGTCGCTCGATAGGCTCAGCGGCATGGCACGAATTGCGGTGATCGGCGCCGGGATGGGCGCGATGGCGACGGCAGCACGGCTGGCCGTGGCCGGACATCAAGTGACGGTGTACGAGCGCGGGACGACCTACGGCGGAGCCGTCGGCCGGTACGCCCGCGACGGCTTCGCCTTCGACACCGGCCCCGGGCTGGTGCACCTGCCCGCCGTCTACCGCGATCTGTTCGTCAAGACCGGCAAGCGCCCGCTGGAGGAGTGCGCGGAGCTGGTCCAGATCGACCCCGCCGTCCGCTACGTCCTCCCGGACGGCCGCACCGTCACCTTCCCGGGCGGCTCGCACGGTGGCGCCGCCGCCGCGGTCGACGCGGCCTTCGGGCCCGGCTCCGGGGATCGCTGGAGCGCGGTCCTGGGCCGCGCCCGGGACGCCTGGGACGCCACCCGCCGGCCGCTCCTGGAGGAGCCGCTGCACCCGGACCGGGAGGCGCTGGGCCGCGATCCGTACCCCGCGCTGCGCGGGAGCGGACTGCTGCGCCGCCGGCCGCCGACCCTGGCCGAGGTCGCCGCCCGCGAGCTCGGCGGCAGCGGCTTCGACGAGCTGCTCACCGCGCGCGTACGGGCGTACGGGGTCGATCCCGCGACCGCACCCGCCTCGGCGGCGGTGCTGCCCTACATGGAGCAGACCTTCGGCAGCTGGTACGTGCGCGGCGGGGTCCGGGAGCTGGCCACCGCCGTGTACGAGCGGTGCCTGGAGCGGAAGGTCGCCTTCGAGTTCGGCGTGGCGGTGCGGGAGGTGCTCGTGCGGAGCGGCCGGGCTGCCGGGCTGCGTCTGGCCGACGGCACCGAGGTGACGGCCGACCACGTGGTCTGCGCGGCCGACCCGCAGCTGGTGAAGATGCCGCCCGCCCTGGACTCCGCGCCCGCCCGTACGGAACCCGCGCAGTGGTACACCCTGTTCGCCGCGCTGCGCGGGGCCCGCGAGGACGGGGCCGCGCACCGCACGCTGGCCGGCCACGTCACCGTGCTGCGCCCCGACGACCCCGCCACCCGGCCGGACGCGGAGCACGAGGCGGTCACCGTGCACGCCGTGGTGACGGCGGGGACGGCGGCCGCTCCGTCCGCCGAGGACCTGCTGACGGCGGCCGCCCGCGTCGTCCCCGGGCTGCGGGAGCGACTGCTGTGGCACGAGCTGCGCACCCCGGCCGATGTCCGCTCGGCCACGTGCTCCGTGGACGGCCGGGTGCCCGCGCCCTCGCTGGCCGGTGCCGGGGGCCGGATGCTGCACCCGGCGAACACCACCGGCGTACCCGGGCTGTACCTGGCCGGCGGCTGGGCGCACCCGGGCGGCGGGCTGGCGCACGCGGGGATGACGGGGGCCCTGGTGGCCGGGCTGATCGTCGAGGGCGCGGACTTCCGCGGCTCCCGCTAGCCGAACTAGTAGCGGTACTGCTCGTACTCGCCCGTGCCCTGGTACGGGTACGGCTGCGGCGGCTGCTGGTCCTCCGCCGGGTAGGACTGGTTCGCGTCGCGCTGCTGCGGGACCCAGACCCCGCCGGGCGGGGTGTCCATGGAGTACTGCCCGTGCTGCCCGGTCGCGTACGGGTCCTGGGCGTACCCGCCGCCGTACTGGCTCTCGTAGCCGAACGGCTGCTGCGGGGCGACGGCGCCGCCGGTGCCGATGTACGGGTCCGAGTAGGCGGCGTAGACCTGCTGCTCGCCGGGGGCCGGATAGCCGGTGGTGTAGTCGTAGCCGCCCTGGGTCTGCGGGTCGTAGTACGCCGCGTACTGGTGGGCGTCCTGCGCGGCCGGAGCGACGGGCGAGGCGAACGGCGAGGCGAAGGCGCCGGTCTCGCCGGGGACCCCGTACGGAGCGGCCGCACCGGTCGCCGGCTGCGGGGGGTGGAACTCCCGGCCCTGTTCGCGCGCGGCCCCCGCGGTGAACGCGCCGGGCTCCTCGTCGAAGTTCTCGCCGCCGGCCGGGCCGGACCCGTACTCCAGGGCCGTCACCTCCAGGGCCGGCTCCGGGCGCGGTCCGCCCGCGGCCCGGCGGCGCCGGCTCTGCGGGATCTCGGGCTCGGGGTCCTTGCCGCGGCGCAGCGCCCAGCCGGACACGAAGCCCTTGCGGAAGGAGAGGGTCACCAGCGTCTGGCCGATCGCGAACGCGACGGCTCCGGCCCCGATGACGAGCACCGACGGCAGCACGACACCGGCGACCACGCCGACGAAACCGGCGAAGGCGAGCAGGCGCCAGCGCAACCGGGCCTTGTACTGCATCAGGACCTCGGCAAGCAGCCACAGCGCGACGAAGCCGAACGCGATGTAGAGGACCGTCATTCCCATGCGGGGCACCTCTCGGTACGGCCGCCCGCCCGGGGAACGGGGCCGGCCGATCAGGCCCGCTGGTGCAGGCCCAAGTTCTCGTAGATCTCCAGCGTCGCCGTGGAATTGTTCAGCGTGATGAAGTGCAGCCCCGGGACACCCTCGGACAGCAGCCGCGCGCAGAACTCCGTGGCGAACTCGATGCCAATGGAGCGTACAGCGGCTGCGTCGTCCTTGACCGCGAGCATGCGCTCTTTCACGGCCGCGGGGAAGATTGCGTTGCTGAGTTGCGGAAGCCGGTCGAGCTGCTTGATGCCCACAACAGGCATGACCTCGGGGATGATCGGGGTGTCGCAGCCCGCCTTCTCGACGCTGTCGCGCAGCCGGAGGTAGTGCTCCGGATCGAAGAACATCTGCGTGATCGCGTAGTCGGCGCCCGCGCGGCACTTGTCCACGAAGTACCGGATGTCCGAGTCCCAGTCGTCCGAGCGCGGGTGCATCTCGGGGAAGGCGGCGACGCCGACGCAGAAGTCGCCGGACTCCTTGAGTAGCCGGACCAGGTCCGCGGCGAAGTGCACGCCCTCGGGGTGGGCCACCCACGGGCCCATCGGGTCGCCCGGCGGGTCGCCGCGCAGGGCGAGCATGTTGCGGATGCCGGCGTCGGCGAACTGGCCGATCACATTGCGCAGCTCGGCGATCGAGTGGTCGACCGCGGTGAGGTGCGCGACCGGGGTCAGCGTGGTGTTCGCGGCGATCTGCTCGGTGGCCCGTACGGTGCCGCCGCGGGTGGAGCCGCCGGCCCCGTAGGTGACGGAGACGAAGCTCGGGGCCACGGCCTCGACCCGGCGCAGCGCGTTCCAGAGGTTGCGCTCGCCCTTCTCGCTCTTGGGCGCCCAGAACTCGAAGGAGTACGAGTGCCCGGACGCGAGGAGGTCGCGGACCGTATGTGCACGGTCCGACCAGGTGGAAGAGGTACCAAGGGCCATACCGGGAGGTTAGACGTGGTCCGGTGGACATCGAAGCGGTGTCCACGGATTGGACGCGGAAATGAGACGGCGGTTGGGTGCGGTGCGGGCGGCCGGGGCCGGCCGAGATGCTCTAGCCGAGCCGGGCGCGGACCCGCTTGGCCAGGTCAGCCGCGGCGGCGCCGGGGTCGGAGGCCTCGGTGAGGGCCCGTACGACCACGACGCGGGAGGCGCCGGCGTCCAGCACTTCGTCCAGATTCGCCGCGTCGATCCCGCCGATGGCGAACCACGGCCGGTCCTGGGCGAGCGAGGCCGCGTGCCGGACGAGGCCGAGCCCGGGGGCGAACCGGCCGGGCTTGGTGGGAGTGGGCCAGCAGGGGCCGGTGCAGAAGTAGTCCACGCCGGGCTCGGCGACGGCCGCGTCGACCTCCGCCTCGGAGTGGCAGGAGCGGCCGATGAGGACCTCCCGGCCGAGGATGGCGCGGGCGGCGGGCACCGGGATGTCGCCCTGCCCGAGGTGCAGCACGTCCGAGCCGATGGCGTGCGCGACGTCGGCCCGGTCGTTGACGGCGAGCAGCTTGCCGTGGCGGCGGGCCGCTTCGGCGAAGACCTGGAGGTGCTCCAGCTCCTCGCCCGCCTCCATGCCCTTGTCGCGGAGCTGGACGATGTCCACCCCGTTGGCGAGGACGGAGTCCAGGAACTCGGGGAGGTCGCCCTGCCGCTTGCGGGCGTCCGTGCACAGGTAGAGCCGGGCATCGGACAGCTGGGCGGCGATGGCGGACATGGGTACCCCCGGGTGGTGTGTCGTACGTACGTACGCGGTGCGCGGGCCCCGGCCGGGGCCCGCACACCGCGCGTGAGGCGGAGTCAGGTCAGAGGGCGAGCGCCTGAGCGCGGCGCTTCACCTCCGTGCCGCGATTCTCGCTCAGCGCCTGCACGGGGGTGCCGGGCAGGGTCTCGTCGGCGGTGAAGAGCCACTCCAGGATCTCCACGTCGGTGAAGCGGTCGTCGCGGAGCACGGTCAGCAGGCCGACCAGCCCCTTGACGATCTTGTCCCCGTCGATGAAGGCCGCGGGGACCTGGAGGGAGCGGTTCTCGCCGCGGCGCACCGCGAGCAGCTGACCCTCCTTGACCAACTGGCGAACCTTGGTCACTTCGATGTCGAGCATCTCCGCGATGTCGGGGAGGTACAGCCAGGCGGGAACAAGGGCATCGATCTTTGCGTCAATCTCGGTCACGAGCACAAGCCTGCCATCTCGGACTGACTGCCGGTACCCGAGCGGCCCCGTCCGGGGCGCGGGGGCCCCGTAGGCGGGGCCGGAGACGGGGGCGGGCGGGGCCCAAACGAGCCCGGTATCGGCCGGCCTTCGGCCTGGGCGCGGGGTCCGGGGCGAAGCCCCAGGACAGACCCAGACCGAAGGCCGGGCAAACGAGGTCCGGGGCGCAGCCCCGGGCGAGGTCCGGGGCGCAGCCCCGGGCGAGGTCCGGGGCGCAGCCCCGGGCGAGGTCCGGGGCGCAGCCCCGGGCGAGGTCCGGGGCGCAGCCCCGGGCGAGGTCCGGGGCGCAGCCC
>NZ_JBWJVM010000067.1:0-49685 GCF_056428985.1 Streptomyces sp. CA189 | reverse complement strand
GGGTGGGGAGGGGGTGGGGAATATGGCTGGTCCGGTGCAGGCCGAAGCAGCGATCATCTCGGCATGGGTACGGACATCAGCGGTTTCATCGAGTGCCACCTCGACTATCGGGACCACGAGGCGGATTCGTTCTGGCATGCCACCGTCTCCCTGGAGCACCTGATGGTGCCGAGGAACTATGACGCCTTCGGCTGTCTGTTCGGCGTCCGCGACAACGAGCAGTTCGAGCCCGTGGTTCCCGTCCGTGGACTGCCTGCCGACGCCTCGAACCGTGTCCGCGATGAGCGCGAGGCAATGGGCGGGCGAAGCGCGAGCTGGGTCAGCTGGGCAGAGATCAAGCGGGTCGACTGGGATGAGGAGTCAGCCGAGCCGGATGCCTACATCCGTGAGTACTGCCGTGATCCGCGAGGCGGCTGGCAGTTCCTCAGGCGGCACCATACCGCTCCTGGGCGATTCGTCGAGCTCTGCGGACGGCCGGCCAACATCGCGAGTCATGCCGGCATGCACTTCCCGGAGGGCTCTCAGTGGATCGACGGCGACCGGATGTTCCGTGTCGAGCGCATCAGGCGCCGCGAGGCGGTGCCCGACGGGCAGTGGGGTTCCGTCTGGACCGTCATGCGCACCCTCGCCGAACTGCACGGCGACGACGAGGTCAGGCTGACCGTCTGGTTCGACGACTGACGTCACAGCACTAGGTGCGGACCGTGCGGGCGATGGCCTTGGCTATCTTTTCGGCGTCCAGGGCCAGTTCGCGGATGTTGCCGCTGATGGGGTTGGTGAAGCCGGTGAAGTACAGGCCCGGGGCGGCGGGCGGGGTCTGGGCGCCGTGCGTACGGGGGCGGCCGCGGGCGTCCAGTACGTCGAGGCCGTCGAGCAGGCCCTCCAGGGCGCGGCGGTAGCCGGTGGCCGCGATCACGGCGTCCGGGGTGATCCGGGAGCCGTCCGCGAGGACCACCTCGGCTCCGTCGAAGGAGTCGACGGCGGCCACGGGCTCCACCCGCCCGGTGCGGACCGCGTCGATCAGGCCGACGTCCTGGAGCGGGATCGCCCCCTCCTTGACCCTGCTGTACAGGCCGGTGGTGGGGCGCGGGAGCCCGTACGCGGACAGGTCCGGGACCGAGGCCTTGCCGACGATCGCGCCGAGCCGGTCGACGAGCCGGACGGGGAGGTGCCGGACCAGGATCCCGGTCCGCTGGGAGGGCCAACCGGCGGTGGAGCGGCGCAGGATGTGCGGGGCCGTGCGCACCGCGAGGCGGACCCGGGCGGCGCCGCCCTCGGCGAGGTCGACGGCTATCTCGGCGCCGGTGTTGCCGACGCCGACGACGAGGACGTCCAGGCCGGTGTAGGGGGCCGGGTTGCGGTACTCGGCGGCGTGGGCGAGGGGGCCCGGGAAGGTGTCCCGGCCGGGCCAGTCGGGGACGAGGGGGGTGTGGTTGAAGCCGGTCGCGACCACGACCGCCCGGGCCGCCATGACGCGGCCCCCGGTGGCGTGCAGGGTCCAGCCGGGGGCGTCGGGGCGGGAGTCCGCGGAGGGTTCGACGCGGGTCACCTCGATGCCGGTGGCGATCTCCAGCTCGTGGAACTCGGCGTACTTCTCCAGGTAGCGCACCACGTTCTCGCGCGCCACCCAGCGTCCGAAGCGGCGCGGCACGGCCAGGCCCGGGAGGGCGGAGAGCCGGCGCGTGGTGTGCAGGTGGAGGCGGTCGTAGTGCCGCCGCCAGGAAGCACCGACCGACTCCGACTTCTCCACGACCACCGCACGGACCCCGCGGGCGCGCAGCGCGGCGGCGACGGCGAGGCCGCCTGGGCCGGCGCCGATCACGTAGACCGGGCGGGGCTGGGTGGACATGTCGGGTGCTGTGGGGACTCCGGGCATGAGGTGTGAGCGTATCGCCGTACGGCGGCGGTGGGTCTCGGACGAGGACGGAATCGGTTGCGGATCGATCACGGGGAGTGGTGGGGGCCTGTGGGCGCGGCCTCGGGCGCGCTCGGGCGGGGGCTTGTGGGATGGGCCGGGATCCGGTGAACTGACGGTACGTCAGGTCAGTGGTGTGCCCCGGAGGAGTGGTGTCGTGAGTACTGGAGCCGGTACGGCTGCGCGGTTCGACCTGCCGGAGATCGACGAGTTCACGCGGCCCTACTGGGACGCGGCCGCGGAGGGGCGGCTGCTGCTGCGGCGCTGCGGGGAGTGCGGGAAGGCGCACCACTACCCGCGGGAGTTCTGCCCGGCCTGCTGGGCGGGGGAGGACCGGGTGACGTGGGAGACGGCGAGCGGCCGGGCCACGCTGTACACCTGGTCGGTGATCCACCGGAACGACCTGCCGCCCTTCGGGGAACGGGTGCCCTACGTGGCGGCGGTGGTCGACCTCGCGGAGGGGCCGCGGATGATGACCGAGGTCGTGGGCGCGGAGGGTCCGGAGCTGCGGGTGGGGATGGACCTGGCGGTGACCTTCCGGGAGGCGGCGGAGGGGGTCTGGGTGGCGGTCTTCACCCCGGCGGTGGGCTGACCGGCCGGGCTGACCGGCCGTCACACCGTTCCACATTCCGGGTGCGGGACGGGATGAAAGCCTCTGGGGCGCAGCCCCCGGGGTGTGGTGGTGTGGGGGCAAGCGAACGGACGGCCCCCCCGGCGGGGGTCACGGCCACAGGAGGTGGCGGGTCCAGGAGGTGGCGGGGGTGCGGGTGTAGTGGAGACGGGTGTGCAGTCGGCTCGCGTCTCCCTGGAAGAACTCGATCTCCGTGGGGAACAGGACGTACCGGGTCCACGTGGGCGCCGGCGCGTCCGGCTCCGCGCCGGCCCGGTCCCAGGATCGTGCCGCGGCGCGGGCCAGCTCCTCACGGGAGTCCAGCACCTCGCTCTGCCGCCCCGTCAGCGCCGCCGCCAGCGCTCCGCGGGTGCGGACCGCCAGGTCGGCCCGGCTCTCCGCCGCGTCGCACGCGGTGACCCGCCCCCGTAGCCGGATCTGGCGGGCCACCGCGGGCCAGTAGAAGCCCAGGGCCGCGTCCGGCTGCCCGGCGAGCTGCCGGCCCTTCGCGCTGGTGGAGTGCGAGGCGAAGTGCAGGCCGCGCTCGTCGGCGTCGTGGAGCATGAGCGTCCGTACGTCGGGCCGCCCGTCCGCGTCCACCGTCGCCAGGCTCATCGTGTGCGGCTCGGGCTGCCCCGCCCCGGCGGCGTGGACGAACCACTCCCGGAACAGCTCCAGCGGGTCGGCCGGTGCGGTGGCCGTGTCGAAGGAGGGCAACGGGCCGTCCCAGACGCGCAGGGAGTGCAGGACCGCGCGGAAGTCGTCGAGGGTGCTGGAGTCACCGGAGTCGCTCGTCATGGCCCAATCGAACACCAATCGGCCGCGCGGCTCGTGCGCCGCGCGTGCTTTGGGTGCGCGGCCCGCCCGGTTTGTCTGCTTACCGCCATTGCCGCCATTGCCGCCATTACCGCCATGGCCGGCATGGCCGGCTTTGCGTGACCCTTGGCGATTGAGAGAGACGTGGGAAAGAACAACGGCGTCAGCGCCATACGAAGAGCCCTGGCCGCGCTGGTGGTTGCCGGTGCCATGGTGGCCTGCGGGCCCGCGTCCGGGGGCGGTGGGGACCGGGCCGTACCGGCCGTCACCGCTCCGGCGACGTCCGCTCCGGCGACGTCCCCGCCTGTCAGCTCGCCCCCGCCCCCTGCCACTTCCGCGGTGCCGACACCGCCCCCCACGCAGGATCCGACGCCGGACCCCACGCCGGACCCGCCGCAGAACCGGGCGGCACCCGCCGACCCCAAGCCGGCCCCGGCCGCCAGTCGGACCGCGACGAAGCCCCCGGCCGCGCCCAAGCCGCCGGCGGCGCCCCCGAGCGGGGTCTGCGAGATCGTCTCCAACGCCGGGAACTGCTACAACGCCGGGCAGTTCTGCCGCAAGGCCGATGTCGGGCGCTCCACCAACGCCGCGAACCAGCGGACGATCCACTGCCGCATGGACGGCAAGCAGCCCCGTTGGCAGTACTAGGAACGGTAGGCGTGCGCACAACGCAACGGGGGCGCCCCGCCCGACCGCAGAGGTCGGGCCGGGGCGCCCCCGTGGACGTCCGGACGTGTCAGCAGGACGTCAGGGCGTCAGGACATCAGTCGAGGACGTCCGGGATGGGCTCGGTGGTGCTGCGCTGGAGCATCGTGGTGGCCGGGCCGACGGCCCAGTCGATGAGCTTGATCGAGTCCGGGTAGCGCTCCTCGTCGTTCAGCAGGACGCCGATGACGGTCTTGCCGTTACGGGTCACGGAGAAGACGATGCACTTGCCCGCGGCCGAGCCGGTGCCGGTCTTGACGCCGATGGCGCCCGGGACCGCGTACCCGCCGGGACGGGGCTGGATCAGCAGGTTGGAGTTCTTCCACGTGGCGACGGTGGCGGTTCCGCCACTGCTGTACGAGGTGGTCTTGACGATCGCCTTGAACGTGCCGCCGCCCATCGCGATGCGCGTGAGCTTCGCGAGGTCGCGGGCGGTGATCTTGTTGTTGCCGTGCTGGGAGATGCCGTCGAAGGCGTCGTAGTAGGTGTTGGTCATGCCGAGGACCTTCGCCTTGGCGTTCATCTTCGCGATGAAGTCCAGGATGCGGGCCTGCCGGGTCGTGCCCTTGCCGAAGGTGTCGGCGAGCGCATAGGCGGCGTCGCAGCCCGAGGGCAGCATCATCGCGTACAGCAGCTGGCGGACGGTGGGGGTGGCGCCCGCCTTCAGGTTGGCCGAGCTCGCGCCCTCCCGGATCACGTAGTTCACGTGCTCCTGCTGGATCGTGACCTTCTTCTCGAGGTCGAGGCCCGACGAGGTGAGGACGACATAGGCCGTCATGATCTTCGTGGTGCTGGCCCCCTGACGCTTGGTGTCAGGGGCCTTGGAGGCGAGCGTGGCGCCCGTCGTGCCGTCCATGAGGAACGACGCGCTGGCCGTGTTCGGCGGCGCGGCCGCGGCCTGGGCCGGTGTGCCGACTGCCAGAAGGGCCCCCGTGGCGACGGTGACGGCGATGGCGGCGCGAGAGCGCCGCAGCAGGTTCGATATCAAGTCAGTTCCCGTGATGGCTGGAGATTCCCCGAAGGGGCCGTGGCGGCCTAAGCGCGCCGACCCCTCCGGGAGCTTACGCAGCCGCACCGACAGGGCGTCAGTCCCGTCCGAGAATGATCGTGCCCGACGAGCAGAACCAGCCGCCCGTGCCCGAGGCGACGGCCACCTGTGGGAGGGTTCCGCCGCGTTTGCGCACTTGGCCCTCGCCCGCCTCGCCGCGGAGTTGGCGTACCGCCTCGACCAGCAGGAACAGGCCGCGCATGCCGGGATGGCAGGCGGAGAGTCCGCCGCCGTCCGTATTGACCGGGAAGTCGCCGTCCCGCAGGAGGCGGCCTTTCTCCACGAATGCACCGCCCTCGCCCTTCGCGCAGAAGCCGAGGTCCTCCAGGGTGACCAGGGTCATGTAGGTGAAGGCGTCGTAGATCTCGGCCAGGTCCACGTCCGCCGGGGTGAGCCCCGCGCGGGCGAAGGCCTGGCGGCCCGAGACCGCCGCCGGGGAGACGGTGAAGTCCTCCCACTCCGACATCGTGGTGTGCGAGACGGCGGTGCCGGAGCCGAGGATCCAGACGGGCTCCTTGGCCGTGTCCGGTACGTAGTCCTCGGCGGCCAGCAGGACCGCGCAGCCGCCGTCCGAGCGGATGCAGCAGTTCAGCTTCGTGAAGGGGTCCGCGATCATCCCGGAGGACAGGACGTCGTCGACCGTGATGGGGTCGCGGAACATGGCGTCCGGGTTGGTGGCGGCGTTCGCCCGCGCCTGCACCGCCACTTCGGCGAGCTGCTCCAGCGTGGTGCCGTACTCGTGCATGTGGCGGCGCGCGGCCATGGCGTACTTGGACACCAGCGTGTGCCCGTACGGGACCTCGAACTGCAGCGGTCCCCGCGCCCCGAAGGAGAGGTTCGAGGTCCGGCGGCGGGCCTTGATGTCGGCGCGCGCGGTGGATCCGTAGACGAGGAGGACCGCGTTGGCGTGGCCGGCCGCGATGGCGTCGGCGGCGTGGGCGGCCATGACCTCCCAGGTGGAGCCGCCGACCGAGGTGGAGTCGACCCAGGTGGGGCGCAGGCCCAGGTACTCGGCCACCTCCACGGGCGCCAGGATGCCGAGGCCCGCCGAGGCGAAGCCGTCGATCACCGACCGGTCCAGGCCGGAGTCGGCCAGGGCCCGGCGGGCGGCCTGCGCGTGCAGGGCGTACGGGGTGGGGCCGTCCACCCGGCCGCAGTCCGAGAGGGCGACGCCGACGACGGCGACCCGGCGAAGGGCACCGGCAGGAGTGGCTGATGACATGAATCTGACGGTACATCAGATCTATGGCGCGGGGCAGGCCTCGGATCCCCCGGCCGTCGCGCGAATCGAGCTGCGCAGACGAATTGGAAATGGCGAATCAAGTTTCTTGCCATGATGAGCAGCAAGACCAAACGGACTGCTAATCAAAAGTCCAAGCGGACTGCTGCACGTGGTACAGTCGTGCCTGCATCGATGAAGTGGAGTGACTTGCCCTTCCGATGCGACCAAAATCGGTTGAAATCCGACTCAGGGTTGGTGGGGGTTCATGTTGAACAAGGTTCTGGTGGTCGCACTCATCGTCACTTTCGCCGCTCTCGCCGCCGTGGCGGCGGAGAACCTCCTGCGGGCGGCCGGAGCGGAGCTGCCGATCGCGCTGGCCGCCGGCGGGGCCACCTTCGTGGCGACGGTCGGCGTCGGGTTCCTGATCGCCAACTACCTCCGGGCCTGATGACCTGCGAGGCATGATGGGTGGGCACGGGGTGATGGCAGGCGCGTAGGAGGCGAAGTGGCGGCGAATGGGGCCCAGGAGGCGGCAGCGCTGTGGCGGGCGGTGGATGCCCTGCACGGTGCCGTGTCCGTCGAGGAGGCGTACCGCTTCGTCCTGCTCCTCGGGCTGCTTCGGCACCGCGCGGAGTCGTCACCGTCCGAGGTGCGGTCCCACGCATTCGGTCCGCATGCGTGGAACGAGGTCCGGTCGTCCTTCGAGGGCGGGCGGCACCTGCAGGAACTGATCGCGCGCGAGGTGGATGACTGGACCGATGACCGTGGAATCGGGCGCGAGCTGTCCCTTCCGGACCTCCGTGCGGTGGGCGCCGCGCAGGCGCACGACGTCATCGGTGCGGTGTCTCGGGTGCAGAGTCCCGCCCGGCTGTTCGACCTGGTGCTGGAGGCGCAGTCCCGTGGCGCCAAGGGCGGCGCGTATTTCACACCGCGGGACGTCACGAGCCTGATGGTGGGCCTGCTGGCGCCGCGCCCCGGCGAGTCCGTTCACGATCCCGCCTGTGGATCAGGCGGATTGCTCGTCGAATCCGCTGCGTACGTCGCGGCGCGTGACGCCAAGGCGGGAAGTCTGCGGTTGTCCGGCCAGGACATCAGTGGGGCCGCCCTGGACACCGCCGCCATGAATCTGCGCGTCCGTGACCTGGAAGCCCGTCTCGAAGGGCCTGCCTCGAGTCTCCTCCGGGACGGCTTCCCGGGGCAGACATTCGATGTCGTGGCGGTCAATCCGCCCTTCAATCAGGCGCGTTGGGATGACGGGTACGGTCGGTACGAGGGGCCGTGGCGGCTGGGCATCCCACCCGAGGGGAACGCCAATTTCGCCTGGGTCCAGCACTGTGTGAACAAGCTGTCGCCCGGAGGGAGGGCCGGGATCCTCCTGCCCACCGGTGCGGCAACCGGTACACGGGGTGCCGAACGGCACATCAGGGCGCGTCTGGTCGAGTCGGATCTCCTGGCTGCGGTCGTCGAACTCCCCGCCGGCCTCATCCCGCACGTGCGCAACCCGGTATGCCTGTGGATCCTTTCCGGTGCGGGAGGCGCCCGGCCCGAGCACCAACGAGGCAAGGTGCTCCTCGTCGACGCGCGCGAGACCGCAGTCACTGTGGGCAAGCGGCAGCGCATCCTCCCGGAGGCGGCCGTCGAGCGCATCGTGGAAACCTATGCATCGTGGTGTGGGGAGTACGGCGTCTCTCGGTACGAGGACTCGCCCGGATGGTCCCGCTCGGCTTCGGCCGAGGAGATCGCCGCTCAGGACTTCGACGTACTGCCGTCCCGGCACGTAACCGCACGGACCGATGGCGAGGCGGAGTCCGGCGTCCATCAGCGGCTGGAGGAGCTGACCGCCGCACTGGAACGTCACTTCACGGAGTCGCGCCGCCTGGAGCGCGAGCTCCGAGACCTGCTGGACAACCGGTGAGCACAGGGCGCGTAGAAGAGCGGCTTCGGACGCTCCCCCGTGGCTGGGCAGTGGTGCCACTCGGCACCCTTGCATCGGCCATCGGGTACGGGATCACCCGACCCGGCCCGCACACGGACCACGGCGTGGGCATGATCCGCGCCGCGGACATCCAGGGAGGACGGGTGGATCCGGACCACGTCAGGCGCGTCAGTCATCAGGTGGACCGCGACAACCCGCACGGCCGGATCGGCGTGGGCGACGTTTTGGTCGTGATAGTCGGCAGGGTGGGCGAAGCCGCCCTCGTCACCCGGGAGGTGGAGGGCTGGAACACCTCCCGGACGGTCGGGCGTGTCAGCCTCGCCCCGGCTGGTCCCGTGGACCCCGAGTGGCTCGTGGCATGGCTCAACTCTTCCTATGCGCGCCAGTGGTGCCAGAGCCGGGCGAAGGCCACCACCTTGCAGCTCACGCTCAGCCTGGCCGCGCTGCGCGAGCTGCCGGTACCGATGCCGCCGCTCGGGGAGGCGGCGAAATTCCTCCACCTGATGGCGGTGATGGAGAAGAAGCAGCAGGTCGACGCCGACATCATGCGTACGGCGCCTGCGGTTGCGGACGCCCGGTTCCGGGCGGAGGCGGCCGGAGGGCGGCTGCCGATGGTGCCGTTCGGTGAGCTCGTGCGGATGAGCGGGGGATCGCGCATGCGGCCGCACCCGGAGGGTGCGCAGTCGCATCAAGCAGGGCCGACAGGCGTGTCTGTGCCCGTAGTCGCGCCCGCGGACGTCCTGCAGAGCGTACTGGCGCACCTCGCTGCTTCCGGCACCGAGCAGGCTGCCGACGACGCTCCGCTCTGCCCGACTGGTTCGCTACTCGTGGCAGTCCGCGAGGGCGGCGTGCGTGTGGTGGTGAACGACGTCCCCGTCGCTCCCGGCAGGGGAGTGCTCGTCCTGGAGCCGGAATCCGAGGAGGACCGGTACTGGCTGCTGCACGCAATCCGCTGCCATGCTGTCGACCTGGCATCGACGGCGCACGGCGCGAGCGGCCGCGAGATCAGTCACCGCGCCTTCGCGGCCGCTGCCATCCCCTGGGCTCCGTTCCACGTCCGCGCGCGATTCGCCGATGTGGCCGGGCGGCTCCACCAGCGGGCGCGCACCGCCGCGGAGGAGATCGACACCCTGGTCGCCCTGCGGGATGCGCTGCTCGACGAGTTCCTCGACGGAGGTCCCCGTGCGCCCCGCGGTTCCTCCCCGCCGCACGAAGGCCCTGTGCGGGGCGGGGGAGTCCAGGAAAGCCTCTTCGGCATGCGGTAGTAGAAGTCCCCGCCCCCTGTGCTTATGGCGCCGCTCGCCCTAACATGACGGCCCGTCAGATACGGGGAGGAGCCCGACGATGGATGCCGCCTTCACCGCGGAGCAGGACGAGATACGACGTACCCTGCGCGAGATCCTGGGCAAACGCTGCGGCCCGGACGAGGTCAAGGCCGCCGTCCGCACCGCCGCCGGACACGACCGCGAGCTGTGGCAGCAGCTCGCCCGGCAGCTCGGACTGCCGGGCATCGCCGTGGCCGAGGAGTACGGAGGCGTCGGCTGCGCCCCCGGCGACCTGGCCCTGGCCTGCGAGGAGACCGGGCGGGTGCTGCTGCCCTCGCCACTGCTGGCCACCGCCGTGCTCGCCGTACCGCTGGTCACCGCCCTGGGGACCGGCGCCCAGCGCTCCACCCTGCTCCCGCCGCTCGCGGCGGGCGGGCTCACCGCCGCGCTCGCCGTACCCGGCCCCGCCCTGGGCACCGCCCTCGCGCTGACCGGGGACAACGCCCCGGGCGAATGGGCCGGCGGCGGCCGGGCCGGCGGAGTGCAGGCCCGCGCCGTGGACGGCGGCTGGCGGCTGTACGGGGAGGTCGCCCAGGTGCTCGACGGGCACAGCGCCTCGCTGCTGCTGGTCGCCGCGCACACGGGAGGGTTCGCCCGCAGCCGCACCCTGCTGTTCCTCGTACGGGAAGACGCGCCCGGCCTCGTACGGACACGGCAGACCACCCTGGACGAGACCCGCCCGCAGGGGCGCATCCAACTCCGGGATGTCGAAGCCGAGTTGCTGGGAGGCGAGGACGCCGACGTGGCCGGAGCCCTCGCCGCCACCGGACGCGGCGCCGCCGCCGTCCTGGCCGCCGAGGCGGTCGGCGCGGCCGGGCAGGCGCTCGCCCGCACCGTGGAGTACGTACAGCAGCGCGAGCAGTTCGGCCGGGCCATCGGCTCGTTCCAGGCGGTCAAACACCGCCTCGCCGACCTCTACGTACAGGTCCAGGCGGCCCGCTCCGCCGCCTACTACGCCGCCTGGGACCCGGAACAGGGCGGGCTCGCCCTGGCCCAGGCCCTGGAAGCGCTGCGGACCACCGCCGGCGAGGCCATCCAGCTGCACGGCGGCATCGGCTTCACCTGGGAGCACGACGCGCACCTCTACTTCAAGCGGGCGGCCGCCGACGAACTGCTCTTCGGCCCGGTCCACCGGCTGCGCGCCCACGCCGCTGACGCCGCCGGACTGTTCGCACCCGCGGCCACCGCGCCCGCGCAAGCGCCCGCCCCCGCGCAAGCACCCGCCCCCGCCCCACGCAACGAGAAGGTGGCCGTCTGATGGCGCCCGGAGTCAAGCTGATGCAGAAGGTCTCCTCGACCATGCTGTTCGCCAAGATCGCACCGCACTTCATCCCCGCCATGGACAAGGCGGTGCACAAGCTGACCCGCGGCAAGGTCATCCTCAGCGCCCAGATGCTCCCCGGCGTGATCCTCACCGCCAAGGGAGCCAAGACCGGCGAGCCGCGCACCACCCCGCTCGCGTGCATGCCGGAGCAGGACGGGGTGAGCTGGGTGCTGATCGGATCGAACTTCGGCCGCCCCGGACACCCGGCATGGACCGGGAACCTTCTCAAGAACCCTGACGCGGACGTGAGTTGGAAGGGTCAGGACATCGCCGTACGCGCCCGCCTGCTGGCGGGTGAGGAACGCGCGGCGGCGTGGCAGGCGGTGCTGAAGTTCTGGCCGCCGTACGCGACGTACCAGGCGCGCATCGAGCGCGAGATCCGGTTGTTCCGCCTGGAGCGTCGCTGATCGCGGCGGAAGTCCCTTAGGGGCAGGGCGGATTGCGGGGGTGGGGGCAGGGGCGGGAGCAGGGATGGCGGCGCGAGCGGCCGCCGAAGGCGCGGCGGACCCGGTGGGGTCCGCCGCTCACTTCGTGGGCTTCTTGCCCGTGATGCCCAGGTGGACCAGGAGCGCCAGGTTCGGCTTGAGTTCCGCCTGCTTGACGCCCCAGGTCTGGAAGCCCTTCTGGTGCGAGGCGACCGCCGCGAGCATGGCCACCAGCGAACCGGCCATCGCCGCCGGGCTCACGTCCTTGTCGACCTTGCCCTTGGCCTGCAGCTCCTTCATCGACTCCGTGAGGGAGTTGGTGACGGAGTTGAGGATCTTCATGCGGATCTTGTAGAACCGCTTGTCGCCCTCGGCCGCGCCGAGGTCGACGACCCGCAGGATCGCGTCGTTGCGACGCCAGAACTCCAGGAAGCCGTCCACGAGTTCCTCGGCCGCCGCCCAGCCCGCCTTGCCGACCCACGCGCGCCCCTCGACCAGCGAGGTCAGTTGCGCACCCTCGCTGGCCATGCGCTCCGCGATCTCCAGGACGGCGCCTTCGACGTCCGGGAAGTACTGGTAGAAGGTCGCGGGGGAGGTACCGGCCTTGCGGGCGACGTCGATCACTTTGACGTCGCGGTACGGCGAGGAGCTGAGCATCTCGCTGAGGCAGTCGAGCAGCTTCTGCCTCGTCGCCTGACCGCGCCGGCCGGCAACGCGGCCGTCGACGGTGCGTACTTGTCCTGTCATGCCGTCAGCTTACCGAGGGGTGATCGGCGCGCTATTCGGCCGCCTGCAAATGGGGTTACGGGACGCCTGGCCTGGGCGTAAGCCCGTCCCGACCCCTCACCGCGACCGATTCCGGCCGGGCGGGCGTCCCGGGCGCGCCGTCCGGGTTCGGGCCCTATCCCCCGAATAGTCTTATCAACAGGCTGTGGACAAGTTTTCGGGCACATCATGATCCGGAGGACATGGCTGGGCGAGCGAGGCGGAACGTGCGCGGAGGGTGCACACCCTTGCACACCCCCGCACAACGGAAGGAACCGGGCTCATGGCCGCATTCGCGGAAGGCACACCCTGCTGGGTCGACGCCTCCCTGCCGGACGTGGAAGCCGGCAAGCGCTTCTACGGTGAGCTCTTCGGGTGGACCTTCGCCGACAGCGCGGGAGCCGAGTACGGCCACTACACCCAGGCCTACAGCCGCGGCCGCAACGTCGCCGCCCTCGCCCCCAAGCCCGACGGCCGGATGCCGACCGTCTGGGGGATCTACCTCTACACCACCGACGCGTACGCCTGCGCCCAGCGCATCCGCGCCGCCGGCGGCCAGATGGTGATGGACCCGATGCCGGTCGGCCCCTACGGGACCGCCGCGATGGCCGCCGACCCCGGCGGGGCCGTCTTCGGGCTGTGGCAGCCCGGCACCCACCACGGCTTCGACGCCCAGCAGGAGCCCTACACGTACTGCTGGTCCGAGGTGTACACCCGGGCCCGCGACGCCGTGGACGTCTTCTACGCCAAGGTCTTCGGCTACGTCCCCGAGGACCAGAATGACGCCGAGTCGGGCATCGAGTACCGCGTCTGGTCCCCGCCCGGCAAGGCGCCCGGCTCGGAGACCGCGGTCCTGGGGCGCAGCCTCATCACCGACGCCTTCCCGGAGATCATGCCCGCGCACTTCCTCGCGTACTTCGCCGTCCCCGACTGCGACCAGTCCGTGGCGATGGTGCAGCGCCTCGGCGGCCGGGTCACCGCCGACCCCTTCGACACCCCGTACGGGCGCATCGCGGTGGTCGCGGACAACCAGGGTGCGGTCTTCGGGCTGCTCTCGGAGCCGCGGACGAGGACGGGCGGCTAGGGCCCGTCGCCGAACTCCTCGTCTGCCACGCCACGGGCCTTCCCGCGGCCCGTCCGGCATCACCCGCCGTGCCGGGGCCGGACCGGGGCCGGACCGGGCGCGGGCCTGACAGAATCGGGGGTGCGCGACCCGGGCGTCCCCCGGGGGTGAGACGCTGCACGGGGCAGGGCCCCGCGGCGGATCGCGCGCAATACGGTGACGTGACAGCGATGACGGCGATGCCGCCGGCGACGGCTGGAAGAGCGGGGCCCGTGAGGGCGCCCGTACGGGGATGGGTGTGGAGGCGAGTGGTGGAGCAGCTGACGCAGCACGACCCGAGACGGATCGGCCCCTTCGAGGTGCTGGGACGGCTCGGCGCCGGCGGCATGGGGCTGGTCTATCTCGCCCGGTCGGCGTCCGGACGCCGGGTGGCGATCAAGACGGTGCGCACCGAGCTCGCCGAGGACCAGCTGTTCCGCGTCCGCTTCACCCGTGAAGTGGAGGCGGCCCGCGCCGTCTCCGGTTTCTACACCGCGGCCGTCGTCGACGCCGACCCGCGCGCGGCCGTGCCGTGGCTGGCCACCGCGTACGTACCGGCGCCCTCCCTGGAGGAGATCGTCCACGAGTGCGGGCCGATGCCCGCCCAGGCCGTACGGTGGCTCGCCGCCGGCATCGCCGAGGCGCTGCAGTCCATCCACGGGGCGGGCCTGGTCCACCGCGACCTGAAGCCCTCCAACGTGCTCGTTGTCGAGGACGGCCCGCGCGTGATCGACTTCGGCATCGCCAGCGGGGTCTCCAACACCCGCCTGACCATGACGAACGTCGCCGTCGGCACCCCCGCCTACATGTCGCCGGAGCAGGCCAAGGACTCGCGCAGCGTCAAGGGCGCCAGCGACGTCTTCTCGCTCGGCTCCACGCTGGTCTTCGCCGCCACCGGGCACCCGCCGTACCACGGGGCGAACCCGGTGGAGACGGTCTTCATGCTGCTGCGCGAGGGCCCCAACCTGGAGGGGCTCCCCGACGAGCTCCGCCCGCTGATCGACTCCTGCATGCAGATGGACGCCACGCAGCGGCCGACCCCGGCCGACCTGCAGGCGCAGCTCGCCCCGCACCTCTTCGAGGGCGGCGACGAGAGCGGTACCGCCTCCGCGTGGCTGCCCGAGCGGGCCGTCGCGATGATCGAGGCCCGGCGGGCCGGCCACCGCAACGCCGCGGCCGCGGCCGCGGCGGCCGCCGTGCCGAAGCCGGCGCTTCCCCGGGCGGGTGTCTCCGCACCCATCGAGAGCGTCGGTCCCGGGCCCGGGTCCGGTCGCGCGTCCGGGCCCGCGTCCGGTCCCGCCACGCACCGCCGCCAGCGCGGCGGAGCCGACCCGTGGACCGATCCGCGGACCGGCCAGGCCGTCCCGCAGCGCCCCGAGCGCCCCCCGATGGCGCCCTCGGGCGAGCCCGTACGGCTCGGCGGCTCCCCGGTGCCGATCGGGCCCGGCCCGCAGGCCTCCGCCTCGGCGCCGGCCGCCCACGCCGCCGCCGCGGACTCCGCGACCGGCTGGATCCGGCCGCCCGCCGGCACCCCGGTGGCGGGCCCCGCGCCCTCCGTCGTCGTACCGAGCCCCGGGCCGGCCCCCGACAGCGGCCGCTGGCGGCCCTGGCGGTTCCGGATGTCGAACGAGGTCTGGGGCACCCCGACCGTCGCCGGCGACCTGCTCTACGTCACCTCCTTCGAGGTGCACGCCCTGGACGTGGCCAGCGGCCGCCGCCAGTTCAAGACCCGCGACGTCGCCTGGTCCATGGCCGTCTCCGACGGGCGCATCCACGCCTCCGACGGCCCCTCCCTCTACGCCCTCGACGCCACCGACGGCGCCGAGCGCTGGCGGCTGTCCGCCGATGCCTGGGTGTACGCCCTGCGCGCCGACCGGGGCACCGTCGTCACCGCCACGCGCGGAGGCGGCGTACAGGCCTGGGAGTCGTCCAGCGGGCACAAGCTGTGGGAGCTGACCGGGGCGCAGAGCGAGTTCGAGACCGCAGAGGCGGCCCCGGTCCTGCACGACGGCACGGTCTACGTGTGGCAGGACGCCCGGCTGCGCGCCCTGGACGCCCGCTCCGGCCGCGAGTCCTGGTCCTACCCGGTCGGCGACGCCGCCTCCTGCGGGAACGTGCCCGTACGGGTCACGCCCGCCCCCGACGGCAACGTCTACGTGGCCGCCGGCACCCGGGTGATCTCCATCGACCGGGCCTCGGGCCGGGTCCGCTGGCACTTCGAGGCCCCCGCCGTGTTCCTCGCGCCCCCGGCCTTCGCCCCCGGCGCGGCCGTCACGGGCGGCGGCGTCTACCTCGCCGACTACCTGGGCACCGTCTACGCCCTGGACGCGGCCACCGGCAAGGACCGCTGGCGCATCGCCACCGAGCCGCGGCAGTCCGCCGACCCGGTCCTGGTCGCCGCGGGCAACGTCCACCTGGCCGCGGGCAGCGCCGTGTACACGCTGGACGCGGTCACCGGCACCCCGAAGTGGCGCTTCGCGGCGGGCGGCGAGATCACCGGTTCCCCGGCGGTCGCGGACGGCCGCGTCCACTTCGGATCGGCCGACCACTGCCTGTACACCCTCGACGCGGCGGGCGGCCAGCTCCGCTGGAAGCTGGCCACCGGCGGGGAGATCACCGGAGCCCCGGTGGCCGAGGCGGGCGTGGTCTACGCGTGCAGCAAGGACCGCTGCGTCTACGCGCTGGACGCCGCCAAGGGCACGGGGACCCGTACGGCCGGCTGACCCGGCGCGGGGCGGCGGTGAGCTGCGGCTGAGCCGCCCGGGGGTCGCGTCGCGACCCCCGCGGGGGCGCGCACCGCACCGGAATTGACTGCCCCCTGCCTTAAGGGATTCCTCTCCTTCGGAGCGTGGGGATTTTCGGCTCAAGCTGCCCGGCGAACCGGCGGTTCGTCAGGTCTTCCACTCTCGACGCCGGCCGGGTTCAGACCTGCCCGGATGAGCATCACGCGTGCGGAGTTCTTGTCCCGTGGGGACACGGCTCCGCACGCGGTGCAGGTGTAAGTGCGTACTCCCAGCGGCAGTGCGTGCTTGGCTCTCGCTCCGCACTGCGCGCAGTCCATCGTGGTGTGCGCGGGGTGCACCATCTGCACGACCCGGCCGTGCTTACGGCCCATCTCGACCAGGGCCGTCTTCGTGACGCCGATGGCGGCGTCGGCGGCCTTCCTCGCCATGCTGGATTTCGCGAGGAATTTGGGGCGGAAGTCCTCGACGGCCAGAGCGTCGTGATCGCGGACGACACGCTTGGCCCACTTGCGGGCGGTGTCCTGCCGCTGCCGGACGACCTTCTTGTGCAGCTTCGCCGCCCGCCTCTGCGCCTCCCGGCAGCCCTTCGACTGCTGTTTCCCCTTCGGGGCACGGCGGCGGGTCATCATCCGCTGATACCGGGCAAGCCTCACGGCGGCCTTCTCGCCGTGCTCCGGGTGCGGCAGGTCATGGGAGTCGCTGGTGGTCGTCGCCGTCTCGGCCACACCCCAGTCGATACCGATGACCGCGCCGGTAGAGGGCAGGGGCTTCGGTCCGTGCAAGGACGACGAACGAGCCGTACCAGTGGCCGACACGATCCCGGTAGACGCGCACCGATGACGGGTCAGCAGGGAGATCGCGCGACCACGCCACCGTCAGGACGATCCCGCCCGCCAGACGAAGGCGTCCGTCTTGGAGCCGGAAGCCGCGCTTGGTGTAGTCGAGGCTCGGATCCGTCTCGCGCTTCTTCTTCCACCCGGGCAGGCCGGCCCGTTGCCGCATCGGCAGCCGATCCTTGATGTCCTTCTGCGCCTTAGCCCGCGACTTCCCGAAATCCCGGATCAGCTGCGGCTGCGGAACACTCGCACCCTCCCGCAACCACGGAGTGCTAGGGCGGGCCTCGGTCAGCATCCGGTCGAGCTGCGCCGGACCGCAGGTCCGCTTGTCCTCGCCCACCGGGCGGGTCCGGTTGAAGGCGTGGATCTGCTTCGATTTGGCCACGCACTCGTTCCAGACCCACCGGCACCGGTCCCACTCCGCAACGAGTGCGGCGAGCGCAGTCGACGACACAGGAAGCCGGAAGGTGAACCGGGCATACCCGGCGTCCTCCGTAGTCCCAAATGTCGTCACCACGCAACGTGGATCCGCCGCCCACACCGTTCCCCTGAACGGCAGTACCTCACCTGAACGAGCGACCGATCACCCCACACGTCGGAGAACCGTCACCCGCAGATCCCTGCATCTGCCTCAGGACGATCCAGCCGCAGCCGAAGCGGTGCGCGGCCACGAGATTCCTCCCCGATGTGAAGCCCTGGGCGGGTTCCGGTTATCCAGATGACAGGATGGACCCCATGAGCAACGTATTCTTCGACATCAAGATCGACGGCGAGGACGCCGGTCGCATCGTCTTCAACCTCTTCGACGAGGTAGTCCCGAAGACCGCCCAGAACTTCCGCGAGCTGTGCACGGGCCAGAACGGCTTCGGCTACGCCGGCTCCGGCTTCCACCGCGTCATCCCGCAGTTCATGCTGCAGGGCGGTGACTTCACCAACCACAACGGCACGGGCGGCAAGAGCATCTACGGCGAGAAGTTCGCCGACGAGAACTTCAACCTGAAGCACGACCGGCCGTACCTGCTGTCGATGGCGAACGCCGGCCGCAACACCAACGGCTCGCAGTTCTTCATCACCACCGTCGTCACCACCTGGCTCGACGGCAAGCACGTCGTCTTCGGCGAGGTCGTCGAGGGCACGGAGATCGTGGACCGCATCGAGAAGCTCGGCACCGCCTCGGGCTCCACGAAGGGCAAGATCGAGATCGCCGCGTCCGGCGTCGTCGAGGCCTGAGCCCACCCCGCCCGCAACGGCTGGCCGGCCCCGCCCCCTCAGGGGGACGGGGCCGCCGTCATGTCTGCGGGACGGGCCGCCGTCACGTCCGGGGGCGGCTGTCACGTCCGTCAGGGGGCCGGGGTCGCCCGGTGGGTGGCGGACCGGCCCATGAGGTCGCGCAACTCCGCACTGCTGTCGGCCAGCTCGCGCAGAACCGTTTCCATGGTGGCGGCGGACCGCGAGAAGAGCTCCCGGCCGGCCGGTGTGAGCCGGGCGTCGAAGCCCCTCCGGTCGTTGGCGCACGGCCTCCGCTCGGCGTAGCCGGCAGTGATCATCTGGGCCAGCAGGCGTGAGACCTGCGGCTGGCTCCTGGAGGCGCGGGAGCTGAGTTCGCCGGCGCGGATCCAGCCGTCCGCGCGCATCATCACGTCCATGATCTCGAAGGCGCTGGCGCAGAGGCCGTGCTGCTCGGCCAGTACGCGCTCGGCGGCCTGATTGATCTGCGCGCAGGCGCGGGTCACGGACACCCATCGATCGGTCAGAGCTGTTTCTGTCACGCCCTCATCGTAGGTTTGCGACCCCTCCTTGTCGATGCACGCGCATGAATGTACTGTGCGGATCGATCCATGTGCATGCATGAATTATGAATCGATCGACCCGCGGACGAATGGAGACACGGTGACCGAGCAGGCACTGGCACCCCGGACAGCCGGGCAGGATGCGGAAGAAGCACCCGCCCGGGCCCTCGGCAAGGCCCCCTGGACCACCCTGGTGGTGGTCGGTGTCGCCCAGTTGATGGTCATGCTGGACTCGACGGTCGTGAACGTGGCCCTGCCCTCGATCGGGGCCCGACTGCCCGCCGACGAGACCGCCTTGCAGTGGACCGTCAGCGCGTACGTCCTGATGCTCGGCAGTCTGCTGCTCTTCGGCGGCCGCGTCTCCGACGTCCTCGGCCGGCGGCGCACCTTCGTCACCGGCCTCTCGGCCTTCGCGGTCGCCTCCGTGCTTTGCGGCATCGCCGGCAACCAGGAGCTGCTCGTCGCGGGGCGCGCCCTCCAGGGCGCCGGGGCCGCCCTGCTCTCCGCGGCCGCCCTGTCCATCATCCTCGCGGTCTACCAGGACGAGGAGCAGCGCAAGATCGCCCTGACCGCCTGGAGCGGCCTCGGCGTGATCGGCGCGACCATCGGCGTGGTGCTCGGCGGTCTGATCGTCACGGCGATCAGCTGGCGCTGGGCCTTCCTGATCAACATCCCGGTCAGCATCGCCGCCCTCGTCGGAGCCCTGCGCGCCATGCCCGCCCTCCGTACGAACAGCGGCCGTACGCTGCGGCTGCCGTCGGCCGTCGTGTCCACCGCCGGACTCGCCGCCCTGTCCCTCGGCCTGATCCGGCTGCACGAGGGATTCGGCGACCCGACGGCCTGGATCAGCATCGCCGGCGCCGTGGTCCTGCTCGCGGCGGTGACCTTCATGGAGATCGGCCGGGCCGACCCGCTTCTTCCGCTGCACCTGCTGCGCAAGCCCACCTACTGGCTGTCGAGCGTCGGCCTCCTCCTGGTGGCCGCCGTCATGATCAGCAGCTCTTTCCTGGCCAGCCTGTACTTCCAGCGGGTCCACGAAATGAGCGCCTTCGCCACCGGCCTCGCACTGCTCCCCATGGGCCTGGCCGCCCTCGCCGTCGCGATGGTCGCGCCGGCGCTGGCGGGCGCGCTGGGCCTGGGCGGCCTGTACGTGGCCGGGGCCGCGCTTCAGCTCGTCGGTACGGGCGTCCTGGCAACTGCCACCGACAGCGTCGCACTGACCGTCGCCGCGCTGGCCGTCATCGGCGCAGGTCTGCCGGCCTGCTTCGTGCCGCTGTTCGGCATCGGCACGGCGCACGTCGAGCCGGCGGAGTCGGGCGTCGGATCCGGTCTGCTGAACACCTTCAACGAGACCGGCGCCGCCCTCGGCATCGCCGTCATCGGCACCATCCTCATGACCTCGGTGGACAGCGGCCTCGAAGGCGGGGATCCGGTCGCGGCCGCGACCACCGCGGGCGTCGGCAACGGCTTCCTCGCCCTGGCGGTGTGCTCCGCCGTCGCCCTCGTTGTCGCCCTCGTGCTGCGGTCGCCGACCCGCGTCCCCCGGGGCGGCACGCGCTAGGAGTGGTCCTGCGGCGGGGCCGGCCAGGCGGTCGGGGCCGGAGGGTGAGTCGGGTCCTCGACCGGGGCCGGTGCCGAGGCCGGGGCCGGCTCCGGCTCCGGCGCGGTCCGGTCGCGGCGGCGGGGGCGGCCGCTCATCACGGCCGCCGCGAGGATGAGCAGCGCGCCGGCGCCGAAGGCGTTGGCGAGGCCGTCGCCCAGCCCCGTGCCCTCGCCGCCGACCGAGAGGCTGCCCGCGGCCTGGCCCTGGCGGACCATCCAGAGCACGGCGAAGCCGAGGACGACGACCCCGGAGAAGGCCATGAGCAGCCGGGAGCGCAGCACGATCGCGACCAGCGCGAGCAGGGCGGCGAAGAGGAGGGGCAGCAGGAGCGAGCCCAGCAGGGCGGCCTTGGTGTCGGTGATTCCGGCGGCGGTGAAGAGCTCCTGGATGCGGTAGTCGCGTCCGTGACGGCCGTCGTACCAGGCACGGAAGGGGCTCCAGACGGCGGCCGTCGCTCCGATCAGACCCAGGAGCGAGCCGAGTACGTTGCGGATCATGCCCGGCCCTCCGGGGGAGTGGGTCTGGATCTCGATCCCGACGCTACGCCCGCCCTCCGGTCCCCGCACGCGGGGCCCGACCATGACCCGCGGTGCGGCAGACCGTTCGGGGCCGGCCTCGTACAGTGCGGACGCGCTGCCGATCTCCACGGCGTGCACCGGTGTGGCAGCCTGCTCGGACCACCGCACCTGACCGGTACGGTCACCGTGAAGTAGCCCGTAGGGAAACGCCGGGACTGCCTGCCCGCCTGCCCGCCTGCACGCCTGCCCGTGGCAGGCCGTCCGGAGACCGATGGCTAAGATCACTGAGCCGTTGTCTCAGGTGCCCGAACAGGGCACCTCGCGGCATATGAGGGGGGACTCCAAGAATGAGAAAAGCGATATTTCGGGGCTTCGTGCTGAGCGTGGCAAGTGTCTTGCTGGCGCCGGTCGGTGCCGCCCAGGCCACCACGACGGACACCACGACGACACCGAAGACGTACAACGTCTGGCAGTGGAACGTGTCAGGGCACGAGATCAACGATGGCGTGGCCGTCGCGACGGACCCGGCCGCCATCACGATGGTGGAGCAGGCCGTTGATTCGATCATCAATCGGGGGGCGGACTTCGCCGCCTTCAACGAGCTGTGTGAGAACCAGTACGCCGAGATCATCAAGCAGTTGCGGAACAGGAACTGGCCCGTCGAGGGCAACGACAGCTTCGCCCGGTTCGCGGCAAGTCGCCCGGCCGGTACCTCGATCTGCGGCGGCCACGCCTTCGGCAACGCCATGTTCAGCAAGAAGCCGCTCGGTACTGCTGAGCGCACCCTCCTGCCCGAGCCGGTCGGTTCGCCCGCAGCCCGGACCCTGCTGTGCGCGCCTCTGACCGACGGATCGGACACGGTGTTCTGCACCACGCACATCACCACGGAGCTGACCCACAAGAGCCTTCAGTTGCAAACCGTCCTCGCCAAGCTGGACACCTACGGCACGCCGATCGTCGCGGGCGACTTCAACACTCAGCCGCACCACGCGAAGCTGAACAGTTACTACTCGGCGAACGTCGACACGGCCTACAACACCGGCAACGCCGGTGCCTACCGTGAACTGGACGACGCGGACAGCACCCACTGCCTGGGGCACGGAGAGGCGACGACCGACGGGGTCGAGGGCTCCAACCCGTGCGGAACCAACAGCAAGGTCGACTTGGTCTTCGTGCGTGAGACCACCCTTGCGACGCCGGGCTCGTACAGTGCGGACTCGCTGGCGATCTCCACGGCGTGCACCGGTTTGGCCGCCTGCTCGGACCACCGCGTCCTGACCGGCACGGTCACCGTGAAGTAGCCCGTAGGGGAACACCGGGACTGACCGCCTGACCGCCTGACCGCCGACCGGACCCCCCTGATAGCGTGCCGCGCGTTGTTCTACGGGGAGAGGGAGCGGTCATGGTGGTCACGGGGCGTCGGGTCAAGGTCACGGCGGTGCTGGTGGGCGTGGTGCTCGCGCTGACGGGGTTCTCGTCGACGGGCGGCAGCGGCAGCGGCGGCAAGAGCAAGAGCAAGAGCGACGGCAGCGGGGGCGGGTGCTCCAGCTCCAAGAGCAAGTCGAAGTCGAAGACGAAGAGCCACGGCAGTACGGGCGGCAGCGGGAGCGGGAGCGGCTCCACGGCCACGGCCACGCCGTCCCGGCCGCTCGCGCACGCCGTGGTCATCAACTGCGTCGGGCCGTCCGGGGCGAAGGCCACCGTCGAGGTCACCTCCGACTCGGCGGCCGGGCACGCTTTCCGCGTCCCGCTGGTCTTCGAGGGCGCGTCCGGCCGGGTCGACTCCGGCTCCGTGGACCTTACGCTCAAGGCGGGCGAGAGCCGGAGGGTCGACGTGCCGATGACGAGCGCGGCCAAGGCGGGCGAGGTCCAGCGCTGCACGGTGGGCACGATCCAGACCCTCTCGACCGCGTCGCCCACCCCGACGTCGACGTCCACCTCCGGGACCACGGGGGCCACCACCGGCGGCAGCACGGGCGGCAAGACCACGAGCACGCCGAAGCCCAGGTCCACGAAGAAGACCCGGTAGCGCCGGCGGGGGCCGTCGGAAGCGGCCCCCGCCCGTCGCCTCAGCGGATCCGGGGCTCCGGGCCCGCCCCGCGCCGCCCGGCGAACAGCTCCGCCTGACGTTCGGGCGGCAGGTTCCCCAGCGCGATCAGCCCCGGAGCCTGCGCCAGCGCCTGCTGGAGCGCGGCCTGCTTCGCCGCCCACAGGGACCGTACGGTGCCCTGCACGGCCTCCGTCGGGAAGCCGGCCAGCGTCTCGGCCGCCCGCAGGGCCGCCGGGAGCAGCGCCTCGGGCTCGGCCAGCTCCGAGACCAGGCCGATCTCGTACGCCCGCCGCGCGGAGAGCCGTTCCGCCGTGCCCATCAGGGACATCCGGGCGGCCTCGCCGAAGGGCATGCGCTGCGCCATGTAGATCGCCTCGTAGGCGCTGACCATCCCGTAGCTGGTGTGCGGGTCGAAGTAGGTCGCGGACGCGGCGGAGATGATGAACTCCGACTCGCCCAGCAGGTAGAACGCCCCGCCGCAGGCCATTCCGTTGACGGCGGCGACCACCGGCTTCCACAGGTCGTTCGCCTTCGGGCCGATGGCGACGAGCGGGTCGTCCACCGAGTACGGCGAGGAGGGCTGCGGCACCTCCACGCCCCGGTCGATGCCGGTGCAGAAGGCCGCCCGGCCGGCGCCCGTCAGCACGATCGCCCGTACCTCGTCCTCGTAGCGGAACTCCCGCCAGACCCGTGCCAGTTCGGCGGCCGTCGCCAGGTCGATCGCGTTGTGCTTGCGCTCCCGGTCCAGGGTGACGACCGCGACCCCGGTGGTCTTGTCGCGCTCCACGCGCAGTCCCGGACCGGTCATGACTTCTCCAGCACCCAGCGCGGCACGGCGATCCCGCCCGTCTCGGTGAACACCACCTGGACCCGCGCGCCGATGCGCAGCCGCGCCGGGTCCATCGAGTCCAGCGGGGCGTCGGCGGAGGTGACGAGGTTCCCGACGAGGCGGATCTGCGGGGCGTCGGCCAGCTCCACGAGGATCACGTTGTACGGGGCCTGCGCGGCGTACGCGGGCAGCAGCGGCGGGTGCGGCTGTACGTACGACCAGATCCGGCCGCGGCCGCTCATCAGGCGCCATTCGGAGTCGAAGGACCGGCAGTGCGGGCAGCAGGGGCGGGGCGGGAAGCGCAGTTTCCCGCAGTCGGGCGCCGCGCAGGCCTGGACGCGGAGTTCGCCCTGGGCCGCGTACTCCCAGAAGGGGGCCCCGTCCCCGTCGGGTACGGGGAGGAGGAGCTCGTCGGCGGGCGCCGAGGACGCCGAGGACGCCGCGGGCGTGGTGGGCGTGGTGGTGGGCTGCATCGTCATGGATTCCTCAGCTCCTCAGGCTCGCAGCAGGATCGCGGACGTCGGGACGCCCTCGCCCGCGGTCACCAGGCAGGTCGCGGCGTCGGGCACCTGGGCGGTGGAGACGCCGCGGAGCTGCTTGACGCCCTCGTTGATCAGGTTGAAGCCGTGCACGTAGGCCTCGCTGAGGCCGCCGCCGCCGGTGTTGATCGGGAGTCGGCCGCCGATCTCCAGGGCGCCGCCCTCGGTGAAGGAGGCGCCTTCGCCGCGTCCGCAGAAGCCGTAGCCCTCCAGGGAGAGCGGGATGAGGGGGGTGAAGGCGTCGTAGATCTGGGCGACGTCCACGTCCTGGGGCCCGAAGTCGGCCTGCTTCCACAGGTGTCGGGCGGCGGTCCAGGCGGGGCCGGACAGCGGGTCGTCGTTCCAGTAGTTGACCATGCCGTGGTGCTGGGAGGGCAGGCCCTGGGCGACGGAGTGCACGTAGACGGGCTTCTGCCGGCAGTCACGGGCGCGCTCGGCGCTCACGATGACGCAGGCCAGCGCGCCGTCGGTCTCCAGGCAGTTGTCGAAGAGGCAGAGCGGGTCGCTGATCATGCGGGCGGTCATGTACATCTCGCGGGTCAGCGGGCGCTCGTACATCATGGCGGCCGGGTTCTCGTTGGCCCGGTTGCGGCAGGCCATCGCGACGTTGAAGAGGTGGTCGCGGGTGGCGCCGTACTCGTGCATGTAGCGGCGGGCCAGCATGCCGATCTCGTCGGCGGGGCGCAGCAGGCCGAAGGGGCGGGTCCACTGGCCGGGGGTGGGGAGCTGGACGGCCGTGTTCTTCCACGGGCGCGGCCCCGAGCCGCGCTTGCGGGAGCGCCAGGCCACCCCGACGCTCGCCTGGCCGGTGGCGACGGCGGCGGCCAGGTGGCCGACGGTGGCGCAGGAGCCGCCGCCGCCGTAGCCGATCTTGGAGAAGAAGGTGACGTCGCCGGCGCCGATGGCTTTGGCGACCTCCACCTCGTCGGTCTCCTCCATCGTGTAGGAGGAGAAGGCGTCGACCTCGGACGGGTCTATCCCCGCGTCGTCGAGCGCCGCGAGAATGGCCCGGCAGGCCAGTTCCTTTTCGGACTGCGGCAGTTGTTTGGCAAAGGCGGTCTGCCCGATGCCGACTATCGCCGTAGCGTCCTTGAGCGTTGCCGCCATCGCCACCTCCGGGGTGCACCAGTACTGACAGCCGCGAAGGCTACAGCTAATCTGACGGATAGTCAGCTACTGGTGTTGCAGGGAGGGGCGGACGATGGCCGAGGACGCACACGGGCTCGCCGACACGACGGGGACGGGGGCGGGGGCGCCTCCGGCGCCGGGAGCGGGGCGGGGAGGGGGCCCGCGGGCCGGCGCCGGCACCGGTGCCGCGTCTGTGGCCGGCGCCGCCGATTCGGGCCCCGAGCCCCGGCCCTGGACCGCGACCGACGCTACTGCCGGGCGGGCGCCGGGAGCCGTGCCTGTCCCCGGGGGTGGGGCCGACTCCGCGCCGGGACCGGGCTCCGCTACGGGCTCCGGCTCCGGCTCCGGCTCCGCGTCGGGGCCGGGCTCGGCCCCGCGGTCCGGCTCCGCCTCTGCCGCGGGCGCGGGCTCCGCCACGGCCTCGGCATCCGTGGTCGGGTCCGGTACCGGGCCCGTGGCCGGTGCTGCTGCTGGGCGGGAGCCGGGAGCTGTGTCTGCCCCCGGGGTTGGGCTCGGCTCCGCGTCGGGGCCCGGTTCGGCCCCGCGGTCCGGCTATGGCTATGGCTCGGGCTCCGCCTCGGGCTTCGGCTCTGGGTCCGGATCTGCCTCCGCCACTGCATCCGTGGCCGGGTCCGGTACCGGGTCCGTGGCCGGCGCTGCTGCTGGGCGGGAGCCGGGAGCCGTGTCTGCCCCCGGGGGTGGGGTCGGTTCCGCCTCGGGGTCGGGCGCCGCCTCGCGGTCCGGCTCTGGCTCGGGGCCTGCCTCGGGCTCCGCCTCCGGCTCCGCCGCCGCGGCGGGAGCGGGGGGCCTGCCAGGTTCGGCGCGCCCGACGGACTCGGTGCGCCCGGCCGCCGCGACGGCCCCGGTCGCCCCGACGGGTGCGGTGGACCCGACGGTCCCGCCCGGGCCGACGCTCCCGCCCGGGCCGACGGCCCCGGTCGCCCCGACGGGTGCGGGGGACCCGACGGCCCCGGCCGACCCGACGGTCTTGGCCGTCCCCGCGGGAGGCCTTCGGGGGGACCTTGCGTGGAGCAGCATCGGCGGTCTCGTCCGCGACGCCGCCACCCGCTACGCCGACCGCGAGGCCGTCGTCGACGGTCGGGTCCGGATCGACTACGCGCAGCTCGGCGAGCGCGTCGAGCGGGCCGCCGCCGCCTGCATGGCCGCCGGGGTGGAACCGGGGGACCGGGTCGCCGTGTGGGCGCCCAACACCCTCGAGTGGATCGTCTCCGCGCTCGGTGCCGTCTCCGCCGGAGCCGTCCTCGTCCCCCTCAACACCCGCTTCAAGGGCTCCGAGGCCGCCTACGTCCTCCAGCGCAGCCGCGCCCGGCTCCTCTTCGTCACCGGCACCTTCCTCGGTACCTCCTACGTCGCCTCCCTGCGCCGGGCCGCCGCCGAGGGCGAGGGCTCCGGCCCGCTGCCCGGCCTGCCCCACCTCGAACAGGTCGTCGTCCTGTCCGAGGACGCCCCGGACTCCTTCCGCACCTGGAAGGAGTTCCTGACCGGCGGCGACTCCGTATCCGCCGAGGCGGTCCGCGCCCGCACGGACGCGATCCCCGCCCACGCCCCCTCGGACATCATCTTCACCTCCGGCACCACCGGCAGCCCCAAGGGCGCCGTCATCACCCACGCCCAGTCCCTGCGCTGCTACGAGGTCTGGAGCGAGCTCGCCGGACTGCGCGAGGGCGACCGCTACCTGATCGTGAACCCCTTCTTCCACACCTTCGGCTACAAGGCCGGGGTCATCGCCTGCCTGATGCGCGGGGCCACGATGGTCCCCCAGCCCGTCTTCAACATCGACACCGTCCTCGCCAACATCGCCGCCGAGCGGATCTCCGTACTCCCCGGACCGCCCACCCTCCACCAGTCCCTCCTCGACCACCCCCAGCGCGACCACCACGACCTCTCCGCCCTGCGCCTGGTCGTCACGGGCGCGGCCGTGGTCCCGCTCCAGCTCGTCGAACGGCTCCGCGGCGAGCTGCACATCGGCACCGTACTCACCGCGTACGGGCTCTCCGAGGCCAGCGGCATCGTCACCATGTGCCGCCGCGGCGACCCGGCGGAAATCATCGCCTCGACCTCGGGCCGGGCCATCCCGGGGACGGAGGTCAGGGTCGTGGACCAGGACGGCGGGCCGCAGCCCACCGGCCGGGCCGGGGAGGTGTGGGTACGCGGCCACAACGTCATGCGCGGCTACTTCGAGGACCCGGCCGAAACCGCCGAGGCCATCACCCCCGAGGGCTGGCTCCGCACCGGAGACGTCGGCGTCCTCGACACCGACGGGAACCTGCGCATCACCGACCGGATCAAGGACATGTTCATCGTCGGCGGCTTCAACGCCTACCCCGCCGAGATCGAGCAACTCCTCGGCCTGCACCCGGACATCGCCGACGTCGCCGTGGTCGGCATCCCCGACCCGCGCCTGGGCGAGGTCGGCAAGGCGTACGCGGTCCGCCGCCCCGGCGCCGTCCTCACGGCCGACGACCTGATCGCGTGGTCACGGCGGGAGATGGCCAACTACAAGGTCCCGCGCGAGGTGGAGTTCGTCTCCGAACTCCCGCGCAACGCGAGCGGAAAGGTCCTCAAACGCGAACTCCGCACCCGCTGAGGGTGGGACGGCGGCCCCGGCGGCCCGGCGGCCCCGGCCTCACCGCCGAGACCCTTGCGCAAGCCGGCGCGGCGCCTCGCGGGGGACGGCCGTAGCCGGGCCCTCGGCGAGGCCGAACCGGGCGTGCAGTGCGCGCAGCGGGGCCGGGGCCCACCAGTTGGCCCGGCCGGCCAGCCGCATCGAGACCGGTACCAGCACCGCCCTGATCAGCGTGGCGTCGATGAGGATCACCGCGACCATGCCGATACCCAGCATCTTGAGGAAGACGATCCCGGAGGAGGCGTACGTGGCGAACGAGGCCGCGAGGATCACCGCGGCCGAGGTGATCAGCGGGCCGCCGCGCTCCAGGCCGAGCGCCACCGCGGCGACGTTGTCGCCGGTGCGGTCGTACTCCTCCTTGATCCGCGACAGCATGAACACCTCGTAGTCCATGGAGAGTCCGAAGGCGGTGCAGAACATCAGGATGGGGATGCTGGGCTCGATGGAGCCGCTCGGCGTGAAGCCCAGCACCCCGGACAGGTGTCCCTCCTGGAAGATCCAGACGAGGACCCCGGCCATCACTCCCATGCTGAGGGCGTTGAGGACGATGGCCTTGGCCGGGAGCAGCAGGCTGCCGGTCATCAGGAACAGGACGAGGAAGGTGGCCACCAGGATCAGCCCGAACACCAGGGGCAGCCGGTCGGTCAAATCGGTCCGGAAGTCCCGCAGTTCGGCGGGGTAGCCGCCGATCTGCGCCCCGGGGGCCGTCGTGCGGATGTCGGAGAGGACCCGGTCGACGTCCCGGTCCAGGCCGCGGTGCGTGGCGACCACCGAGTACCAGGTGCTCTTCTCGCCCGCGAACCTGGCGGCGGAGCCGTTCGGTTCGGCGATCTTCCGGCCCTCGGAGTACGAGCCGGTGAGCGCGTCGACCTGGTGGACCGCGGGGATCCGCGACAGGCCCAGCGCCGTGGCCTCGATCGCGGCCCTGCTCTCGGCACGGTTTGCGGCACCGTTCGTGGCCCCGTTCGCGGCCCCCTTCGCGGCGCCGCCCGGCAAGCCGGGCTGCAGGACCTGGATCGCGTCCATCTCCTCCGCTGCGAAGCCGTCGCGGATCTCCTGCTGCACCACCCGGCTGGACACGTGCGCGGGCAGCACCCGCTCGTCCGGCAGGCCGAAGGTCAGCCCCAGCGTCGGCGAGGCCAGGCCCAGCAGCAGCACCAGCGCGGGAATCCCGTACAGCAGCGGCCGGCGCATCATGCGCAGGGCCGTGCCGTGCCACCACCCGCCGCCGGTGCCACCCCCGGCGCCACCGCGGCCTTCCGCGGGCCGGCGGGCGACCCGCCGGCCCAGCCGGGCCAGCGCGGCGGGCAGGACCACCAGGGCCGCGAACACCGAGGTGAGGACCGTGGCGATACCGGCGTACGCGAACGAGCGCAGGAAGGGGAACGGGAAGAGCAGCAGGGCGGCCAGCGACAGGACCACGGTGAGACCGCTGAACGCGACCGTGCGGCCCGCGCCGGCGACCGCGTGCTCGACGGCCTCGGCGGCCGAGCGCCCGGGCAGCAGCTCCTCACGGAACCGGTTGATGACGAAGAGGCTGTAGTCGACCCCGAGGCCGATGCCCATCACCAGGGCCAGATTGGCGGCGAAGGTCGAGACGTCGGCCGCGTACGTGATCCCGCGCAGCAGCGCCAAGGAGGTGACCACCGAGAACAGGCCCATGCCGAGGGTGAGGAACGCGGCCGAGAAGCGGCGGTAGACGGCGAACAGCAGGAGCAGGACCAGCGGGAAGACGATCAACTCGGCGCGCAGGAAGTCCTTGCGCGCCTGCTCGGCGGCCTGCCGGAACACCTCGTCCCCGCCGCCGACCCGGACCGACACGAGGGCGCCGTCCCGGGTGAAGGCCGGCGAGATCTCGGCCAGCCGGGTCCGGGCCTCGGTCACCGTGCCCGACATCCGGGCGATCACCAGGGCCTGCCCGCCGTCGGTGGAGCGCATCGCGGGCGAGTTGCCGCGCGACCAGTACGAGGCGACCTCGGCCACCCCGTCCTGCCGGGCCAGTTCCTGCTCCAGGGCGCGGCCCTCGGCCGCCACCGCCGCCTCGTCCACGGTGCCGCGCGCGGCCGTGACCATCAGCAGCACGCCGGGCGTGCCCGTCCCGAACTCCTCCTCCAGGACGGCCCTGGTTCTCAGCGACTCGGAGCCGGGACTCTCGAAGCGGCTCAGGACCAGCCGTTCCATGGTGCCGGCGGCCAGCACGAGGCCCAGTACGGCGAGCGCGACACCGGCCCACACCAGGAGCCGGGACCGGGCGGCGGCCACCCGCCCCCACCGGCGCAGGGCGGGAGGGCGCTCCGCGGGGCGCACCTCGGGGCGGACCGGACCGTTCATCGTTGACTCCAAGGAGCGACAGGAGGCGGGAGGGGAGGGTGTCGCACCACGATGGCGGAGGGGCTTTCACGAGCCGCTGGAACGATCGCTGACCATCCTGCGGACCGCCGTTCGTCAGAACCGGCCGGTAATGCCTAGCGTCTGTACGAAGGCCGAAGTCGAAGGGCGAACGGGCCTACGCGGGGGAGGGAAGATGTCGGGTGTGCTGCTGCGCGAGCGCGGCTTCCAAGGCGGCGGGGGCCAGGGCGGCGGGGGCGAGGGCCCGTCGGGGCTGAGCTTCCGGCTGCTGGGCCCGCTCCGGGTCCGGCGCGCGGAGCAGGTGCTGGAGCTCGGCCCGCCCAAGCAGCAGGCGCTGCTGGCCGTGCTGCTGCTCAGGCCGGGCCTGGAGACCGGCGTGGACCAGCTGATCGAGTCGCTCTGGGGCGGCGAGTACCCGGCGTACGCCAAGAACCTGATCCAGAAGTCCGTCTCCGGACTCCGCGCCCTGGGCGTCGGCCTGGACTGGTCGGGCGGCGGCTACCGGTTGGACGTGGGCGACTGCGAGGTGGACCTCTACACGTACGAGAAGCTGGCGGCGGCCGGTATCGCCGCGGTGCGCGCGGGCGAGATCCACGAGGCGGCCCGGCTGCTCGAAGAGGCGCGCACGATGTCCACGGGCCCGCTCGCCGAGGGTCTCGACGGGCCCATGCTGGAGCGCGAACGCCTCTACCGGCACGAGCGGTTCCTCGCGGACATGGAGGTCCGCGCCGAGCTGGAACTGGAGTTGGGCGGGCACCGCAACGCCGTGCCCTACCTGCACTACGCGGTGCACAAGTACCCCATGAGGGAACGCTTCCTGTGGCTGCTCATGCTCATGCTCGCGCTCTACCGCTCGGACCGCGGCAACGAGGCACTGACCGTCTACGCCGACCAGCGCGCCCGGGTCGTCGCGGATCTGGGGGTGGAGCCGGGCCGGGCGCTGCGCTCGCTCCAGGCGGGGCTGCTGTCCCAGGACCCGGAGCTGATGGTGATGTCCGTACTGCGCCCGGACGGCCGGCGGCAGTCCGGGCGCAGTACCGCGGACGGTCAGCGGTAGTCAGCGGTAGTCAGCGGTAGTACGGCTCCACCGCGGCCCGTACCTCGGCGTGCAGCGCGGGCCCGTCCAGCGGTACGGCCGGCCGGCCGCTGCCCGGCCTGATGTCCAGGAGCTGTTCGCCGGACAGGGCGAACACCACCCGCCCCAGCCCCGCCTGCCGGATGGCCGGCTCGCACATCCCGCACGGCTCGCAGCTGGTGTACATCGTGGTCCGGGCCGCGGTGGCCGCGTCCAGCTCCCGGGCGGCCCACCGCGCGAGCTTCAGCTCCGGGTGCGCGGTGACGTCCCGGTCGGTGAGGGTCGTGTTGCGCTCCTCCGCCAGCACCGTCCCGTCCGGCCCGGCCAGCAGCGATCCGAACGGCGGGTTGCCGCTCTCACCGGCCTCGGCCGCGAGGGCGATGGCCCGCCGCAGGAGGGCGTGGTCCCCGGTCGTGACACTCATGACGACTCCGTTCCGCTGTCTTCTCTGTTATCTCTGTCTTGTCTGTCTTCTCTGGTCTTCTCGGCAAGTCCGAGGCGTGCGGCCACCGTGGCGAGCGCCTGCCGGCCCCGCTGCGGATGGCGCGTCTCGTCTGGGTCGCCGCCGTAGTGGTCGAGTACGACGGACTCGGGGCCCAGCAGCCGCAGTTGCTCCAGATCGTCCATGATCTGGTCGATGGTCCCCTCCCCGGCCGGCCGCTGGAGCCCCGCGATCGGCGCAGCCACGGCAGCGTGGGGCGCAGCGGATGCCACGCGTCCCCGAGCAGGACGGCCCGGCGCAGCCCCGCGTCGCTGTTGCCGCCGACCCAGACGGGGATCCGTAGGGTCCCGTAGTCGGCGGTGTCCTTCCAGGCGGTCCGCACCGCCCGCAGGTGGTCGTCGGTCAGCCGTCCCCGCTGCTCGAACGGGATTGGCCGCCATGCGGGCGGTGAGCAGCGGGTGCCGGTACGGGGCGATGAGCACGGTCGTGCCGAGCCGGATCCTGCTCGTCAGGCCGGCGAGCCAGGACAGGGTGGTGAAGGGCTCGTAGAAGGGCGCGGGATAGCGTTCGGCGACATCGGGCGTGACGGCGATGTGGTCCGAGAGCATCAGCAGGTCGAAGCCCAGACCTTCGACGGTCAGGGCCGTGTCCCGCAGGGCTCCGGGGCTGGCACCCGGGCCGAAATTGAGGATGTTGACTCCGATCTTCACACCGTCGAGCCTAGCCAGCGGACCCGTACCGCCTGAAGGGATTCCTCCCTGTTCAGAGCCGGTTCGGCCGTGGATCCCCCGGTAATGTCGCCGGATGACCGAGAATCTCGACGCGACGGACTGGGCGATCCTGAACGAGCTCCAGCAGGACGGCCGGATCGCCTTCACGGAGCTGGCGCGCCGGGTCAACCTGAGCCCGTCGGCGACGACGGAGCGGGTACGCCGCCTGGAGGCGGCCGAGGTGATCACCGGCTACCGCGCGGAGGTCGATCTGGAGCGCACCGGCTACATGGCACTGGCCGTGGTCCGCCTGAAGTACCCCGGAACCCGCCACGGGCCGCTCCACCGGCTCCTCGCTGAGCGCCCGGAGATCCTGGAGTGCCTGCGCACCACCGGGGACGACTGCTACGTCCTGAAGGTGGCGGCGACCTCGATGGCCCAACTGGAGCACACGGTCGACGCCCTGGCCCAGTTCGGCAGCACCACCACCAACCTCGTCCTCAGCCGCCCCCTCCCCTTCCGCGGCCCGAGGGCCGGTGCGCGGGCCGTCTCGGGTCCCGGGCTGGTCCGATCGGTCGGATCTCCTGATGGGTCGCGCCGGGACACTCCGGACGGAAGCGGAGCCGAGGCTATGAATGGGTCATCTGACCATCCGTGAGCCTCAACCTCAGGAGCCACACGATGCGCCCCATCAGAGCGACCCTTCTCGGCACGGCCACCGCGCTGGCTGCCCTTCTCGCCTGCGCCCCGGTAGCGTCCGCCATCGCGACGGACGACGATTCCGCCCGTGACAAGGGCAAGGACAAGGTCATCACACTCACCGGCAAGCTCGCGGAGCAGTCGCGCTTCCCCGTCAACCCCGGCGGCGCCGCCGCCCAGGGCGACCGGACCGTCTTCCGCTCGCTCCTCTTCGAAAAGGACGGCAACCAGGTCGGCGAGACCGGCGGAACCTGCACGACCACCCGGGTCGACAACGGCGGAGCGGAGACGTGCGTCGTGACCTACACCCTCCCGGGCGGACAGCTCACCGTGCAGGGGATGGTGTTCGGCCACCTCGTCCCGGGCCCGCCCCCTTCGTTCGACAACGCGATCACGGGCGGCACCGGCAAGTACGACCGGGCTCGTGGCTCGATCCACGCCGACACGATCGCTCCGGGCGAGAGGCGCTTCACGATCGACCTCCAGCGCTGACCGTCGAGCCGGTCCGACGCGAGGCTCTCACCTGGTCGCCCTGGAGCGGCTGGGTCCGATCGGGGGTTACTCCTGTGGTGGGCCAATGACGGACTGGCCGGTCTGCTCTGCCAGCCAGGCAGCGTGCCGTTCCTCGGACCCGTCGCGATTCCTGCGGCGCACATGGACGAGGACTGTGTGGTCATCGGAGCGCTCGTCGAGGCCTTGCGTTCGGCAGTTGAACAGCAAGGAAACCCGGGCGTTGTCGGCCTCGCGATGGACGTCACGGGCCGGTGCATCCGGCCAGATCAAGCCGGACCACCAGATCTCGCCCATGTTGGGGCCCACCACGGCAGCGAACTCCTCTTCGATGCTGCCCAGTGGCCGGTACTCCATCGATGCCCAGAGCGGCAGGTGCGAGGAGAGGAAGTCCGGATCACGGGAGAGATCGGGCGCGTGGATACCACCGTGCAGACCCGTCGGGTCGGAAGGATCCCGTGCCCAGTCCTCGACGTCCTCTTTCCGGAACCAGGCATCCGGCAGCGCCTCGCGTATCCGCAACACTTCCTGGACGGTGCACAGCTCGACGTCGACTGACACCTCCGCGTACTGCTGGTCACCGACTGCCACAAGCTGATGCGCCACGCGCAGAGCCAGTAGCGCGTCGGTGGTGCGGAACACCGGGTACGCCATGGGGTTGGACATTCCAGCACCCTGTCACAACCGGCAGCGGACAAAGATCCATTTTCCTTTGAGGCAGTCGGAACCGGTCCTTAAGGGCCGCAGCCGTTGCAGGTCCCGGGCCCGTCGGGGCTGCGGTACGCCAGCTCGCACTTCGTGCAGTTCACGAAGGGATCCGGCGGTACGAAGGCGGGCGCGCGGGGCAGCGGCACCAGCGGCGGTGGCAACTGGGCCGTGAGCCGGTGGGCGATCAGCCCGGCCGGATTGCGCAGCCCTTCCGGCAGCCGGGCGGACAACGCGGCGACCAGCGCCGCCACCCCGGCCCCCGCGCTCCAGCCAGGCCTCGACGCCCCTCGCGAGGTACCGGACGTCCCGCTCCCCGAGCAGGAGCCGCGCATCGACCCGCCGCAACTCCGCGAGCACCTCACAGGCGAGCCGGTGCCGCCCGGGGTCGTCCCGCTCCAGGGGCACGGGCAGCCGACTGCCGGAGGCGGGCTCCGCCGGGGCCTCCGGCTCGGGCTCTACGGGCGCCTCCGGCTCGGGCTCCGGCTCGGGCTCCGGCTCGGGCTCCGCCTCGGGCTCCGCGTCCGCCTCCGGCTCGGGCTCCGGGGGCACGGCCGGCCCGGTAGCAGGCCCGGTCTCCGACGGCGGCGGTGGCGGCGCCGGAGGCGGAGGGGGCGCCGAGGAGTGCCCCGCCGGAGGGACGCCGCGACCGTGGCCACGGCGTGCGGCGACGACAACGGCCGCCCGGGGATGGTTGTAGGAGACCGTACGGGTGACGATCCGCCCACCCGGCAGGCTCTCCAAGGAGCGGTCCAGGTATCCGAACGCCACCAGTTCCCGCAGCCCGTTGGCGATCGACGTCTCCCCGAGCGGAAGCCGCTTGACCAGGTCCTTGATGCCGATGGGTGTACCGGTCGGCAGCGACTGGATGTAGATCCCCAGGATCCGTGCGACCGCAGACATGTCGGGATGCTGGATGAGGTCGTTGCTCACCACCGTGAACCGCCCGGTGAGCCGGACGTTGGCGTGCCGAACGCCGTATGTCGCGCGCACGGGCGCGGTAAAGTGCACCGAAGCCATAGGGAAAGTTTGCTTCCTAATTGGTAGCCAGCGGGAAGGGTCTACTTCCTCGTTGGTCAGGCCCTCGATCGGGATTCGCAGTCCCGGCGGGGGCCGTCTCATGTCTGAGTTGTCGAGGCGAGCATATGCCAGACAACCACCGCGAAATCCACCCCAGTTGGCCGATTCACCCGTGCGAGTGAGAGCCGGCCGGCGGGAGGCTGGAGGGGTCTGGATAGAAGTCTTTCTCCAGGTACTCCGCCCCCAAAAGAAACCACGCGCCCCACCGGGACGCGCCCGACCACGACCCGGCAAGAGCCCGCCCTAGCACTCGAGTTCGACTACCGAGGGGGCGTCGACCTGCTCAGTCCACCAGGCTTTCCACCAGCAGGAAGGCGCCGATGGCCAGCATCATGACGCCGCTGATGCGGGTGACGGCCAGGGCGGCCGAAGGCCTGGTTTTCAGGACCGTGCGGGCCAGCACGCCGACGGCGAGGTAGACGACCGCGCACGCGGTCAGGTGCACCGTGCTGAGCAGCCCGGTCTGAGCGGCGACCGGCCAGCCGTCGGCGGAGTCGATGAACTGCGGGAACAGCGCGAAGTACAGCAGCAGAGCCTTCGGGTTCAGGCCGCTGATCCCGGCGCCCTTCAGCATCACCCGCACCCGGGACGCGTCCGCGCTCTCGCCGGCGGCCACCGGCACGGCCGGCTGCCGCAGAACGCCCCAGCCCAGCCACAGCAGGTAGCAGGCGCCCGCCACCGTCAGGACGGTGAGCGCGGCCGGTGAGCTCGCCACGATCACGGCCAGGCCCGCGACGGCCACCAGCGCATAGGCCGCGTGCCCGGCGACCAGCCCCGTGACGGCCGGGACGACCGAGCGTTCCCGCAGGCCGGCGGAGATCGCGTAGGCCCAGTCCGCGCCGGGGGTGAACACCAGCAACAGGTCCACTGCCAGGAAGGCCGCCAGCGTCGTCGTATCCATCGATCGCTCCCTCTCGCACCGCTTTCTCTGGAGGGAACGCTAGGCCGGATATGCCCGAATGTGTTTGCGTATTTACCCCATGATCGCGCGATGTGGGGGAGAATCTTCTCCATGGACGCCATGGACCGGAAGATTCTTACCGAGCTGCAGCTCGACGGCCGCCTGACCATCACCGAGCTGGCCGCTCGCGTGCGGCTGAGCGTCTCGCCCTGCCACCGGCGGCTGCGCGACCTCGAACGCGAGGGCGCGATCCGTGGATACCGGGCCGTGGTCGACCCGGCCGCCGTCGGCCTGAACTTCGAGGCCCTTGTCTTCGCCACCCTGCGCTGGGAGACCCCCGACACCGTCACGGCCTTCGAAGAGGCCGTCGCCGCTGTCCCGCACGTGCTCCAGGCGCAGCGCCTGTTCGGCGAGCCCGACTACCTCTTGCGGGTCGCGACCGCCGACCTGCCCGCGTTCCAGGAGCTGTACGACCAGCAGCTCGCACGCCTGCCCGGGGTCCAGCGCCTGACCTCCACCCTCGTGATGAAGAACGTCATCGACGCCCGCCCCCTGCCCGAGTAGTCGCAGGTGGAGGAGACGGCCTCAACGGACGACGGGGCCCCGCCCCGCCCTCCAGTCGTCGATGCGCTTGCGGATGCTCGGCACCATCGGAAGGTTGTCCACGGCCTCCGGCGCGAACCATGCGACCTCGAACGACTCGTCCGACACGCGCAGGCTTCCCCCGGTGGGCCGGGCGAGCAGGCAGATCGAGAACTCCTGCCGCACCTCGCCGTCGTCGTAGGAGAAGACGTGGCCTGGGTTGGTGTACGTCCCGACGATCCCGGTGATCTCGACCGTGACGCCCGTCTCCTCGAACGTCTCCCGGACGGCGCAGTCCCCGAGGGACTCACCCAGCTCCATCTTCCCGCCGGGCAGCGCCCACATCCCGTTGTCGGTCCGGCGCTGTAGGAGAACCCGTCCGGCACCATCCACGACCACGGCCGAGGCGGCAGGGACGAGACTTTTCGCCTTGGGTGCGCGAGGGTCGTCCTCGTAGTCACGCCTGGGCACCGTGTCCCACCTTCCGAATATCGCGTCCTCGACTCCACAGCTCCTCGACGTGAGCGGAGAACCGGTTCGTTCAACGTCACGGCAATCCGCGTGGACAGCGTGAGCGGTACGTCCTCCTCGGCTTCCCGGGCTGCCGTGACCGGACTGTTCGGGTCCCCGATCAAGAACCGCACCCGGCAGCCGGCCTCCGCCTTGCGGCGCAGAGCGCCGGCGAGGTTGGAACACGTGGTGCGTGAGGGCGACCCGGTGGGCATCCTGTCCGACCCGGGGCGGTACCCGCCGTGCGGACGCGGCCAATGCCGGGAGCGCCAGACGGTGTCGGCCCGATCGCTGCGACCGTCCTCGTGAAGCGTATGCGCTGTGTGAGCCGCCATCGGCTGTCACGGCAGAACGAAGCGGTGGCGTTGCCCCTCATTCCGGCAAGTTCCGGTGACCGCCGCGCGGGTGAGCACACGTTCGTGGAGGCCGAGGAGCCGTGTGGGGTCGTAGGCGGTCAGCCGGTGAAGGATTCCGGGCCGGGGCGGCCCCAGGCCACGAAGGCGGCCAGGAGGACGTAGGCCAGGTCTACCGCCATGTACGCGGGCTCGTGGCGGCGGTAGCGGGTGAGGGTCGCGCCCAGCATGAGGAGGACCAGGCCCAGTGCGGCCAGGGGGACCAGGATCGGGGCGGTGTTCAGGACCGCCGGGAGGATCAGGGCTGTCGCGGCCAGCATCTCCACGGCTCCGATGGCCTTCACCGCGCCGGGGCTGAAGTCCTCGACCCACTTCGCGCCGGCGCCGCTGGCGGCGATCTTCTCCTTCGGGGTGAACGCCTTGAAGGCGCCGCCGAGGAGGTACGCGGCGGCGAGTAGTCCGGTGACGATCCACAGCGCGATGTTCATGGGGTGGAGTGGAGTGGGGGCGGGCGCCGGCTTCGGCCGGGTGGCCGGAGCCTTGCGGCGCGAGGGGTCAGTGTTGGCCGGGCTGGTAGTCGCCGGCCGGGGTCTGGACCATGACGTTGCCGCGGTTGAAGGCGTTGATGACCGCGATCTGGGTCACCAGGGCGGCCAGCTGCGCGTCGTCGAAGTGCTTGGCCGCGTTCGCCCAGACCTCGTCGCTGACGCCCCCGGCCGCGTCCGCGATGCGGGTGGCCTCCTCGGTCAGGAGCAGGGCCGCGCGCTCGGCGTCGGTGAACACGGTGGCCTCGCGCCAGGCCGCGACCAGGTGGAGGCGTACCGCGGTCTCCCCGGCGGCCGCCGCGTCCTTGGTGTGCATGTCGATGCATCCGGCGCAGCCGTTGATCTGGCTGGCCCGGAGCATCACCAGTTCGGCGGTGGAGGCCGGCAGGGTCGACTCCCCGAGCGCCTTGCTCGCGGCGATGATGTGCTTCCACGCCTTGACGGCGACCGGGTCGGCGAAGAGGTTCAGGCGAGCGGTCATGGCGGATTCCTTTGCCGTTGTGGGTCGTTCGGTGTGTGTTCTTCGTTGTTCTCCCTCTAAGACACGGCACCCCTGCGCGCTGTGACAGGTGGGCGGTGTGACCTGGGTCACGGACCCGTTCGTGATCGATAAGCCCGGTGTCGTTGGGTAGCCTGCGGAACGGCGCGCAACGAATCGGGGGAGGGTTTCGTGCAGGGATCGATCGATGTGGCGGATGCGGTGGGGTACCGGCCGCTGCTGTTCTCCATCGCCTACGGGATGACCGGGTCGGTGGGTGACGCGGAGGGCATCGTCCAGGACGCGTTCCTCGGGCTCACCAAGGCCCATCAGGCCGGGACCGAGATAGCCGCCCCGAAGGCGTACCTGACCACGTCGGTGACGCGGCTCGGGATCAACCACCTGAGTTCGGCGCGAGTGCGGCGGGAGACGTACGTGGGGGAATGGCTGCCCGAGCCCGTCGTCGTGTCCACCGACCGGCCCGGACCGGCCGAGCACGCCGAGCTGGCCGACTCCCTCTCGATGGCGTTCCTCGTCCTGCTGGAGGCCCTGTCCCCGGTGGAGCGCGCGGTGTTCATGCTGCGCGAGGTGTTCGGGTACGAGTACCCGGAGGTGGCCCGGACCACCGGCAAGTCCGAGGCGAACTGCCGGCAGATCTTCGCCCGCGCCAGGAAGCGGATCGCCGCCGGAGGTCAGGCCGCCGACAGCGCGCCGCCCGCGGCCCGGCGGGCGGAGGGCGAGGAGCTCGCCCGTACGTTCTTCGAGGCCGCAGCCGGCGGCGAGATGGACGCGCTGCTCGACATGCTCGCGCCCGACGTCGTCTACCACGGGGACGGCGGGGGCAAGGCGAGGGCGGTCGCGAAGTCGGTGACCGAGCCGCACCGCGTCGGACGCCTGCTCATCGGCGGACTCCGCCGGCTTCGCTCGCTCGGAGCTGCCTCGCTGCGGCCGGCCCTGGTCAACGGCCGGCCAGGCGCCCTGATCGTCGACGCCGAGGGGCGGGTGGCCACCGTGGTCGAGCTCGACATCGTCGACGGTGTGGTCCAGGCGGTCCACACCGTGTCCAACCCCGACAAGCTCGGCCACCTCGGCCCCGTGTCCGACATCGGCCGCCTGCCGGAGAAGTGACCGGACGCGCGGCCGGACGGGCGGCCGGACGCGCGGCCGGCGGAGTCAGTCCGTCCGCCGCGCCAGCACCAGCCGCCAGCTCGGCGTTCCGTCCGGACGGCGGCCGAAGTGGTCCAGGGGGAGCGTCTCCACCGTGAAGCCCGCCGCACGGAGGTCGGTGCGGACGGGGCCGAACGGGAAGGTGCGGTAGTACATGACGAACGGCGGGCGCCAGACCGCGTTGCGCACGCGCATCGCCGCGTCGAAGCCGGACAGGGCCCACCAGGCCGGGCGGCTCGGCGGGATCGGGGCGCCGATCGGGAAGGCGAACACCCCGCCGGGGCGCAGGGCCCCGTAGACCCCGGAGAAGACCGCGGGGCGCTCGGCCGGGAGGAAGTGGCCGAAGGCGCCGAAGCTGACCGCCAGGTCGTACGAGTCCCCGAGCGCGGCGGGCAGGGCCCGCGCGTCGGCCCGCAGGAGGTCCACCCGCTCCTCGGGGTGGGCGAGCCGGGCCTCGGCGAGCATGCCCGAGCTGAGGTCCACCCCGGTCACCCGCCCCCGGCACAGCCGTCGCAGCATGCCGAGACCCGCGCCCGTGCCGCAGCAGACGTCGAGTCCGGTGCCGAAGGGGCCCACGTGGCGGGCGAGCGTCTCCTCGACCGCGTCGAGCATCCGGTCGGGGGTGCGGAAGGGGGTCCGGTCGAACTTGGGGGCCAGCAGGTCGTAACCCCGTTCGATGGAGGACAGGCCCTGTACGGCCAGTTCGCGGAGGGTCGGGCCCTGGGAGGTGAACACACGGTCAGCCTAGTCAGCGGGGGCGCGGGAGGGCCGTATTTCGGGCCCTTCGGCCCCGGGCAAAACGGGCATCCCGTGGCGTAAGGTGAATCGAAACATTTTGCCAATCCTTGGGGGTTTCGTGGTCAATGCCATACGGAGTGAGGTGCCGGGCCAGGGCATGGGCGGCCATGCCGTGGGTGGCCGGGCCACGGGCGCCCGGAGCGTGGGCGGCCAGAGCGTGGGCCGGAGCTCCACGAACGGCAGCGCCCTGGAGAAGACGCTGCGGATCGCGGAGGCGCTGACCGCGTTCGGCGGGCCGCACCGGCTCGCCGAGCTGTCGGCCGCCGCCGGGGTCCCCAAGTCCAGCACGTACCGGATCCTGGTCTCCCTCGTCGAGCAGGGCTACGCCGTCACCGACGGCGAGGGCAGCTACGGAGTCGGCCTGCGGCTGCGCACCCTGGCCGCCGAGATCGCCACCGACCGGCCCGAGGGCATCGTCGAGATGCTCGAATTCCTCCAGCGGTGCACCGGGCATGCCGTCCACCTGGCACTGCGCAGCGGCAACGCGCTCACGTACATCCGCAAGATCGAGAGCACCCAGTCCTACCGGACCTCCTCGCGCGTCGGCACGCGCATCCCCCTGCACGCCACCGCGATCGGCAAGGCCGTCCTGGCGCACCTGCCGCCCGAGGAGGCCGAGGGCATCCTCCGTGCCACCGGGATGCCGGCCCTGACCGGGCGGACGCTCACCGACCGGGAGGGCCTCGCGGCCGACTTGCGGACGGTCCGGGAGCGCGGCTACGCCGTCGACGACGAGGAGTACGAGCCCTCGATCCGCTGCCTGGGCGCGCCGGTCTTCGACCGCGAGGGCGTGCCGGTGGGCGGGGTCAGCCTGACCGCCGGCAGCTTCCTGAGCACGCGGGCGGAGCTGGAGCGGTTCTCGCCGGCGCTGCTGGAGGCCGCGCGCGGCGTGCAACGGCTGCTCCAGCTCGGCTGAGCCGGCCAGCCGACCAGTCGGCCGGCCGCGCGGCCACGTAGCGGCCCCGCACGCGCACGTACGGCGGCCGCGGTGGTCCCCCTCCTGGCCACCGCGGCCGCCGTTCCCCCGTGCACCCCGTTGGTCCCCCGTGACCCCCGGTCCCCCCGTGGTACGTCCGTGCCGCACGACCCGGCCCCCTGGCCCCCCGGTCCGGGTCGTACGCGTTCTGATGGGCCCGGCCGGCGGCCTGCGGCCCGTGGCTTACGGCCGCGGCGGCCCGGACACGTGGTTGTCCAGCGACACGATGTCCTCGCCGGAGACGTGGTTGTCGAGCGGCTTGGCCGGCGTGCCCGAGGTGAGGTCGTCCGCCGGCTTGGGCGCCGTGGCCGGGACGGCCGGGTCGTCGAGCGACGCGAGGTCGGCGGCGGTCGGCAGGGTGTTGTCGTTCGTCGTCATCGGATCTCCTGATGGATGGGTAGGGCCCGTTCGGCGATTCCCCCGCGGACCGCCGAACGGGTGGTCCTCCAGCCGACCCGGTCTGCCCCCCGACACGCCGAGTCGATGAACCCCATCGTGGCCGGAGGCGATAAACGAACGATGAACGTGCCGTTCAGTTCGTGAGGAGCCCTACGTAGGCTGCCTACGCAGGCCTACGCAGGCCTACGCAGCCCGACGCGCCGCCGACGGCCTCAGGCGGCGATCTCCGCCGCCAGCAGCGCCCGTACCTCGCTCAGCTCCGGCGACCCGAGCTGCGTGAACACCACCTCGGCGTCCCGCCAGCACACCCGCGCCCGGTCCCGCTGCCCCAACTGGCGCAGCGCGCGGCCCAGTACGGTCAGCACGGTGGCGCGGCGCCACTCGCCGCCGATGCCCCGCAGCGCGATGGCCTGTTCCGCGTGGGAGGCGGCCAGCGTCGGGCGGCGCGCGGCCAGGTGGACCTTGGCGAGGCGGAAGTGCGTCACGCCCTCCCACAGCGGCTGCCGGTTCTCGTGGAACAGCGTGAGCGCCTTGCTGAGTTGGGAGTGCGCCTCGGAGAGCCGGTCGGCCTGGGTGAGGGCGATGCCCAGCGCGTAGCGGCCGTTGGCCAGGCGCAGGGTGAGTCCCATCCGGTCGTAGATGGCGATGCCCTGCTGGGCGAGCTCGATGGCGCTGGCGAGGCGGCCCTGCTCCACGTGGATGCGGGAGAGGTTGCACAGGGCGCTCGCCTCGCCCACGTGGTTGGAGTCGGCCCGGAAGTTGTCGATGGCCTCCAGCAGGTACCGTTCGCCGTCCTCGTAGCGTCCTTCGTAAATGGCGCTGATCCCGCGGTCGTTGGGCGCCCAGCAGCTGGACAGCGGGTCCCCGGCGGCGCGGGCCAGCACGGTGGCCTGGCGCGCCTCGTCGTCGGCCTCGGAGAACCGGCCCGCGACCAGGTGGGTGTTGGTCAGCGTGGTGCGGGCCCGGCCCTCGGAGTACGGGTCCCGTGCGGCGTGCGCGGCGTCCCGCAGCGCGGTCGCGGCCGACTCGTACTGCTTGGAGTTGGCGCCCGACTCCGCGAGGTCCTTGGCCGCCAGCAGCAGGTCCACGGCCCGGCGCAGCAGGTCCTCCCGGCCCGGGCGGCGCGCGGCGGCCTGCCGTACGCAGGCGAGCAGCGGGTCGGCCTCGGCGTACAGCCAGTCCTGGGCGGAGTGCGGCTCGGTGAAGACCAGGCCGGGGTAGCGGGTGGCCGACAGGTGGGCCACGAGCCGGTCGCCGGGCCGCTCCAGGCCGTACACGCCGGTGGCGGTGGCCAGGTAGAAGTCGAGCACCCGGTCGAGGGCGGCGTCGCGCGCGCTCGGCGGCTGCTCGTCGCGCTCGGCGCACGCACGCGCGTAGAGGCGTACGAGGTCGTGGAAGCGGTAGCGGCCGGGCGCGGCCGATTCGAGGAGGGAGCAGTCCACTAAAGCTTCGAGCAGGTCCTCGGTGTCGTGCTCCGGCCGGTCGAGTACGGCGGCTGCCGCCGCGAGGGAGATGTCCGGCCCGTCGGGCAGCCCCAGCAGGCGGAACGCGCGCTGCTGGGCGGGCTCCAACTGCCCGTAGCCCAGCTCGAAGGTGGCCTTGACGGCGAGGTCGCCGGCCTGGAGCTCGTCCAGGCGGCGGCGCTCGTCGGCGAGCTTCGCGGCGAGCACGGAGACGGTCCAGGTGCGGCGGGCGGCGAGCCGGGAGGCGGCGATGCGGATGGCGAGCGGCAGGAACCCGCAGGCGCCGACCACGTCGAGGGCGGCCTGGCGCTCGGCGCCGACCCGCTCGGCCCCGACGATCCGGGTGAACAGCTGGAGGGCCTCGTCGGGGCTCATCACGTCGAGGTCGACGAGGTGCGCGCCGGCCAGGCCGGCCATCCGGACCCGGCTGGTGACGAGGGCGGCGCAGCCCGCGGTGCCCGGCAGCAGCGGGCGGACCTGGGCGGCGTCGCGGGCGTTGTCGAGGAGGACCAGGACGCGGCGGCCGTCGAGGGTGGAGCGGTAGAGGGCGGCCCGTTCGGCGGGGGAGTCGGGGATCGAGGCGTCGGGGGTCCCGAGGGCGCGCAGGAAGGAGCCGAGGACGGCCTCGGGCTCGGCGGGGCGGGCTTCGGTGCCCTGGAGGTCGACGTAGAGCTGGCCGTCGGGGAAGTGCGGGCGGGCGCCGTGCGCGACGTGCACGGCGAGGGTGGTCTTGCCGACGCCGCCGATGCCGGCGAGGGCGGAGACCGCCATCACCTGGCCCTCGGCGCCCGTGAGGATCTCGCCGAGGTCCCGGACGAAGCTGGACCGGCCCGTGAAGTCGGAGACGGTGGCGGGCAATTGGGCGGGCCTCACGTGTACGGGCGCGGCGGCCGGTGCCGGGTCCTCGGCGCGGGCGAGTTCGGAGTCGGCCCGCAGGATGCGCTGCTGGAGCTCGGCGAGTTCGGGGCGCGGGTCGACGCCGAGTTCGTCGGCGAGTAGCCGGCGGGTGTCGGCGTACACGGCGAGGGCCTCGGCCTGGCGGCCGCTGCGGTAGAGGGCGAGCATGAGCAGCTCGCGCAGCCGCTCCCGCAGGGGGTGGGCGGCGGTGAGGGCGGTGAGCTCGGAGACGGCCTCGGCGTGGTGGCCGAGCTCCAGGTCCAAGTCGAGCCGGGTCTCCAGCAGTTGGAGACGCCACTCGGCGAGACGGGTGCGCTCGGTGTCGGCGTGCGGTCCGGGTACGCCGGCCAGCGGTTCGCCGTCCCATACGTCCAGGGCGCGGGCCAGCAGCGTACGGGCGAGCGCACGCCCGCCCTGGCCGGCGGGGGTGCGGGGGGCTCCGGGGGCTCCGCGGGCGCCCTTGACGGAGCGGGAGTCGGAGTCCTTCGCCTTCCCGGCGCGCGCGGCCTCGGCGTCGGCGGCGAGGGCCCGGGCGATGCCGAGGTCGAGGGCCTCGGGGTGGGGCAGGCGGATCGCGTAGCCGCCGGACTCGCTGACGAGGAGCCCGGGTTCGAGGATCTTGCGCAGGCGGGAGGCGTACGTACGGATGGTCGCGAGGGCCTGCTGCGGCGGGTCCTCGCCCCAGATGGCGTCGATGAGTTCGGGCGCGGTGGCGGTGCGGCCTTCGCGGAGCAGGAGCACGGCGAGCAGCGCCCGCTGCTGCGGGGTCCCGGTACTCAGCGCCTCGCCGCCGCGCCAGGCCCGGATGGGCCCGAGCACGGCGAACCGGTTGCCTCCGGTGGCGGAGGGGGGCTGGGTCACGTTGACGGCTTCGTCGGCTCTGGCTTCCGCGGCGGGCGCTGCTTCGACTCCGACTCCGGGTCCGACGGCTGTGGCAATGGCGGTGTCACCGGACTCGGGGTGGTTCCGCTGGTGCGGGATGGCCGGTATGCCGTCCATCTGGTCTCCCCCTGCCTTCCCTAGGTGTAAGGGCCAGTCTGCCCTGTGTTGCGCGTACACGTCAGTCCGTAACGGACCCAGTCCTTACGGATCCGGGGCCTGGTCGGTGCGGATCGGGCGCCTGGTCCGTGCGGATCGGGCATCCGGCCCGTGCGGATCCTGTATCCGGCCCCGCCCAACTAGCTGACGGTTCGTCAGATTGACGCTACCGTGAGGGCATGGAGACCTTCCCGAAAATCATCTCGGTGGACGACCACACGGTTGAGCCCCCCAACGTCTGGCGGGACCGGCTCCCGTCCAAGTACCACGACGTCGGCCCCCGCGTCGTCCGCGCCCCGCTGAAGGAAATGACCTTCCTCGGAGGCAAGTTCGCCCCCGTCATGGGAGCGAAGGGCGACGACGGCCCGATAGGCGACTGGTGGGTGTACGAGGACCTGCACCGACCCCTCACCCGCCTCGACACGGCCGTCGGCTACGACCGCGACGAGATCAAGCTCGAAGTCATCACGTACGAGCAGATGCGCCCGGGCTCCTTCTCGGTTCCCGACCGACTCGCCGACATGGACGTCAACCACGTCCAGTCCGCCCTCTGCTTCCCGACCTTCCCGCGCTTCTGCGGCCAGACCTTCACCGAGGCCAAGGACCGCGAACTCGGCCTGCTCGGCGTGCGCGCGTACAACGACTGGATGGTGGAGGAGTGGTGCGGCCCCGACGCCGCCGGCCGCCTCATCCCGCTCACCCTCGTCCCGCTCTGGGACGCCCGCCTCGCCGCCGCCGAGGTCCGGCGCAACGCGGCGCGCGGGGTCCGGGCCGTCGCCTTCTCGGAGATCCCGCCCCACCTCGGGCTCCCCTCCATCCACACGGACGAGTGGGACCCCTTCCTGGAGGCGTGCAACGAGACCGGCACGGTCATCGCCATGCACATCGGCTCCTCCTCGCGCATGCCGTCCACCTCGGCGGACGCCCCGCCGGCCGTCGGCTCCACCATCACCTTCGCCAACTGCTGCTTCTCGATGGTGGACTGGCTGATGAGCGGGAAGTTCGAGCGCTTCCCGAACCTCAAGATCATGTACGCGGAGGGCCAGATCGGCTGGATCCCGTACATCCTGGAGCGCGCGAACGTGGTCTGGGAGGAGAACCGCGGCTGGGGCGGCGTCGCCGACAAGGTGCTGCGCCCGCCGTCGGAGCTCTTCGCGGAGCACGTCTTCGGCTGCTTCTTCGACGACGCCTTCGGCCTGAAGAACCTGGACTCCATCGGCGTGGCCAATGTCCTCTACGAGACGGACTACCCCCACTCCGACTCCACGTGGCCCAAATCCCGCGAGGTCGGCGAAGCCCAGATGGGCCACCTGGCCCCGGACGTGGTGGACCGCATCGTCCGCGGCAACGCGATCGACCTCCTGGGCCTGACCCCGGAGGGCCTCTGGCCCGGGGCGTAGCGGCCCGCGCCCGCCAGGGGGCAGCCCCCGCCCGGATCATTCCGGGCGGGGGCTGTCCGTCGATGGGCTGCAGAAACGATATCTCTTGACGTCGATCTTGATATCGTTTAAGTGGACAGGGGTGATCGGCCCCTCGCTGAGGAGGTTCACGATGGCCAGAACCGTGATCGACGTCGATGACGCCCTGCTGGCGGAGGCCGCCGAGCTCTTCGGTACGAAGACGAAGGTGGCGACGGTGAACGCGGCCCTTCAGGACGTGGTCAACCGGCGCAAGCGGGAAGACTTCCTGAACTGGATCGCCGAGGGTGGGCTGCCCGACCTGACGGGCCCGGTCGAGCCGACCGCGGAGGCCTTCGCGGAGGCTGAGCACGTTCAGGACAGGGCGGCATGAGCGAGCGCTTCCTGATCGACAAGTCTGCTCTCGCGCGCTATCCCAAGCCAGCCGTGCATAAGGTCGTTTTTCCGCTCCACGTGGCGGGAGTCCTTGCCGTGTGCGGAGCCGTGGAGCTGGAAGTGATGTACAGCGCCCGCTCGAAGGCCGATGCGGAGCGGATCCGTAAAGGCATGGGTGCCTTCGACTGGCTCCCCACTCCAGACGAGACATGGGATCGGGCCTTGGCTGTGCAGAGACAGCTCATCGAGGTGGGCAACTGGAAGGCGCTATCCCTCCCGGACCTGATCATCGCGGCGACGGCCGAACGGCATGGAGCCACAGTCCTGCACTACGACGGCGACTACGACATGATCGCCAAGGTCACCGGTCAGCCGGTGCGATGGGTCGTCCCGCCTGGCACAGCCGACTGACGGACCGGGCTGGGGCAGGCTGAGGGTGGCGGGCCTCGGCTGGGGTCCCCCCTTGCGGCAGTCGCCGCGGGCAGGGCATGCTCCGCCGGAGCAAATCGGGGGAGGGTGTCTGCGATGGACAAGCGGACCGTGGTGACCGCGGCGCTGTGCGCGGTGGCGGCGCTGGGCGCGTCCGCGGCCATGACGACGGTGGTGCCGGCCGATGACGGCAAGGCCCGCGTGCAGGCGAACGCGGCCCCTTCGGTGACGCCGTCACCTGCTCGTGCGTCGCAGTCGCCGCCGTCGTCGTCGCCATCGTCGTCGCCATCGGAGGACGCTCGGCGGCCCGATGGCCAGACCCCCGGACCGTCGCTGTCGTCTCCCGCGCCGGGCGGGCCCGCGGCCTTCGCCGGGGCGCTGTTCGAGGGCGAAGTGACCGGTGCCCACTTCTGTACGGCGACCGTCGTGCGCAGCCCCGGGCGGAACCTGATCGTCACCGCCGGCCACTGCCTGCTCGCCGGCCGGGCAGCCGATGGTGGAGCCTCCTTCGTACCCGCTTACGCGGACGGGCGGGCCCCGTACGGCACGTGGAAGATCGCGGAGGTCTTCGAGGACCCGCGCTGGTCGGCCGGGGCCAACGACGACTACGACCTCGCCTTCGCCCGCCTCGCCCCCGACGCCTCGGGCCGCAACATCGAGGACGTCACCGGCGCCGCCGTCCTGGACACCACGGGCCGCACGGACGAGCGGGTCACGGTGACCGGCTACCCGGCGGACCGCAGGGTCCCGCGCACCTGCCTGTCCCGCGCGGTGCGGCTGAGCGCGACGGAACAGCGCTTCGACTGCGCGGACTTCCCGGGCGGCACGAGCGGCAGCTCGTGGATCGCTGCCGACGGAAAGATCATCGGCGTGCTGACCGGCGGGGAAACGGACGACGTCTCGACGAGCACGATCCTGACCGGCTACGCGGCCGAGCTGTACGCACGGGCGACCGGCGGCCGGTGAGCCAGTACTGCGACCTCGGCGACGAGACGCTCTGGAACCCCTCGAACGGCGCCGCCCGCCTCTTCCACCGCCAAGTGGCCCTCTTCGAGGCAGAACTCGGCGTCCCGTCGGGCATCGGCCCGATGGAGAACGACGAGTGCCAGATCGACCCGGTGGCCCTCGGTGCCTTCACCGAAGCCCTCGTCGCCCGCCACGGCCACACCGGCCACGCCGTGATCCGCGCCCTCTCGGAGGGCTTCGTCGCCACCGTGCTGGTCCTGGCGGAGCGTGCGGGAGCACAGGTGAACTGGCCGGTGAGCGAGCCGAATTCGTACGAGTCCGCGGTCACGGTCGAGCTGCGCGCCTTCGCCCGGGACATGTCCGGGGCCATGCCCCGCTGAGCGGCGGGCCGCGGCCCGCCGGGGCGGGGGTGGTGGTCCGCCGGGCGGCTGGTCAGGCGATGAGTCCCAGGTGGACGGGCTGGGCGGGGGCGTCGTCGAGCAGCTCGGCGAGGCGCGGGGGCCACAGCGGTTCTCCGAGGGTGGCGAGGTTCAGCGGGGACAACCACCGCCAGTGGGCCTCGGGATACTCCGGTACCGGATCGCGGTGCGGGCCGGTGGTCACGTAGATGTGCTCGTGCTGGCGTACGGGGATGCCCTGGTGGGTGAAGTCGTGCTCCCAGGTGCAGAGCAGCCGCTCCGGCTCCAGGTCCGTCCAGCCCGTCTCCTCCCGCAACTCCCGCCGCACGCACTCCTCGGGCGTCTCCCCGGGATCGATGCCACCGCCGGGCGGCAGCCAGTGGACGCCGACTTCCACGTTGTTCTCGCGGAACAGGAACACCGATCCAGCGGGGTTGAGGACGACGATTCTCGCTGCCTGACGTGGAGTTCGCGGTGAAGTTCGCATCAGACCAGCGTACGACGGGGGGTGCGGGGGGCGGGAGAGGTTTGATGGGGGCGGGGGG
>NZ_JBWJVM010000066.1:0-49898 GCF_056428985.1 Streptomyces sp. CA189 | reverse complement strand
TGCACCACTGCGCCGCTTGACGAACAGAATGTCCAACTGCATGCCCGACAGGGCGTGGAACGGGTGGGTCACCGTCAAGGAACCCAAGGACTGCCTGGACGCTGCGGCACTATGCCGTGTCCGTCGGAATTCCTAGCGGCCTGGTCTTGCCGTTGGCCTTCGGGATGTATACACACTTTACCGGTGACGGCTTCACGTTCTTCTCCGCGATCAGGTGCCTCGCGAGGAGGCCCCTTTCCTGCGGAGTGAGTGCCGTGTCGCCGTCCACGCCGGCCGTCTTTCTCCCCCTGCTCACCTGCGTTACCCGCCGGACACTCAACAGAGTGTTCGCCGTCGAACGCAACATGAGCTTCTGGAGGTTCCTGACCTTCGGCATGTCGTACTCCTGAGCAGCCTTGAAGATCCTCTGCCTGAGCCTTCGTACATCCGCGTCCACCCGGTTCCAGTCAATGCTGTGCCAGGCTTCGGCGTCGTCGCCGGTTTCGTTCCAGAAGGACTTCCGTCCCACGTTCTCGTCCATCTGTCCTCCCTGTCTAACGTGCACCGTCGTTATGTCGGCGTTGGTTTCTGGTTCTTCAAGGACGAACCTGGTCCGCGTGGGCCCCCTTTCGGGTCCGGCCATCAGGCCGGTATCCACCGGGTTATAGCTGGAGGGTGGAGCCCCTTTATCCAGCCTTTCCCCTGGGCTTTCGCCCCAGTGGCATTCGCTTCTCGGACCATCCTGCGCCCGCAGAGGTTCTGTGCCTTTGTTACCTCCGGCCTACCCTCAGGTGGGGGACCTCTACGGGGTTGTCTAGTTCCACACAATCAAGTTGCGTTCGGGGTGGGTGCCGTCTCTATCCCGGGAGCCGTGGTGACCTATCCGCGCTTTCACAGCCAGCTTGGCGGATCGCGTGAGGGAATCTCACCCTCTGCTCCTTTTCCGCCCGGTTACAACCCACTAGGGCGGTTCGTTCTTTACGAGACCTCAGCGACGATTCACTTTCGTTCACCCGTCCGAACTTCCACCGGACCCGTACCGTCGCAGTGGACGCTTCGGCCTTCGGTCGCGAACTCGGGCTTCACACGAAAGGATTACTCCTGACGCATGCCGAGCGGTGGACGGTCCATTGGTCACAGGACCGACCTGCCCTTATCTCCTTCCGGGCAGGTCCTTGATTGTGCGGCTTCTAGCCGCACTGACCCTTGACGATGTCGACGAGTGGGACTGGTACCCCGGTTGTATCCCAGGGGAGGATGCCCAGGCGGTAGAGGGTGCGGTAGGTGCGGCGCATGTCGATTCCTGTGTCGTGGGCCGGCGTACCGGCGCCCGGCCGCCGACACTCGGGGAAGCGCTGGAGCGCGCCGGTGAAGAGCAACCGGACGAATGCCTGGCGCGGGGCCCCCGGCCGGCGGGCAGGGCCCCGCGCGAGTTCAGTGGGATCGCAGCAGAGGGGCGAATACGTCCTGGGGCGTGGTGGTGCCGTGTTCGATGGGCGCGTCGTCGTTGAAGGCGACGCGGCCGTTGGCGAAACCGACGTACATCTCTGCGTAGAGTTCCGCGGCCTGCTGAGGGAAACCCATCCCGGTGAAGGCAGCGGTCGCGTCTTCGGCGGGTGCGGGGGCAAGTGGTACCGGCTTGCCGAGGAGGTCGGCCAGGGCGGAGGCGATGTCCTGCGGGGTGTACTGGACGGGGCCGGCGACGTGCCTGATCCGGTGGCCCTGGGCCGGGTTCAGGAGGGAGTCGGCGACGAAGGCGCCGATGTCGGCGGTCGCGATCGTGTCGATCGGGGTGTCGGGCGCCAGGAACGTCGGCAGCACACCGTGCTCGAGCACGACGGGAAACACGGGAGCCCAGTTCTCCAGGAAGTACGCGGCCCGCACGAAGGTGAGGTTCCGGCCGGCGGGCCTCAGCGCCTGCTCGCCCCAGTTGACGGTGACGATCGGGCCGGTGCCGGAGTCGTGCTGCGCGCCGACGGAGGAGAGGAACACGGTGTGCTCCACTCCGCTGTCCTTCACAGCGGTGGCGAGCGAGGAGATGAGTTCCCGGCTCGCTTTCAGGTAGTCGGGGACGGAGAAGTTCGGCGGGACCATCAGGAAGGCGCCCGCCGCTCCGGTCAGCAGTCTGGTGAGAGCGGGTGTGTCGGTCAGGTCCAGGACCGCGGCTTCGGCACCCTCCTCACGCCACTGCCGGGCCTTCTCCTCGGAGCGGACGATGACGGTGACCGGCTTGCCGGCCTTGATGAGAGTGCGTGCGGCCGCCGATCCGACGTTGCCGGTGGCTCCTGCGATGACGTACATGTCCGGTTCCTTGTCTGTTTCTGCTGCGAGGGGATCGGGACTGAGTCAGGCCGGGGGCCGGGTCTTCCCCCGGAGGCATCGGCACGGCGGGAACTCCCGCGCCTCCCGGTGGTGCACGTTCAGTGACAACCGGCCGTGCGCGGTCATGATTTCCGAGAGATACACATATCTTCAAAGTGCTATAGTTACCTGATGGAAACCATCGAGGTCAGCGCCGTCGGCCAGCTCGTACGCTGTGGCGATCTGAGCAACCCCGACTGTCCCAGCCGCGATGCTCTCGATTTGCTCGGCGGCAAATGGAGCGTGTTGATCATCCTGACGCTCGCGTCAGGCACTCACCGGTTCTCCGCACTGCGCGACGCGGTCGCGGGTATCACTCCCAAGGTCCTGACCGCCAACCTGCGCGCGTTCGAACGCGACGGCCTGGTGGAGCGAAAGGTGTATGCCGAGGTGCCGCCGCGCACCGAGTACAGCCTGACGCCGCTGGGGGCCAGCGTGATCGAGCCCTTCACCGTGATCCGGCACTGGGCGGAGACGCATGCGGCCGAGATCCACCGCAATCGCACTGCCCACGACCGGGCGGCGGGCTGACCTGCCCCATGCTCCTGAACCACGGGCGCGGGATGAGTGGCGTCACGGTCCGTGGTTGGTTTCGGCTCAGCCTCCGTCCAGGGCGACTGTCTGGTACCGGTCCATGCTCATGGTGGCCGCGTCGATCACCGACATGAATCCCTGGGTGTTCGGGTCCGTGGCGAAGCGTGACATGGAGGCGTCTGCGTCTTCCGCGGTGCGCCAGTGGACTACGACGATGTATTTTCCTCCTTCGCCCGAGGCGAGTTCCCGGCTGAGGAAACCGGGCTGCTTGACGATGTATCCGGCTTCCAGGACACGGTTCTGCTCGATGAACTGTTCATGCGTCGCTCCTGACGCCAGGGCGACATGGGCGATCTCGATCACGCTCATGGGATTCCTTTCATACGCCGACGCGGCTGTCGAGCACGTGACGCGCCGGTCGGGCGGGCCGGCCCGTCAGGGCGATGTCATGGCCGGTCTGTTCGACCTTGGCCCACAGGTAGGCCTGATTGCTTTCGGTCACGAAGGCGCCGGTGGGTACCCGATCACGGACAGTGATCCCCGGCCGTCGCAACTGCCGTGCCTTGTCAGGGTTGTTGGACAGCAGGTCGAGGGTGTCGATGCCCAGCGCGGTCAGCATCTGGGCGGCGGCGGTGTAGTCCCGGCCGTCCTCGGGCAGGCCGAGAGCGGAGTTGGCGGCGTAGGTGTCCAGGCCGCCGTCCTGCAGAGCGTAGGCGTCGAGCTTGTTGTAGAGGCCGATGCCACGCCCTTCCTGGCGCAGATACAGCAGAACGCCGCCGACAGCGGAGATCCGTTCGAGCGCCTCCTCCAGCTGGGGGCCGCAGTCGCAGCGGGCGGAGCCGAAGACATCGCCGGTCAGACACTCGGAGTGCAACCGCACCAGCGGGACCCCGGTGGCCGCCCGGTCTCCCAGCAGCAGCGCGACGTGCTCCGCCCCGTCGGCCAGGCCGTGGAAGGTGACCGCCTCGGCGGTGAGGGTGAAGCCGTCGCCGAGACGGCAGGGGATGGGTACCCGGGTACGCTCCGTCGCTCCGGCGAAGGTGGGCCGCATGGAAGTCATCCGATCATCCGGTCAGTAGTGAGGGGTCTGGGAGGCCGGCGTCAGAGGGTGGTGACGACTTCGTCGTAGTCCAGGCGGGGCAGGCGGGGGAACCAGGCGTTCTCGCCGGGGTGGCCGATGTTGACCACGACCATCGCCTGGTGCTCGCCGTCGGGGAAGAACTCCTTCGACACGCCGTCCGCGTCGAAGCCGGTCATCGGTCCCGCGGCCAGTCCGGCGGCCCGCACGCCGACGATGAAGTAGGCGATCTGCAAGGCCGTGTTGAGGCGGGCGGGCTCGACGCGGGCCTCGGCGTCGCCTTCGAACATGTCGCGGGCGCCGGGGAAGTGCGGGAACAGCTTGGGCAGCTCGTCGTGGAAGCGGGTGTCGGCCGCCAGGACCGCGACGAGGGGGGCGGTCGCCGTCTTCTTCCGGTTTCCCTCGGCCAGGTACGGGACGAGGCGCGAGCGGGACCCTTCGGAGCGCAGCAGCACGACCCGCAGCGGGCTCTGGTTCATCGCGGTCGGACCGTACTTGACCAGCTCGTACACCGCCCGCATCTGCGCGTCGTCCACCGGCTCCGCGGTGAAGGTGTTCGCGGTACGGGCCTCGCGGAACAGCAGGTCCTGGGCGGCCTCATCGAGGGCGAGAAGGTCGGTGCGGTCCTGCACGGCGGTCGTCATGGGTGTGGCTCCTCGGTACACGACCCCGGCCGGCGCACGACGGCGGCGCGGGTGATTGCTTCCGCATTTTCTGCGGATGCAGATAAACCTAGGGTGAGGTTTACGGGCGGAGAAGAGGCGGACGGGCCACGTGTTTCCGGGACCTTGGTCCCGGCCCGTATCACTCCTGCGGGGAACTGTTCCAGGCGTCCAAGCGGACCAGCACCGACGTCATGACCCGGCGCTCTTCGGCAGTGAGCGGGTCCAGCAGGTACCGGTGCAGCCGGGGCGCGTGCACGGTCAGAGCGGCGAGCAGCTTCTCCTCGCCCAGATCGGTGACGGCCACCCGTACGGCCCGCCGGTCCTCCGGGTCGGACGTACGGGCCAGCAGGCCGTCCCGCTCCATGCGGTCCACGAAACGCGTGAAGCCGCCGGAGCTGAACGTCATCTCCTCGGCCAGCACGCTCATCCGGGCAGTCCCGCCCGGGTGGCGGGAGAGCCGCAGCAGCACCTCGAACTGTTCCGAGCTCAGCCCGACCTCCGCGATGTCTCGCACCGCCCTGGCCTTGACCACGTATCCCGCACGCAACAGCAGGCCCAGCAGCACGACCGCGTCGTCATCGAGCAGCCCGTCGAATCGACCATTCATACCGGCCATGCTCACACGTGCGTCGGCCGAGATCACGGCACGGCCACCGCTCCAAAACGTCCGGCACCCGGCTGCGCCGCGCCACGGATTCGCGGGCGGGCCGGCCGCACGGGAGTGGCGGCCGTGCCGCGCCCCCCGCGGGGCGCACCCCGCGGCGGGTCAGCCGACGAACGACTTGACCTGACCGTAGGCGGTGCTGTCGGAGCGCAGTTCGCCGTGGCTCATGCAGGCGGTTTGCTGTTGCTCACGCCGGAGAGCGCGACGCTGGTCTCCGGGTTGATCACGGAGTCGCAGGGCCACCATCACGTGGCGTACCGGGAGGCGCCGGGGGTCTCGTCGCCGGAGTTGGGGGCGCCCAGGTAACTGGAGCCGGGGCGCATCTCGGTGCAGGAGGCGCACCCCCAGAAGTACGCGGTGTCCGTTCCGTGGTTCGGCCCGCCGAGGGAGATCCAGGCGTCCGCCTTCGCGTCTCCGCCGAGATTCTTTGTGTAGTAGCGGGACGATAGGGCGCTTATGGCGTGCGTCACCACATCGACCTCGGACGCTCCCGTCGCGGCGAGGACACGGTCGATCTCCTGGGACAGCTGCGAGGCGGTGGTGGCGTTGGGCTGGCTGGCGTTGTAGGTCCACTGGCCGGGGGCGTCGATGGGCTCCCAGCCGACCCCCTCATCAGCCCACGCCCGGACCCGTCGGGGTGCCGACCGCCGACGACGCGGCCTGACCGCGGGGGATCCACCGGACGGCGTCCGACCAGCGCCCGCCCGCCGGGGCGCCGACACGGGGGCGAGTATCATCAGAGGTTCACCGCCTTCGCCTCAGAACTTTCCGCTGTTCCCTGCCTCGGCGGGAGAGGGAATTGGCTCGGCGTTGTCCCAGTGCTCCACGATCAGGCCGGAAGATGTCGAACACCGCCATGGGCGTGCCCGCCCAGTCGACCTCGCCCCGGACGTCCCCGCCCGGACGTAGCAGTTCTACTTCCCCGGCACCAACCAGACGGTCTTCGACTCCGCGGCTCTCTGCCTCGCGCTGACGTCCGGCGTGCCGGTCGAGATCGACGGCCCGGACACCAGGTCCTCGTTCAAGCTGCTCGAAGGTGAGGCCGCGGTCTTCGCGCTCGACCGGATCGGCGGCGATGTGGGGCAGCGGTCCTTTGGGGGTGGCCGAGGCGGAGGAGCTGTTCGGCGCCACGGTGCGGTACTGGCGTTGTCAGCGGGCTTCCGGCCGTACCAGGCCGGTCCGGTAGGCGATGACAACCAGTTGGGCGCGGTCACGGGCGTGCAGCTTGGACATGGCCCGGTGTACATGCGTCCTGATGGTGAACGGGCTGACGTGCATGCTTTGGGCGATCTCGTCGTTCGAGAGGCCGGCTGCGACCAGGGCCATCACTTCCCGCTCCCGAGCGGTCAGGGCTTTCAGCGGCGAGTCCGAGAGTTGCAGTGGTGGCCCGGGAAGGGAGAGGAACTGGGCGATCAGGGCACGGGTGGCCAGTGGGGAGAGCAGGGAATCGCCCGCTGCCACGGTGCGGACCGCGGCCAGGAGGTCTTCGGTGCTGGTTCCCTTTCCGAGGAACCCGCTCGCTCCGGCCTGCAGGGCATGCGCCACGTACTCGTCGATCTCGAAGGTGGTGAGAATCAGTACCCGGGTGTCTGGCAGATCCTCATCTGTGCAGATGGCGGCGGTGGCCGCGATGCCGTCCATTCCGGGCATACGGATGTCCATGACCACGACGTCGGGCCGGGTGGCTTTCGCCATTTCGACTGCCTGGCGGCCGTCGGCTGCTTCCGCGACCACTTCCATGTCATCGGCGGAGTCGAAGAGCAGACGGAAGGTGCCGCGTAGCAGTGCTTGATCGTCGGCGAGTAGTACGCGGATGGTCATGTCGGGGTCTCTTCCTCGTCGGTTGGTTCACCGGTGTGCAGGGGAAGCTCCGTGGATACCCGGAAGCCGCCTTCCGGCCGCCGTCCCGCCCGGAGTCTTCCTCCGACGGCGGCCGCCCGTTCCCGCATGCCGATCAGCCCGTAGCCCGACGGGCTGTCCGGCTGCCGGACCGGGGGGCTCCCACTGTCCTCCACGGTGATCATCAGCCGGGTCCTGGTGTACTTGAGGGAGACGGTGGCCGACCCGCTGCCGGCGTGCTTGGTGACGTTGGTCAGGGCCTCCTGGACGATGCGGTAGGCGGTCAGGTCCACGCCCGCCGACAGCGGGTGTTCCTCGCCCTCCCGCCGGACCGTCACTTCCAGTCCGACATGCTGGAACGACTCCACCAGAGCGGGAAGTTGGGCGATTCCAGGGGTGGGTTCCAGCGGAGCTGCCGGGTCGTCCGGCTGGCGTAGCAGTCCGACGGTGGCCTTCAGCTCTCGCAAGGCGGAACTGGTGGTCTCGGTGATCTGTTCCAGCACCGTGCGGGCCTTCTCGGGGTCCCTGGCCATCAGGTGAACCGCGACGCCTGCTTGGGCGTTGGCCAGCGCGATGTGATGGGCGACGACGTCGTGCAGATCCCGGGCGATGCGCACTCGCTCCTCGCCGACCCGCCGACGGGCCTCCTCCTCGCGAGTCTGCTCCGCGCGCTCGGCGCGTTCCTCCACCGCGGCCAGGTAGCCGCGCCGGGAGCGGACCGCGTCACCGACTGCCCCCGGCAGGAGAGCCCAGGCCAGCACGGCGACCTTCCCGGGTTCCAGCCATGAGCCGGGGCCGAAGATGAAGGCCGCCCCGGTGAGTGCCGCGGCCGAGGACAGGGAAGCCGTCCAGGCGGTGCGCCGGTCCGTCCGTACGGCGAGCCGCCAGAGCGAGACCATGGCGGGACTGAGCAGGAACGGGTTCGGGCGGTAGCCGAGGAGGATGGACAGCACCCCGCACGCCACGGTCACGGCGGTGACCGTGCGCGGCAGCCGGCCATGAGCCGTTACGACCGCACAGGAGAGCGCCGCGATCGCGATCGCGGAGACGCGCAGGGGTCCTTGGAATCCGTCTCCGTCCAGCAGAGATCCGAACAGGGACAGGGCGAACAGTGCAGCCGCCGCGAGGCAGCCCGTCACCTGCTCGCGCCTGGTCCTGCGGCCATGCCGCCGCGATTCAGTCGCTTCCACAGTGCCTATGGTCCTTACGCAAGCGTTGTGCGGTTTTCGCGGTCTGTCCAGAGTGCCCTGCCTACGGTCCGGGGAGGATCTCAGACGTGGCTGACCTCTGCCAGCGCAGGTTCCCGAGCCGGCAGCTGCTCGCTGAGGCTCTCGCCTTCGACGTCCACGCGGGGCAGGAACCGCTCAAGCTTGCGGGGAAGCCACCACGCTCGGTGGCCGACCAGGGCCAGTATGGCGGGGACTATCGCCATGCGGACCACGAAGGCGTCGAAGGCGACGGCGGATGCGAGACCGACTCCCATCATCTTGAGCATGGGTTCGGGCATACCGATGAAGCCGGCGAAGACGGCCATCATGATGAACGCGGCGGCGGCCACCACCCGGGAGCTGTGGCGGAATCCACTGACGATCGCGGCCCCGGGGCGCTCCCCGTGGACATACGCTTCCCGGATCCGGGTGACGAGGAAGACCTCGTAGTCCATGGCGAGACCGAAGACCACGCCGATCATGAAGATTGGCATCATCGACATCACCGGGCCGGTCTGCTCGACTCCGAAGAGGTCGGCGAGCCAGCCCCATTGGAAGACGGCGACGATCACGCCGAGACCGGCCGTCACGGAGAGCAGGAAGCCCAGGGCGGCCTTGACCGGCACCAGCAGTGACCGGAACACGACCATCAGGAGCAGGACGGCCAGACCGACCACGAGGGCGAGATAGGGCACCAGGGCGTCTGTGAGTTTCTGGGAGACATCGATGTTCATCGCGGTGGTTCCGCTCACCAGGATGGTGGCACCGGCCTCGGCTTTCAGGTCACCGGCCTCACCGCGAATGGCGTGCACCAGGTCTTTGGTCGCGGTCGTGCTCGGACCCGTAGCGGGCACCACGGTGATCATCGCGGTGTCGCCGGCCTTGTTGAACCGGGCGGGGGAGACCGTGACGACACCAGACGTCGCGGCAACGGTCTTCGACACCTGCTGCGCGGCGGCCTTGGGATCGTCCGCGCCCTTCGCATCGACCAGGATCGTCAGCGGCCCGTTGAAGCCGGGGCCGAACCCGTCGGACAGCAGATCGTAGGCCCGGCGCTGCGTTGTCGAGGTCGGCTGCGCCTCGTCACCGGGCAGGGCCAGCTTCAGGTCCATGGCCGGTACGGCGACGACACCCAGCCCCACCACACCGAACAGCAGCACCGCGACCGGCCTGCGCAGTACGAACCGGGCCCAGCGGACACCCAAGCCGCGCTCCTGGGATGACCCAGCCGACGCCTTGAGCCGTGGCCGCCGCTGCTTTCGGGCACTGCGCGCAAGCACCTTGCCTCCGAAGAAGCCCAGCAGGGCAGGCACCATCGTCAGCGCGATCAACACGGCGACGACCACCGTGCCCGCCGCGGCCAGGCCCATCTTGCCCAGCATGGGCACTCCCACCACGGACAGTCCGGCGAGTGCGATGACCACGGTCAGGCCCGCGAACACCACCGCGGAACCAGCGGTGCCGACGGCCCGGCCGGCCGCCTCCTCCGCATCATGGCCCTCCGCACGCTCGGCGCGGTAACGCGACACGATGAACAGGGCGTAGTCGATGCCCACCGCCAGGCCGATCATCATCGCCAGCTTGTTGGTCGTGGCGGAGAGACCCAGCGTGCTGCTCAGCGCCGCGATCGACGCCACGCCCAGCCCCACTCCGATGAGAGCGGTCAGTAGCGGGAGCCCCGCGGCGACCAGCGACCCGAAGGTGACCACCAGGACGATGGCGGCCACGGCGACACCGATCAGCTCCGTCGTGGGATTGGTCTCCGGTGACTCTTTCAGCGCGGTCCCGCCGACCTCCACCGTCATCCCCGTGTCGCGGACCTCCTGGGCCGCGTCCGCCAGCGATCGGGTGGTCGACGCGGTCAGGTCCTGCGCCTTCCCGTCGTAGGAGACCGTGGCGTAGGCGGTCGACCCGTCCTTGCTCACCCCTCCCGCCGCGAAGGGGTCGGTGACCGAGGTCACCTGGGCTCCTGCGGTCAGCTCTCCAAGAGTCCTGTCGATCGCCGCCTTGTACGAGGTGGCGGTGACCTTTTGGCCGTCGGGAGCGGCGAACACCAGACGGGCGGAGGCGCCGTCCGCCTTGACGCCCGGGAAGCGTTCGTCCATCAGATCGAAGGCACGCTGCGCCTCCGTTCCGGGCACGGAGAACCCGTCGTCGGGGGCGGTGGGCGCCATGGCAGCGCCCACCCCCGCAACGGCCAGCAGGCCCACCCACACGAGTGCGACGAGCCGCCGCTTCCGGAAGGCCAGCCGGCCCAATCGATACAGGAGTGTGGCCACGGGGAGAAGAGCTCCAGTCGAACGGGGCCCGCAAGGAGGCAGGGCCGGCCCTCAGCGCGGTTGCTGTGCCAAGGGCATGAGTGCAGAGGGGCAGGGCGCCCGGGCGGCAAGGGCCGGTCGAGCTTGGTCGGCCTCCAGCCTGCCCACGCCCGGCCGTGGAGTCGTCGTCCGGGTGCAGGCAGCTGCCCGTAGTGCCGATGCGGTACGGTCGTCGGCTCGTACGGCGGTGGTAGGAGAAGGGTCGGGAGACGGCCGAGGGGCACATCGCGGGGGGCCTCTGGGCGAATACAGCGTTTACGCCCGCATCGATAGTGTCGATGAGGACGATCCCCCAGGGGCGTCGTTCAACTCTTTGGTTCCCGCGGGTGCGGCAGGCCGCACACGCCGAAGACAGGAAGGGCACGGGTCATGACCCTCGCTGCGGCGCACCGGGCCAGAGCCCGCCGCGCATCCCTGAAAGACGTCAATGCCATCGTCCGCCTGTTGACGGACGACTCCCTGCCTCCCGAGCAAGCCGTGATCACCCGAGAGCATCAGCCTGAGCTCCGGCTGGCATTGGCTCACTTCGGACTGGAGGCCGGAGAGGTGTGGATCGCCGAAACGAATTCCGGGGTACTGGAAGCGGCAGCGGTGTGGATTCCGCCCAACGCTGCCATCGACGAGGCGCAGTACGCAGCCCTGCTGAGACTTCACGGGTTCGGCGCTCTCGCCACGGTGTCCTCCAGACGTCACGACGGCCCGATGCAGCCGCGCGAGGAGCACTGGCTGCTTGCCGCCTTCGGCGCGGCTGCCACAGCTGACCTCACCGCTGCGGACGCTGTCCTCATGCCGGTCCTGCGGGCCGCGGACCACGCACGTCTGCCCGCGTACGCCTGCGCCCCCGCGTCCTACCGAGCTGAGGCGCTCAGGCCATTCGGTTTCGTCTCGTGGACTTCGGGATCCCTACCGGACAGCGCCGGCTGGCTGCACCGTGCACCCACCCCGCGGTAGATGGCCCCTCAGTCGGATCCAAGCCCGTCCGGGCCTCGCGGAGGATTGATTCCGGGCAGGTCATTCACGACTCGCACACCGCTGTTCACCTCCCGTGCCGAGTCCGTCGCGGCCGGTAGTTTTCTTGTCATGCGTTCAGGAAGCAGTGATTCGCCCGTACTGATCGTCGGCGGTGGCATCGTCGGACTGTCCTGCGCCCTGTTCCTTGCCCGAACTGGCGTCCCGTGCGTCCTGGTCGAGCGCCACGAGGGCACATCGACCTACCCCCGGTTCCGCGGTATCAACGTCCGCACGATGGAGCTGTACCGGAGTGTCGAACCCGCCCTGGAACGTGACCTGCTGGCCATCGCGGAACGGGAAGAGGAGAGCGGTGAGCTGGGCAAGGGACAGACCCTGACCGACCCGGATCTCGTCTGGATCAACACCGCGAGCGGGGCGGTGCCGCAGCACCTGAGCCCGACGTCCACGTGCGTGGCCGACCAGGACCGGGTGGAGCCGATCGTGCGCCGCCACGCCGAACGCCTGGGCGCCCAGCTGCGTTTCCATACCGAACTGGTCGCCTTCGAGGACCGGCTCGACGGTGTCGTGGCCCGGCTGCGCGACCGGACGACCGGTGAGGAGTCGAGCATCCGCGCTTCCTTCATGATCGCCGCGGATGGAGCTGACAGTCCCGTACGGCAGCAGCGGGTGATCACCAGCCACGGCCCGGGCCACCTCGCCCACCGGATGGCCCTCTACTTCCGGGCGGACCTGAGCGCGCTCACGCCAGGACGCAAGGTGTTCGCCGCTTTCCTGGACAGCGTGGGAGGACACCTGGTCCGCCGGGACGCGGACAAGGGCATGTGGCAGCTCAGCGCGCCCTTTGACCCGGAGAGCGGCGAGCGGGTCGAGGACTTCACCCCGGCACGGTGCCTGGAGATCATCCGTACCGGCGTGGGGCGGGCCGACTTGGACGCCGAGATCGTCGGGGTGCTGCCCTGGGAGATCGCCGCACGGGTAGCCGACCGATACCGCTCGGGCAGAGTCTTCCTCGCCGGCGACGCGGCCCATGTCAACGGACCGTGGGGCGGGCTGGGCGCAAACACCGGCGTGCAGGACGTCCACAACCTGGCCTGGAAACTCGCGGCAGTCCACCACGGCCAGGCCGCGGACGCCCTCCTGGACACCTACGACGCCGAACGGCGCCCGGCGGCCGATCTCGTCGTCGGCTACGCCTTCCGCTCCATGCTTCAAGACGTGTCGCCCGGCGCTCCTCTGCCCCCGGGCCCGGAGATCGAGTTCCCCGAGGTCGTCCTGGGGTACTGCTACCGCTCCGCGGCGGTGTCCGGCAGGCCGGCCGACATCGTGGAGCCTCTGGTCCCCAGCCTCCCCGACCCCGCCCCGGTCGAGAATCCCTTGTGGCCCTCCGGGCGGCCCGGCACACGAGCCCCCCACATCATCCTGGACCAGGCCGGCCGGACGGTGTCCACCATCGACCTGACCGGCTACGGCTTCACACTGCTGGCCGCGCCCCGGGCCGCTTGGGCCGATGCCGCCGTGGCGATCGCCACCGACCTGGCACTACCCGTGACCCTGCACCGGATCGGCCCCGGCCTGGACCTCGAAGATCCCGACGACGTCTGGGCCCAGGCCTTCGGCCTCACCCCCACCGGGGCCAGTCTGCTGCGGCCGGACGGCTTCATCGCCTGGACAAGCCCCTCCGCCGAGAACGACCCCCTGACCGGATTCCGCACCGCACTCACCGGCCTGCTCGGCCGTACCCCGCAGGAGCACACGTGACCTCGTTCGTAGCGATCAACCTCTTCACCGTCACTCCCGAGAAGCAGCACGAGCTCGTCGAGGTGATGGGCCAGACCATCACCGACGACGTGGCATCTGAGGGCCACCCCGGGGTCCACAACGCGTTCCTCTACCGGAGCCTGGACGGGTCCCGCGTTGCGAACGTCACGGTATGGGCGAGCAAAGGCGACTTCGATACGGCTCACAGCCTACCGAGCTTCCCCAAGGCGCTGGCCCGGCTGGCGGGAATCGCGGACTCCGCCGACGCCAACACGTACGAACTTGCCTTCGAGCTGATCAAGGCCCCGCCTCATGAGGGCGATACGCGGCATCGCTGAACTTCTCCTCGGCGCCGACTGCGGCAATGGGTTGGCCGAGACGTCCGTGGACTTCGCGTGTGAGTCCGGTGCAACGAGGCCCGGCGGAGCGGCCCAGTTTCGTCCGCGGGCCTCCGCCGAGGTGGCTGTTCCCTGAGCAACCGGTGATTTCGGCCCCTTTCAGGGAGGGACTGACTTACCTCCCAGGCCACTCCCATGCTGGCCCCAGGTGTGTCTCACGTTGCGTCTGTACGTTCGGTTCAACCTTGTCCCACCGAACGCGTCGTCCCCTTGTCCTCTACCACAGGGGGTGATCGGCCATTCATGTAAGGGCCTTCATACGTGATCAGAGAAAGACGTCATCGGGTCGTCGTAGTGGCCGACTCAGACACCCGTTGGAAGTGGGGTGCATCGGTCGCCCGCCGGATCGGCCCGGACCATGTACTTGATGCGTGCTTCTTGCGGACCCGGGCAACGCCCACCGAGCGTCAGCTCGCGGAGATCGGCATTGTGCCTGACAGCCGACGGGACGTTGACGCTGCCCAACTCGGCGTCGACGAACAGCTGGCGTGCGCGGATCTGCTGGTGCTTGCGACCGCGGGCGGCACCACGGTGTCGCTCCTCCACAGTCTGGGGCAGAACTGGGCGGCTCTTGACCATCGTCCGATCACGGTTACGGGATATGTGGGAGTGGTCTACGAGAAGCTCGTCGACGGTCTGCTCACCCGAGCCGGCGCCGATCTCGTACTGGCCAACAGTGCTTATGACGCCGAACGGTTCCGCGAGGTATTGCGGGGTGTCGGCGCCGACCAGACGTCTGTGGTGGAAGCGGCACTTCCTTTCATGGACGGGAATCCGTACGACCCCACGATGGCAGGTGTCACCAGGCCGTTCACGGTGTGCTTTGCCGTGCAGCCTTCGGTACCGAGAGGTAAGCGGGCCCGACTTCGAATGCTCGAACGGGCGGCCGAGCACGCGCGCCGCCATCCGGAGCGGATGGTGCTGATGAAACTGCGGAGCCTACCCGGCGAACACACCACGCACATAGAGGCGCACCCCTATCAGACGCTGATCGGACAGCTGGAGCATCCGGCCCCGCCGAATCTTCAGCTGGTATACGGAAACATGGGAGAAGTCCTCGACCGCACAGACCTCCTGGTCACCGTCTCCTCGACGGCCGCCCTGGAGTCCTTGCACCGCGGGATACCCACAGCGATCCTCACGGACTTCGGGGTGCGGGAGGCGAACGGCAACCACTACTTCACCAACTCAGGCTGCCTGACCTCCTGGTCAGAGATTGACGACGGGCATGTTCCTCGGGCTGACCCGGACTGGACGGCGCATCAGGGAATCGGCAAGGACGATCCGTACGCCGCCGCGCGTGCCCGGATCGCCGCGCTGCGCGCTGCCGGCCCGTTGCCCCCGATCACACCGTATTACACGCCTGAGCGCGCTTCCTGCTACCTGCCCGAGCTGTTGGCCAGGCACGGTCTGGACGAGCGGGGCAGGCCGCTACCCGTGCCGCTCGGAGGTGGGCCCGGCGCGCGCGGCATCGTTCCGCGCCACCTGCGAAAGATGCTGAGGCCGCTTGCCAAGCGTGCGTACCAGTTCGGGTATCAGCGAGTCGCCCCCGCTCTGCGGCGCATCGGAGGCCAGCTGTGAGCACCCGTCATATACCCCGTGTCCTGGTCGTCATTCCAGCCCGGGGCGGCTCGAAGGGGGTACCCGGCAAGAATGTGGCGCTGGTCGGCGGCGTACCCCTTGTCGCGCGTGCGGTGCGTGCCTGTCTGGCCTCCCAGCGGGTGACGGACGTGGTCGTCTCCACGGACGATGCGTCCATCGCAGCCGCGGCAGCCGCAGCCGGCGCGGATGTCATCACGCGTCCCGAGATCATCGCGGGCGACACGTCGAACAGTGAGGCCGCGCTCATGCACGCGCTGAACAGGTTCGAGGCGGAGCGCGACGTCACAGTGGACGTCTTGGTGATGGTCCAGTGCACCAGCCCGTTCCTCCTTACATCAGAGGTGTCGGGTGTGGTCGCCCGCGTACTCGATGATGGCGCTGACAGCGCACACACCGCCGCGCCCTTCCACGGCTTCATCTGGCGGGAGAGTGATGGGCCGGCCGAGGCGGGTGAGGTCGGTGCGCAGGGCGTCAATCACGACAAGACGTATCGGCAGCGCCGCCAGGACCGGCCGCAGGAGTTCGTGGAGACAGGCGCCGCGTACGCGATGCGCGCCGCCGGCTTCCGCAGGGCTGGCCACCGCTTCTTCGGGCGTACCGCACTCGTGAGTACCGATCCCGCGCGCATATTGGAGATCGACGAGCCCGCGGATCTGGAACGGGCGCACACCCTGGCACCGCTCCTCGACCGGTACGACAGCGCGCTCGACGGAACGAATGACACCGCGGTGCCCACCCCGCCGGCACCCGCGTCCATACCCATGCGCGCTGACGTGGACGCTGTCGTCCTCGACTTCGACGGCACCTTGACCGATGACCGAGTGTGGATCGACGCCTCGGGCCTTGAGACGGTCGCGGTGCACCGCGGCGATGGGCTCGCCATCGCGGCACTGCGCCGGGCGGGCCTGAAGGTGCTGGTCCTGTCCACCGAGAAGAACCCGGTCGTCGCCGCCCGCGCCCGGAAGCTGGAGGTGCCTGTGCTTCAGGGCATCGACCGCAAAGACTTCGCACTCAAGCAGTGGTGCGAGGAGCAGGGAGTCGACCCCCAGCGGGTGCTCTACGCCGGAAACGACGTGAACGACCTCCCGTGTTTCACCCTCGTCGGCTGGCCCGTCGCGGTCGCCGACGCCCAACCAGAAGCCCGTGCCGCCGCCAGGACTACCACGACCAGTAACGGCGGACACGGAGCTGTCCGGGAGATAGCCGCCTGGCTACTCGGAAAGGAACTGTACAAGTCATGACCTTCCCTATACGCGCCCGCCGGATCGGCGACCGCCTGGTAGGCCCCGGCCACCCGGTCTACGTCACCGGTGAGATCGGCATCAACCACAACGGTGATCTGGAGAACGTCTTCGCCCTGATCGACGCCGCCGCCGAGGCGGGCTGTGATGCCGTGAAGTTCCAGAAGCGCACCCCGGAGATCTGTACCCCGCGCGATCAGTGGGACATCGAGCGCGACACCCCCTGGGGCCGTTTGTCCTACATCGACTACCGCCACCGCGTGGAGTTCGGTGAGGACGAGTACCGGGCTATCGACGAGCACTGCGCCGATCGGGGAGTCGACTGGTTCGCCTCCCCGTGGGACACGGAGGCCGTCGCGTTCCTGGAGAAGTTCGAGAACGTCACGGTCCACAAGGTGGCCTCCGCGTCCCTGACCGATGACGAGTTGCTGCGCGCCCTGCGCGACACCGGCAAGACGGTCATCCTCTCCACCGGCATGTCCACCCCTCAGCAGATCCGGCACGCGGTGGAGGTGCTCGGCAGTGGCAACATCGTGCTCTGCCATGCCACGTCGACGTACCCGGCGAAGAACTCGGAGCTCAACCTGCGCATGGTCAACACCCTTCGGGAGGAGTTCCCGAACGTCCCGATCGGCTACTCCGGACACGAGATCGGGCTGCAGACCACCCTGGCCGCGGTCGCCCTTGGTGCCGTCTTCGTGGAGCGGCACATCACCCTCGACCGCGCCCACTGGGGCTCCGATCAGGCCGCTTCGGTCGAGCCTCAGGGCTTGGAGCGCCTGGTGCGCGACATCCGCATCATCGAGGAGGCGCTCGGCGACGGAGTCAAGCAGGTGTATGAGGGCGAGCTCGGCCCGATGAGGAAGCTCCGCCGCTTCCCCGGTGTGGTCGCCGAGCGCGAGGCAGCCGAGCGCGTGCCGGCAGCGGCGTCGTGAGCGGCACGCTCGCGCTGATCGAGAGTCCCGCCCAGTTGCTGAACCTCCTTGAGTGGGTGACGGGGGAGCGGCGTGGCACGGCTGATCCCGGGCGGGTGCGGGCCGCGGTGCTGCTGCCCCGCGATGCCACCACGCGCCGCCAGCTAGCCGCGGTGACTCCCTTCGCCACTGCCGAGGGCATTCGCGTGAGCGTGCACGACATTCGCCGCAGTCCAGCCGCTCTGGCCTACTGCGGGGCCGTACTGGCCCCGCAGCTGGCCGGGGCGGACCGGTTGGTGCTCGGCGATCCGTTCTCCGGCCTGATCCAGCAGCTGCTGCCGCTGGCCAGGTCGGCGAGGGATGTCGTCCTGGTGGATGACGGCACGGCCACGCTGGAACTCGCCACTCAGCTACTCGCCGGCCGACCCCTGGTGCGCTGGCACCGCACGGGGCCGCCGCCGGCCGCCGCCTATCGCACCACGCGCCTGCTCACCCCGGGCCGCGGCCGGCGTCTGGAGGTCTACACCTCCCTTGCGAAGGATCTGCTCCTGCCGCCAGGAGGAGTGGTCACCGTGAACGCGTACTCCTGGACCCGCGGCCGATTCGGGCCGCCCGACGTCCTGCCCGGCGTCGACCTGGTCGGTACGTCGTTGACGGAGACGGGACTTGTGGACCCGGGCCGGTACGTGACCGAGGTCGTCGCGCTGGCCAGGGAGCTGGGCTGCAGCCGCTATCTGGCCCACCGCCGCGAGGATCCCGGCAAGCTGGAGCGGATCTCCCGGGCGACTGGCGCCGAGATCGTCCTGCCGGAGCTGCCGCTGGAACTGGCGCTGCGTACGGGCCCCGTGGGGCGGACGGTGGTCAGCTTCGCGTCAACGGTGGTGCACACCCTGCCCGCAGTCCTGGCGGGCACAGGCGTCGACGTGGTGGTCCACGACGGGGCCGTCGACTGGCTGAAACGGGACGCCCCCGACCGCGTCCGGGCCTTCCTGGAGGAGGTGATCACCACAGCCCGCAACCGGCACCGCCTGCGGATCGTGCACCGCTGACCGGTTCCCGGGTGGACCGGCCCAGGCCCCACTGAGTCCGACCAGCTCGCGGCATCGGGCGGAGGTGTACTCAGGTACCACCCGGCCGTCGAACGGTCACCCACGGTGCCATCCCCGAGCCGTTTCCGCCTTCTAGCGTGGAAGGCATGCGCTCGGGGATGGCCCGGCCGCCGAGTGGAAGGTGCACGGGTGATCGAGGTACGCGAGCTGACGAAACGCTACGGGGTCAAGACCGCCGTCGACCGTCTGGACTTCGCCGTGAAACCCGGCGCTGTCACCGGCTTCCTCGGCCCGAACGGCGCCGGCAAGTCCACCACGATGCGGATGATCGTCGGCTTGGATGCGCCCACCGCGGGAACGGCCACGGTCAACGGAAAACGGTACGCGGAGCATGCCGCGCCCCTTCAGGAGATCGGCTCGCTCCTGGAGGCCAAGTCGATCCACCCGGGCCGGACGGCCGAGGGCCATCTGAAGGCGCTGGCCTACACCCACGGAATCTCACGGGCCCGGGTGGCCGAGGTCATCGAACTGGTCGGTCTGACGAGTGTGGCCCGCAAGCGCGCCGGGGCCTTCTCGCTGGGCATGGGCCAGCGGCTGGGCATCGCTGCGGCGCTGCTGGGTGATCCCGCCGTCGTGATGCTGGACGAACCGGTCAACGGTCTCGACCCCGAGGGTGTCCTGTGGGTGCGCAATCTGCTGACCGGCCTGGCGGCCGAGGGGCGCACCGTCCTGGTGTCCTCCCATCTCATGAGTGAGATGGCGCTCACCGCGGAGTACCTGGTGATCATCGGGCGGGGGCGGCTGCTGGCCGACACCACGGTGGCGGACTTCGTGCGTGAAGCCGACGGCAGTGGAGTGAAGGTGGTTACTGCCGAGCCTGCCCGTCTGCGGGAACTGCTGGCTGGGCCGGGTGTGGAGATCACTGGTTCGCCAGGCACGGAGGAACTGCATGTGAGTGGGCTGGAGGCCCGCCAGATCGGAACGGTGGCCGCCGAGTACGGCGTGCCGATCTTCGAACTCACACCACGTGAAGTCTCTCTGGAAGAGGCGTTCATGGACCTGACCCGTGACGCCGTCGAATACACCAGCGCCAGTCACGACGATTCCAAGAAGGCGGCATGAGCAGCGTTTCCACCAAGATCCGGGAGGTTCCCGGCTCCGTCCGGCCTCAGTACCGGGTGACCGCACTCCGGGTGCTCCGTTCGGAGTGGGCGAAATTCTGGTCGCTGCGCTCCAGCTGGATCACCCTGGGTGTGGCCGCGCTCATTCTCGTGGCCTTCGGATTCATCGCCTCAGTCTCGTTCGACCCCTCGGGTACCGCAGCGCAACGCCCCGTCGGCCCCACCCCCGCTACCGACGCCGTCGGTCTGGCCCTGACCGGCACCTCGCTTGCCCAGCTGGCGATCGGCGTCCTCGGGGTCCTGGTGGCCGCGGGCGAGTACAGCACCGGCATGATCCGGTCCACGCTGACCGCCGTACCACGACGCCTGCCGGTCCTCTGGTCGAAGGCCCTCACCTTCGCAGCCGTCGCCCTGGCGGCCTGCACCGTGGCCGTGCTGGCCGCCTTCCTGGTGGGCAGCACCCAAGTGAGTGGCACGTCCGCGGCACTGTCCCTGTCCGACGACGGTGTACTGCGCAGTCTGGCGGGCGCGGCCCTGTACCTCGCCATGGCGGGAGTCCTCGGCGTTGCCCTGGGAGCACTGCTGCGCTCGGTGGCCGGAGGCATCGCGGTACTCGTGGCGTCTTTGATGGTCATTCCCGGCCTGACGTCACTGCTGCCCGATTCCTGGGCCGACACCGTGGGCCCCTACCTGCCGAGCAACGCCGGCGGCGCGATGATGAGTCTTCACCAGGCATCGGACGCCCTCAGCCCGGGGGCGGGCCTGGCCGTACTCGCCGGATGGGTCGCCCTGGTACTGGGCGCCGCCGCCCTGCGCCTCGTACGTACGGACGTATGAGCACGCCACCCCTTTAGGGGTGGCGTGCTTATCGGACACCCGACCAGGCAGGTTAGCCATCCGTAGCAATGAGGTGACAGTGTGTGCGTAAGTCCGGTCTTCAGGCCACTGCGGGCACCCTCGATCCGGATAACGCTTCGAGCGGCAGGCCCTACTCAATCAGAGACGCTCGGGTTCGCACGATGGCTGACGAGAACAGGTTTCCACCGCGGCCCGGCAGAGGCGCGGGCCCCGGCGCCCGCCCGGTTCTCTCCGTGAACTCGGAGAGAACGGGCGGGCACCCCTTCCTGGACCGGCTGCTCGGATGGCAGCAACGGCTCCAGCGCGTCGATCACCGGCGGCCGTGGATACTCGACACCGGTGTTGTGGTCTTCGTGGTCCTGCTGGGCCTTCCGGCCCTTCTCGGGGGACAGACCGGACCCCCCATGTCGGCGCACCGGGTGAGTGAACCGCCGGCTGCCGTCCTGCTGCTGCTGCACGCAGGCCTCGCCCTGCCGCTTTGGTGGCGGCGCCGGATGCCGACGGTCGCCTTCAGCGTGGTCGCGGTCACCTGTCTGACGCAGTGGATCAGCTCCATCTGGCTGCCCAGCGGCATCAGCCTGCTCCTGGTCCTGTACAGCCTCGCTCTGTACGGGGCCATGAAGGTGCTTCCCTGGGCGGCGGCCGTGACCGCTGCGGGACTGGGAGTGGCCGCCTTCCGGTCCGGCACCGGCCAGCCCTGGCTCGCTGTTTTCTTCCTGGTCGGGACGGCGACCGCCGCCTTGGCGCTGGGCCTCGTTTTCCGGATCAGACGCGCCTACCTTGGGGCGCTGGAGGACCGCGCCGCCCGGCTGCACACCGAGCAGGAGCAGCAAGCACGTCTGACAGTTGCGGCCGAACGCTCCCGTGTGGCCCGCGAGATGCACGACATCGTCGGTCATAATCTCGCCGTCATCGTCGGCCTCGCCGATGGCGCGGCGTCTCTCGCCGCCAGCCGCCCCGAGCGCAGCGCCGAGGCACTGCGCATCATCTCCGGCACGGGACGCCAGGCGCTCAAGGAGCTGCGGCGCGTCCTCGGAGTCCTGAGGGACGAGTCCGAGGAAGCGGAGCTCACCCCTCAGCCGGTACTGGCTGACATGGAGGCCCTGATCGAGCGCGTTCGGGCGGCGGGTACCCACGTCACCTACCGGACCAGCGGCAGTCTCGCCGAGCTGAGCGGCGGCGTTCAGCTGACCGTGTACCGCATCGTCCAGGAAGCTCTGACCAACACGCTCAAGCATTCCGGCTACCGCTCGTCCGTACGCATCTCCGTCGAGTTCCACGACGGCCGAGTCAGGGTGACGATCACCGATTCAGGAGTGCCGTCCGAGTCGGCGGAGCCGCGCCCAACAGCCCCGGACCACCGTCAGGCCGGCCATGGGATCATCGGCATGCGGGAACGGGCCGCGATGTACGGCGGTACCCTCACCGCAGGTCCCCGGGCAGGAGGCGGCTGGAGCGTGGACGCAGCCTTCGATGTGGAGCCCTACGCCGCCCATGAAGGGGAAGTCCACGGACCGCAGCCCAAGCCCGGTCCAGGGCCAGGGCCAGGGCACGGCGGCAGGAGAGCACCTTGACGACTGTGTTGATCGCGGATGATCAGCCGCTCCAGCGGCTGGGTTTCGTGATGCTCATGGAAACCAGAGACGACATCGAGGTGGTCGGGGAAGCGACCCATGGCGCCGAGGCTGTCCGCCTCACCGCCTCGCTCCGCCCCGACGTGGTGCTCATGGACGTGCGGATGCCCGGAATGGACGGCATCGAGGCCACCCGGCGCATCGTCGCGGCCGGCGGCCGGTCCCGCGTTCTCATCCTCACCACGTTCGACCTCGACGAGTACGCCTACGCTGCCCTGCGCGCGGGCGCCAGCGGCTTCCTCCTCAAAGACGCCATGCCCGATGAGCTCCTAGCCGCCATTCGGTCCATCTCGGCCGGGGACGCCGTGGTGTCCCCCAGACTGACCCGTCGCCTGCTCGACGCCCACGCGCGTGACCTGCGCCCGCCGGGGCAGCGTCCCAGCGGCAGCGATCCCCGGCTGCGTCTGCTCAGCGAGCGTGAACGGGAGGTCCTGATCGCGATCGGCCAGGGGTGGACGAACACCGAGATCGCCGAAGGTCTGAGCCTGTCCGAATCGACGGTGAAGAAACACGTGGGCCGCGTTCTGGCGAAGCTGGAAGCCCGGGACCGGGTACAGGCAGTGATCATCGCCTACGACACGGGCCTGGCACACACCACTCCCTGACACACCTGAGTCCGCCGCAGACCCGGCGCGTCGGTCTTCGGCGGCGCGCCGACTCGCTTGGATGCAACTTGGAGGCGACTCTCAGGGCGCTCTGACCGTGGTCCCAGGCTGCGCACAGCTGTGATTCGTAGCGTCGCGGCATGCTTGGATCCGGAACTCGTCGCCGCCCGCGCCCTCGTCGCCGCCCCCTTCGTCTCCTTGTCATGGTGACGGGCACCGCTGCTCTGCTCGGTGGTGTCGTGGCCGGTGCGGCGAACTTGCGTCAGGAGTCAGTGGGTACTGTTGCCGTCGCGGCGGTGTCCTCTTCGGAGCCCAGCCTCAGCCCCGAAACCGAGGCCGCCCCGGCACCCGAAGCTGATCTCGACGAGCTGCTGGCGGGTGAACTTGCGCGGGTAGCCCCGGGCGGCGACGTGCAACTATCGGTGGCGGTGATGGATCTGGAATCGGGTGACCGCGCCGTGTTCGAGAGTGGCCGGTACGACACGGCGAGCATCGTGAAGGTCGATATCCTGGCCGCGCTGCTGCTCCAGGCCCAGGATGCGGGGCGGGCGTTGAGCTCACGCGAGCGTACCCAGGCGACGAGCATGATCCGCAGCAGCGACAACACCGCGACCAACGTACTGTGGGACGCCATCGGCGGGGCACCGGGGCTGGACGCCGCCAACGAACGCCTCGGCCTGACCGTCACCTCCGCCGGCGGAAACGGCAACTGGGGCCTCACCCAGACAACAGCCGAAGACCAATTGATCCTGCTCGACGCGATATTCGGCACCGCATCACTCCTTTCCCCAACCGACAGGGACTTCATCGAGGATCTGATGGAGGGTGTCGCGGCAGGTCAGGACTGGGGTGTGTCCGTCGCCGATTCCGGTGCGGCGCTCAAGAACGGCTGGCTCCCGCGCACCGCGACCGGACTGTGGGACATCAACAGCATCGGGCGCGTGGACATCGACGGCCGCGACTGCCTGATCGCGGTCCTCTCCGACGGAAACCTCACCCAGGCCGACGGCATAGCTCTCGTCGAGGATGCCACCCAGGCCGCCGTCTCAGTCATCAGTACAGCCGGAAGAGCCTCTTGACCATCACCGCCCTGGTCAGCTGGTCGGCTGGTATGTGCGGATCGTTCTGGCGCGACGTGAAGGTTGTTCTCAGCTGGCTTTGAGGTTGGTGCGATACGGATGAAGCCATGACTGATTCCGCACCGGCCCCGACCACCGTCCTCGTCGTCGACGATGAGCCGAACATCCGTGATCTCCTCTCCCAGACGTTGCGTCTGGTCGGCTTCGAAGTCGTCTCGGCGGCGACCGGCTTCGAAGCCCTGACGGCCGCCGAGGATACGCGGCCGGGTCTCATCGTGCTGGACGTGATGCTTCCCGATCTCGACGGATTCGAAGTGGCGGCCCGGTTGCGTGCGGCCGGGCAGGAAGTTCCGGTGCTGTTCCTCACGGCCCGGGACTCGATGGACGACCGTATCCGCGGGCTGACGGCCGGTGGTGACGACTATGTGACGAAGCCGTTCAGCCTGGAGGAGGTGGTCCTGCGGATCCGTGCGATTCTGCGCCGGACCGGGGCAGCCACGAAGGCGCACCCCCAGGCTGTTCCGGATCCGGTGCTGCGTTACGCAGACCTGGAGCTGGATGAGGACCGGCACGAGGTACGCAGGGGCGGCAGGCGCATCGAGCTGTCGCCGACCGAGTTCAACCTGCTGCGCTTCCTGCTGGAGCACCCGGGCCGGGTCATCGGCAAGGCCCAGATTCTGGACCGGGTGTGGTCGTACGACTTCGGCGGGGACAGCCGGATAGTTGAGTCCTACGTCTACTACCTGCGCAAGAAGCTCGACACCACCGGTCCCCGGCTCATCCACACCGTCCGCGGTGTCGGGTACACGCTGCGGCTGCCGCACGGGGAACAGTGATGCCCCGGCTTCGGCGGTGGCGCCACTGGACGCTGCGCTCGCGTCTCGTCGTGGTCAGCGCCGCCCTGACGGCTCTAGCCCTCATCGGCGCCAACACGGCGGGGGTGATCCTGCTGCGCTCCTATCTCATCGACCGTGTCGACCGGCAGCTGGCGATACCCGGAATGGGGGGACAGCAGCAGCGGCTGGTGCGCAGCCTCGGCGATCGCCCGGCGGAGGAGCAGTCCGCGAGGGCTCCGGGTGACTCGTTCCTGTCCGGGGTCTTCGGCGACGATTCACGGATCTACGTGTATGGGCAGAGCGGCGTGCGCGCCGTGTACCCCGAGGAGGCGCGTGAACCCGGCCCTGCCCTGCCGGCGGCCGCTGAACTGGCCGGGTATTCGGGTGCCCCGTTCACGGTCCCGGGCAAGGGAGGCGGTTCCGACTGGCGGGTCGTAGTCAAGGTGGTGGAGCCGACCACCGGCCTTGAGGACGGCGGGTTCATCGTCACGGCCGTCTCGCTGGCCCAGGTGGAGGAGACCACGGACCGGCTGCTGCTGATCGACGCGGCCGTCGTGGCGGGCGCGCTCGCCCTGCTGGGCGTCGGGGCCACGTTCCTGGTCCGTGTGGGACTGCGCCCCCTGACCCGAATGGAGGCCACCGCCGGGTTCATCGCGGCAGGGGACCTGTCGCAGCGCGTGGCCGACACGGATCCGCATACCGAGCCGGGCCGGCTGGGCGGGGCGATGAACGCGATGCTCGGCCGTGTGGAGCACGAGATCGGCGCCCGTACGGCGTCCGAGCTGAAACTGCGCCGGTTCCTCGCCGATGCCTCCCACGAACTGCGTACCCCGCTGACGTCGATCCGTGGCTTCGCCGAGCTCTACCGGCGCGGTGGCGACCCTGTGGACGCGATGCGGCGCATCGAGGCCGAAGCCGCCCGGATGGGAGTGCTTGTGGAGGACCTGCTGATGCTTGCCCGGCTGGACGAGCAGCGCGTCCCGCAGGAGCTACCGGTCGACCTTCTGGAACTCACGGTGGACGTGGCACGCGCTCTGCACGCCCGCTCCAGCAGCCGGGTCGTGCGGATCGTGGACCTGGACGAGTCGGGGGGCCTGATCGAACCGATGGTCGTCATCGGTGATCCACTGCAGCTGCGCCAGGTGCTCGGCAACCTGCTGGCCAACGCGGACCGCCACACGCCACCCAGCGCAGTGATCGCGATCCGCCTCGGACCGCGGCGGCCCGACGCTCTCGGCCCCGCCGTAGCAGCCGCGGGCGCGCTGCTGCCCTCCGACCGGCCGGCCGCGGTCATCGAGGTCGCCGACACGGGTCCGGGCGTCCCGCCCGGTGATGCTCCGTACGTGTTCGAGCGTCTCTACCGCGCCGATCCAGCGCGCTCCGGGGGCGGCGCGGGCCTGGGTCTGTCCATTGCCGCCGCCATCGTCGCAGCCCATGGCGGCCGTCTCGATCTAGCCGCTCAGCGCCCCGGAACGGGTGCGACATTCCGCGTGGGGCTCCCGCTGCTGTGAATCGTTCGGGATTCCCAGGTGGCTTCGAGGTTGGGCCCAGGATCCGCTGAGTTTGTGCTGCCAGCATCGCCCTTTGTACGGACCGCAGACCACGTGGTGGTCTGCGGCATTCGGATTCAAGGGAGTGGTGAGGATGCGAGGAGCACTCAGGGTGCGGGCGCTGGCGCTACCGGCCGCCGGGCTCGTGGCGGTCGGCCTGTTGGCAGGGTGTGGCAGCTCCGACAGCGGCACGTCGAAGGTGGCCTCCGTCAGCGGTGAGGGAGGCACTTCGGGTGGAGGCGGCTCGGCGAAGAGCGAGGCCGAGCAGTCGCAGGCGTTCGTGGGCTGCATGCGCGAGAACGGAGTCGACATGGAGGACCCCGACCCGGAGACCGGGAAGCTGAATCTTCAGTCTGTCATGGGCGGCGGTGCGAACAGCGACGCCCTGCGCAAGGCGATGGAGGCGTGCCGCGACAAGGCACCGCAGGCGATGAAGGACCGCGGCGGCAGCCAGGGCGCGCCGGATGCCGCGCAGTTGGAGAACATGAAGAAGTTCGCCGCCTGCATGCGCGAGAACGGTGTCGACATGGACGACCCCGGCCCCGAGGGCCTCGACCGGGAGTCGATGAACATGAGTGATCCCAATTTCCAGGACGCCATGGGTGAGTGCCGCGAGTTCCTCGGCGGCATGATGGGGGGCCAGCAGTGACCCTGCACCAAAGCACCGAGAACATGGCGGCCGCGGCTGCCGAAGACACGAGCGGTGGCCAGACACAGAATGCCGGTCGCCGCAGGAAGCGCCCGCTGCGTACCTCGCTGATCGCCATCGGCGTGGCGGTCGTCGCCGCGACCGGCGTGGCCGCCGCGACCGGAGCCCTGGGCGGTGACAGCGAGACGAGCACCTCCGCGGCACCGGCCGGTCCGCCCAAGACGGCCAAGGTCGAGACCACCTCGCTGACCCGTACCGAGACCGTGAACGGAAACCTCGGCTACGGCGACGCCACCGCGGTCCAGGCCCCACCCGCGGCAAGCTCTTCCTCGAGTGGCTCCACGTCCTCCAGTGCCGCGCAAGGCGGCCAGAGCACGGCCGGCAGTGGTTCGGGGGTGCTCACCTGGCTGCCGGCGGAGGGCGAAACGATCAAACGCGGCGCAGCCGTCTACAGCATCGACGAACGGAAGGTGCCGCTGCTGTACGGCTCGACGCCGCTGTACCGCACGATCCAGTCGGGCAGCGAGGGCAAGGACGTGAAGCTGTTGGAGGAGAACCTCTCCGCCCTCGGCTATACGGGGTTCACCGTGGACGACGAGTACACCGACGCCACCGCCACCGCCGTCAAGGCGTGGCAAGAGGACCTCGGCCGTGACGGGAGCGGCATCGTCGCACCCGGTGACGCGGTCGTGGCAAGCGGGGAACGGCGCGTGGCCGACGTCAAGGCCACCAGCGGCGGCTCGCCCACCGGGGACATCCTCACCTGGTCCGGCACGGAGCGCATCGTCACCGTCGACCTCGAAGTGAAGTTCGAGGACCTGGTGGACGACGGTACCAAGACCACGATCAAGCTCCCCGACGGCACAAAGGTCGACGCCACGGTCAAGGACATCGGCACGGCGGCCACCGCTGCTCCCGCCGCCGGCAGTACAGGCGGCGCCGGGACAGCCAGCACCAGTTCCGCCGACGCCACGCTCCCGGTGAAGCTGGAGATCAAGGACCAGACGAAGCTCGGCCGCTATCAGGCCGCGCCGGTGGACGTCACCTTCGAGGCGGAGACCCGCAAGGACGTCCTCGCGGTTCCGATCAACGCCCTCGTCGCACTGCGCGAGGGCGGCTACGCACTGGAGACTGTCGGCACCACAGGCATCGAATACCTGCCAGTGGAGTTGGGCATGTTCGCAGGTGGACTGGTCGAGGTATCCGGCCAGGGAGTCACCGCGGGCCTGGTCGTAGGGGTTCCCAAGTGAGCACCACCACCCCGCCGGTCATCGAGCTGAGGGGCGTCACCAAAACGTACGGGGAGGTCGCCGCCCTCGCCGGGGCCGACCTGGTCGTACAGCGGGGTGAACTCCTGGCCGTCGTCGGCCCTTCCGGCTCGGGCAAGTCCACGATGCTCAACATCATCGGAACACTCAGCCTGCCGACCACCGGAACCGTGGCCATCGACGGCCACGACATCACCGACCTCAGCGACCGCGAACTGTCCGCACTGCGCGCCGCCACCATCGGGTTCGTGTTCCAGCAGTTCCACCTCGCCCCCGGTGTCCCCGCACTGGACAGCGTCGCCGACGGACTCCTGTACAGCGGCAAGCCCCGGGGCGAGCGGCGCAGGCTCGCCGAGCAGACCCTGCGCCGGGTGGGCTTGGGCCACCGCCTCCACAACGAACCGCACCAGCTGTCCGGCGGGGAAAAGCAGCGCGTCGCCATCGCACGTGCCGTCCTCGGCGATCCACCCCTCCTGCTCGCCGACGAGCCGACCGGCGCACTCGACTCCACCTCCGGTGCGGTCGTCATGGAACTCCTCCACGAACTGCACGACTCCGGCACCACCGTCGTGATCATCACCCACGACCGTGACATCGCCGCCTCCCTTCCCCGCGAAGTGCGCATCAAGGACGGCCGCATCGAACACGACTCTGCCCTACCGGACAGGGCATACGAGAGGGCGGGGACATGAGCACCGCAGCACCGCCCAGGCCCCGCCCGAAAGCCGCCCGCCTCAGCCCCTCCGACGTCCTGCGCGTCGGCGGATCCGGCCTGCGCTCGCGCCCCATGCGGGTGTTCCTCTCCGCGCTCGGCATCGCCATCGGCATCGCCGCGATGATCGGCGTCGTCGGGATCTCCACCTCCTCCAGCGAAGAGCTGAACCGAAAACTGGACGCACTGGGCACCAACCTGCTCACCGTCTCCCCAGGCCAGTCCTTCGGCGGAGGCGACGCGCACCTGCCCGCCGAAGCCGTCGACATGGTCGCCAGGGTCGGTGCCGTCGAATCCGTGTCGGCCATTGGCAAGACGGACGCCAAGGTCTACCGCAACGACCGCATACCCAAGCAGGAGACCGGCGGCATCGGCGTCTACGCGGCCCGCACCGACCTCCCCGCCACCGTGGGCTCACACGTCACGACCGGACAGTGGCTCAACGACGCCAACGGCAAGTACCCGGCTGTCGTCCTGGGACCCAAGGCCGCCGAACAGCTGGCCGTCTCCCAAGCCGACCCCGACACCCAGGTGTGGCTGGGCGGACAGTGGTTCACCGTCGTGGGAATCCTGGAACCCAACGAACTCGCCGCCGAGCTGGACTCCGGAGCGTTCGTAGGCTGGGAAGCCGCCGAGGGGGAGCTCGACTTCGACGGCTACCCGACCACCCTCTACACCCGCGCGCAGGGGAGGGCCGTCGCCGACGTGCAAGCCGTCCTCGGAGCGACCGCGAACCCCGAAGACCCCAGCTCCGTCGAGGTCTCCCGGCCCTCCGACGCGCTCGCCGCCAAGGAAGCCACCGACGACACCCTCAGCGGGCTGCTCCTGGGACTCGGCGCCGTAGCCTTGCTCGTCGGCGGAGTCGGCGTGGCCAACACCATGGTCATCTCCGTACTGGAGCGCCGCGCTGAGATCGGCCTGCGCCGCTCTCTGGGCGCCACCCGCGGCCAGATCCGCACCCAGTTCCTGTGCGAGTCCCTGTTGCTGTCCGCCCTCGGCGGGGCCGGCGGCGTGCTCCTCGGCATCGGCGTCACCGCCGGCTATGCCACCTACCAGGGCTGGCCCACCGTGGTGCCTGCCTGGGCCATGGCCGGCGGAGTCTGCGCCACCCTCCTCATCGGCGGACTCGCCGGCTTCTACCCAGCCGTCCGAGCCGCCCGACTGCCCCCGACCGAAGCACTCGCCGCGGCGTGACCGTCCTGAAACACCAGTCGGCACCGGCCCGTTCTGCCCGTACGTGTCCATGGCAGAGCGGGCCGGAGCGATGGGCTCACCTTGAGTGGTACGTCACTGCGGGCTGGAAACGCAGAGATGTCAGCCTTGGGGCGACAACGCGGGGAGGATCACAGCATCGACATAGCGGTGCAGGTACTCGGCGTCCGCGTCGCAGCCTTCGAGCGGGAAGCGGGCGAGGACCGCGCCGATGACCAGGTGCGGCAGGAACTCGGCCGCCGGACCGGCGGCGCCGAGTTCCCCGCGGGCGACAGCGCGCTCCATCACCATGCGCAGGGCGGCCACCTCCGGACCCGCCATGACCTCGCGCAGGGCCGTGGCCAGCTCCTCGTTGCGTCGCGCGGCGTGCATCATGGCCTGCATGAGTTCCGTGTCCTCGCCCGACACCACCCCCATCCGGTCCGCGAGCTCGTGGAGATCTCCCCGAAGGCTGCCGGTGTCGATGGCGGATAGCTGGACGCGCCGGGTGTGGCGGATCGCTGTGGCCACGAGCTGAGGCTTGGATTTCCACCGGCGGTAGAGCGTGGCCTTGCTGGAGCGGGTGGCGGCGGCGATGGCTTCCATGGACAGGGTCTCGTAGCCCGCCTCCCGGAGCTGGTCCAGCACGCAGGTGTAGAGCTCCTGCTCCCTGTCGGGGCTCAGGCGGGACTTGCGGCCCGGCTTGTCGGCTCCTGGCGGTGCGCTCTCTGTCACGGATCTCCTTGTCGACACGGTGCCGTTTCGATAATCGGCTGCCCTGGGTTAGCATCATAGTGAAACGCACCCGTTTCTTTAATGTGAGAGCCGGCAGCCCCTGGCCTTGGGCACCCCGCTCCCCCTGCTTCGTTCTCCGTGACCGCGAGGTGATCCCGCCATGCCCCTGTCCATGCCCGATACCGATCCCAGGCGATGGAAGGCATTGCTGTTCATCTGCCTTGCCCAGCTGATGGTGGTGCTCGACGGCACGATCGTGAACATTGCGCTGCCCTCGGCACAGGTCGACCTCGGCTTCTCTGACGGAAACCGGCAATGGGTCGTCACCGCGTACGCACTGGCCTTCGGCGGCCTGCTGTTGTTCGGCGGCCGTATCGCCGACCTGTGGGGCCGCAAGCGGGCCTTCACCATCGGCGTGATCGGATTCGCCCTGGCCTCCGCACTGGGCGGAGCCGCCACCACCACCGGGATGCTGCTCGGCGCGCGAGCCCTCCAGGGCGCCTTCGGAGCCCTGCTGGCCCCGGCGGCCCTGTCGCTGATCACGGTCATGTTCACCGAATCGAAGGAGCGCGCCAAGGCGTTCGGCATCTACGGGGCCATCGCGGGCGGCGGCGCCGCCCTCGGGCTGATCCTCGGCGGTGTACTGACCGAGTACCTCAACTGGCGCTGGACCCTGCTCGTTAACATCTTCTTCGCGATCGCGGCGGCGGCCGGCGCCTTCCTGGTCATCCGGGAGCCCGAGGGTGACCGGCAACGAACCGGCCGCCTCGACATCCCCGGTGTCGTTCTCGCCTCCACCGGCCTGGTGGCCCTGGTGTACGGCTTCACTCGCGCCGAGACCGCCGGCTGGACCTCGGGTTCCACGATCGCCGTGTTCGCCGCGGCCGCGGCGCTGCTGACCGCGTTCGTCGTCGTCGAGAAGCGGGTCCAGGCCCCGCTCCTCCCCCTGCGCGTCGTCCTCGACCGCAACCGCGGCGGGGCGTACCTGTCGCTGGGCACCGCGGTCATCGGAATGTTCGGCCTGTTCCTGTTCCTCACCTTCTACCTTCAGGTCGTCCGCGGATACAGCCCGGTGATCACCGGCCTGGCGTTCCTGCCCATGGTGGTCGGCATGATGATCGGCTCGACGCAGGTCGCCACCCGCCTGGCCACACGTGTAGCGCCCCGCTACTCGATGGGAGGCGGCTTCCTCGTCGCCGCCGGCGGGCTCGTCATCCTGGCCCAGATCACGACCGACAGCCCGTACGCCGCCGTCGTCATGCCGGGCATGTTCATCATGGGCCTGGGACTGGGCACCGCCTTCATGCCCGCGATGAACCTGGCCACCCTCGGCGTGCGGGCCGCGGACGCGGGTGTCGCCTCGGCCATGGTCAACACCTCACAGCAGATCGGCGGCGCCATCGGCACGGCCCTGCTCAACACCCTCGCCACCAGCGCCACCGCCACGTACGCCGCCTCACACATGTCCACGGCCGCCACCCCCGACGGAGCGAGGCTCCTTCAGCTCCAAGCGATGGTCCACGGCTACTCGGTGGCGATCTACTGGGCCGCCGGCATCCTGGCCCTCGCCTCCGCCATCGCGTTCGTGTTCATCAACCACCTGCAACCGAAGGACAACCAGCAACCTGCGGGAAGCGCACCGCCGGTCATCCCCGCCCAACTCCCGGAAGCCACCAAGGCACCGCGCTGACGCCCGCGACGAAACGGACGCGCCCGCCTGCCTGCGCCACGGGTCCTGCGTGCTTCCGGCCCGACCTGCTGCGGCCATTCGGCCTTGAACAGCGGCGCGTAGCGTCAGCCCGAGCCCAGTAGCCCGCCTGGAGCAGGAGCATCGGCGCACGGGGAGACAGCGCAGCGGGCGGCGGTGCCGCGGTCGCCGATGCCGCAGGACCGGGGCGCTCGGCAGGCTGTTCCAAATCGTCGGACCTGGGTGGCGAGGCGATTGTTTCGGTCACGCCACAAGCCCTGCCCGTCATTAACGCGTGGGTGAGAGCGCCCCTGGGCCGCGCGCGCTCACATGCTCCCCGCCGCCGCGTCTATCGCAAGGACTCGCGCCCAGGCCGTGGACGTCCGTCCTGCTGGCAGTGGTGGGCGAGTTGGACGTACGGCAGAGGCCCGGGCAGCTGCTCCTGGACGGCGGCGGCTCGGTGGTGAAGGCGCCGGCGTTCCAGTGGTGGCACCGAGTCATAGGCGGCGTGCCGGCCAGGGCGTGCCGGAAGCCGTAGCGGCCGGATTCGTGATCGTGCAGCAGTGCTCCCGCGAGGGCACGGGACAGCGCGTTCGTCGCCCGTCCTGAAGTCAGACCCAATACCGACCCGATCAGTGCCTCGCTTGCCGGTACTCGGAGAACGGCGGCGGCACTGACGATGAGGCGGACGTCGTAGGGGGCGGGCACGAGCTGTTCCAGACCGTGCACGTCACTGCCCTGTACCGAAGCGGGAGATCCACTCAGGCGGTGCGATCGGTGGGTCGAAACTCGGCAAGGACGCCCTGGTCGAGTCGGGGATCGAATCGTGAAGGGTCAGTACAGGTCCATACGGCGGGCGGTCTCCTCACCGTGCCGCATGCGCTGGTGGGCGTCTTCGCCGAGGGCGGTGATGACACCGGCGACGACCGTCTCGATGACGGCGAGGGTGGGCACCAGGCTGTCGTAGGGGGACGGCGCAGCTACCTGGCTGGGCAGGACCACCTCCGCGTGGGTGGCCGCCGGCGAGAGCCAGGTGTCGGTGAAGAGGACGACCTTGCCTCCATGTTCCTGGACGAGTTCGGCCATGGCGACCTTGTCCTCCTCGTAGCGGCGGTAGTCGAACACGACGAAGACGTCACGCCGGTGGAGGGCCGCGAACACGGCGGTGCGTTCGACGTCTCGGTCGGGGAGGAATCTGACGTCGTCGCGTAGTTGCATGAGGTGCAGGCCGAGGTACTGGGCGAAGAGGTTGGTGAAGCGGCCTCCTGTCAGGGTGATGCGGCGTTTGCCGTCGAACAGCAGACGCACCGCGTGCGTGAGGTCGTGTGGGGGTAGTTCGGCCAGTGTCTGGGAGACAGCCGCGCTGAAGACGTTGCTGCCGCGTTGGAGGAGGTCACTGTCCTGATCCTGTCCCGTCGTGGCGCGGCCGTAGTCGGTCGCTTCGTAGAGGGAGAGGGGGGAGGCGTTGCGCTCGTCGAGTTCTTCGCGCAGCGCGGCCTGGAAGTCGGGGAAGCCTCGGTATCCGAGCCGGTTGACGAAGCGTAGGACTGTCGGGGCGCTGACGGCGGCGCGTTCCGCGAGGACGGCGATGGTCTCGAAGCCCGATGCGGGATAGCCGGCGAGGAGCACACGGGCGACCTTGCGTTCGGCGGGGCTGGCGTCGCCCAGCTTGATGCGGATCTCGTCGGCGATTGTGCCGGAGGCCATCGCGGGGTCTCCCTTCGGGTGGTTCGGGACGGTGCGTGGTGATCGGTCGAGCCTACTGTCGATCACCGGTGAGTGAGGCCGGCCGGACCACGGTGTCCAGCCGGCCTCGGTCGCCCGGGGTGGTCAGGGCAGAGTCGCTCCGGTGCGACGGCTATGCGTAGCCCGGTCACCGTTTGCGCCGTGGAACCGTCACTGGTCCACGCGGTGAATCCGGGCTGCTTGCTGAGGGTCACGGAGAACCGCGGCCCGCTCTCGAAGGTGGTCGCCTTCGCGGTGCGCTGCCTGTCGGAGGCCGCGAGTGCGCGTGCGGTGTTCAGGAATGAGTAGGGAACACCCGCCGGGTTGGCCGCGGATTAGAAGACATCCTTGTTGGCGGGGATCGGCGAAGCAGAGGTGGGGACGATGGGCCGCTTGCCCGCGGCGGGCAGGATCCGCCATCGGTTCGGGTCGTAGCGGTCGCCGTCAGTGAGGTAGCTGTAGCCGGCTCCGGTGAGAGACCAGCCGGACTCGCCTCTGCTCACTCGGGCTTGGCGCAAGTCGAGGATGGCAACACCGTGGGGACCCAGGACACGTATGCGCTCGTACGGCGTGCCGGGGGCCTCCACGACGAGTGCGGTGTTCTCTTCCAGGGCGTAGACACGGCCGTGCCCCGTATCCGCGGCCAGGCGCAGGGCGCGGCCTTCACGTCCGTAGGCCCCCGTGTGAGTGTCGATCAGTCCGGAGCGCAGGAAGCCGAAGCCGCCCGCAGGCAGGTATCCGAGCCGGGCGGGGTCGTCGAAGTAGCCGGGGCTGCTGCCGTCGCGCAGTCCTTCGTAGGAGTCTCCGCCGGTCACCATGTCCGCTCCGGCTGCGATCTGCGCACCGGCACTGGAGCCGGAGACGACCGCACCGCGAGCCAGTTTGGCGCGGATCGCTGCGAGCACCTTGGAGTCGGTGGGCTGAGCCATGGAGCAGAGTGGTGACGTAGCGGTACTGGTCGCCACCGCCGAAGAAGAAGCCGGTCATGGAGTTGACCTGCCGGACGACGTCGTCGGAGTCTGCGTTCCCGATGTGGTCGAGGTCGATCGGGATCCACTCGGCGTCTGCGGCGCCGTACCGCTCGAACAACCCAGCGTAATAGGCTCCGTTGCATTCCGAGTTGCCGCACTTGGCGGGGTCGCCGGCATGGGGGTCCTGGCTGGCAGGGACCGAGGAGGCGGTGATCACGCCGATCCGGGCCGTGGCACCGCCCGCGCGCTCGATGATCTCTCCGTACACCTGCGAGTTGTCCGCCTTCAGGCCGCCGCCTATGAGGACGAGCGAGCCTCGGCTACCCGGAGAGCGAGTGGTGCCGGCGGCGGCGGTCGGTGCGAGGGCCAAGGCAAGGACGAGAGCGGTACCGCCCGCCAACGCGGTACGGCGGGCTCCGGTCGGGACGCGCATGTGGGGCCTCCTGGGGTTGGGGATGGTTGGTGGCCGGGACCGCACGACGGGGGGCCGGCGGCGGTCCCGGCACTAGCCGGCAGCCATCGCGTGGTGCACATGGCTGCCGGGGCTGGTCTCCCGCACCGGGCAATGGCGCGTTCAAACCGGTGCGGGAGGTTCTGTGGTCAGCCGGTGCGGCTGTCGCCGAGGTCGGCGATGAGGGAGGCGAGCAGGGCGACACGGGTGGGGACGGTGGAGGTGTCCAGCCACTCCTCGGGGGTATGGTCGGCGCCACCGACGGGCCCAAGGCCGTCTAGCGTCGGCACACCGGTCCCTGCGATGAAGTTGGCGTCGCCCACACCGCCCGTAGCCGCACCGCCGAGCGGGATCCCGAGGCCGGCGGCGATGTTCCGGGCCGTGTCGAGGATGCGGCGCGAGGCGGGCGTGTCCTCCATCGGAGGGCACAGGTCGAGCTGCACCACGGTGGCCGTGGTTCCGCGAACGGCCGTCCGCGCGACGGCCGTCTCGATGGCAGCCCTGGCCATGCCGATGCCCGCGGCGGTGGCTGAACGCACCTCGATACGCAGCTCCGCCTCCGGGCAGACGATGTTCGCCCGGGTCCCGGCCCGTACAACGCCGACGTTGACGGTGACGTCGTCCCAGTGGCCGTTCAGGGCCTGGAGGGCGACGACCAGGTGGGCGGCGGCCAGCGCGGCGTTCGCGCCGCGCTCCGGCTCGATGCCTGCGTGGGCGGCGCGGCCGGTGACCGTCACCAGGAAGTCGGCGACGCCCTTGCGGGCGATGACCAGATCACCGTTCTCTCGGGCGCACTCCAGAGCAAGCGCGAAGTGTGCCCCGCACGCTGCCGCCTCCGTGGTGGGACGGCTCGCAGGGGAGCCGATCTCCTCGTCCGGGGTGGCGAGGAAGACGAGCTCGGCGTAAAGGTCAGCTCCAGCCTCGTGGAGGATCTCCAGGGCGGTGAGTCCGGCCAGCAGACCGCCCTTGTCGTCGCTGACACCCGGCCCTCGCGCAAGCTCTCCGTCAAGCCTGAAGGGCCGTTCGACGGCCGTGCCGTCCTCGAACACGGTGTCCATGTGCGCGACGAGCAGGACACGTCGGCCACCATCGGCCACCGGCAGGCTGCCCGACTTGCGTGCGATCAGCACGTCCCCGATGCGGTGCCCGTGGACGGGAGCGGGAGCGGTGCGCTCCACGTCGAACCCCAGCCGCAGGAGGCGGTCCTGAGTCCAGTCCGCCATCCGGTTCACGCCGTCGGGGCTGTACGAACCGGAGTCGACGGCCACGAGCTCGGCGAGGTCCGCCAGGTAGCCCCCCAGACGGGCTTCGGCGTACGGGAGCAGCGCGGCGGGGCGCAGCCGCTCCGGCGATGAGGCGGTCACAGGACCTTGGACAGGAAGGCGCGGGTGCGTTCCTGCCGGGGCTCGACGAGTACCCGTCGGGGTCGCCGGCCTCGACGACGACTCCGTCGTCCATGAAGACGGCGGTGTCGCCGACCTCGCGGGCGAAGCCGATCTCGTGGGTGACCACGACCATGGTCATGCCGTCGGCAGCGAGCCGGCGCATGACATCCAGGACGTCACCGACGAGTTCGGGGTCGAGCGCGGAGGTGGGCTCGTCGAAGAGCATGAGCTTGGGATTCATCGCCAGGGCGCGGGCGATGGCGACGCGTTGCTGCTGTCCGCCGGAGAGCTGCGCCGGGTAGTGGCCCGCGCGGTCGCCGAGTCCGACCTGTTCGAGGAGCCGCTGTGCGTCTTCCCGGGCTTCGGCCCGGGGGACGGAAGCGACCTTGACGGGTGCTTCCATGACGTTGTCGAGTGCGCTCAGGTTGAAGCGCTGGAAGACCATGCCGATGTCCCGGCGGCGTTCGGCGACTTCTCTTTCGCGCAGTTCGTGCAGCTTGGAGTCGTGGCGGCGGTATCCGACGAGGTCTCCCTCGACCGCGAGGGTGCCGCCGTCGATCTTCTCCAGGTGGTTGATGCAGCGCAGAAAGGTGGACTTGCCCGAGCCGGAGGGGCCCAGCAGGCAGCACACCTGGCCGCGTTCGACGATGAGGTCGATGCCCTTGAGGACTTCGACTTTCCCGAAGTGTTTGCGCACGCCCTGTGCGTGCACCATGGGGAGGTTCACAGGACCGTCTCCTTGGCGTTCTTCGGCCGGCGGGCCGGTCGTGGCACGGCTCCGGCGAACATCCTGCGCAGGCGGCTGGAGAGCACCGCGGCGGAGGTGGATTCCGGGTATCCGGACAACGCGGACCTGGAAATCGACGAGAACGGGGTGCCGGTGCTGCGCAAGCAGCGTGCCAAGGGCGTCAGCGCGATGGCCGAGGCGCTGGAGGCCGAGGTCAAGGCGCGGATGCCGGAGCGGACCCTGCTGGGCATCTTGTCGCGCACCGCGTACTGGGTGGAGTGGTGGCGCCGGTTCGGCCCGGCCTCCGGCAGTGACCCGAAGCTGAAGGACCCCTTCGGCCGGTATGTGCTGACCGCCTTCGTGGGCGGTATCAACATGACGTTCGCCGAGGCCGCGCGGCACATCGCGGGGGTGTCCGCGCACGAGCTGAGCGCGATCACGAACCGGCACCTGAGCGTGGAGAAGATCAACGAGGCGATCACTGACGTGGTCAACGCGTTCATGCGTCTGGACCTGGTCAAGGCGTGGGGCGATGGGACGAGTGTGGCGGCCGACGGCACGCAGGTGGACACCTTCATCGACAACCTGCTCGCCGAGTCCTCCATCCGGTACGGAGGCTTCGGTGGAATCGCGTACCACCACATATCGGATCACTACATCGCACTCTTCCCCAGATTCGTGCCCTGTGGAGTATGGGAAGCCGTGTACATCATCGACGGGCTGCTGAAGAACGCCTCCGAGATGCAGCCCGACACGATCCACGCGGATACGCAAGGGCAGTCGTTCCCGGTCTTCTGCCTTGCCCATTTGATGGGGATTGAGCTGATGCCGAGGATACGGAACTGGAAGGACCGCACCTTCTACCGGCCCTCCGCGAGCGCCCGCTACCGGCACATCGACGTCCTGTTCGACCAGGGTGGCCGCAACGTCATCGACTGGCGGCTGATCGAGACGCACTGGCGCGATCTCATGCGTGTCTCGATCGCGATCCGGGAGGGCACCCTGGCCTCGCCACTGCTGCTGCGCCGGCTGGGCAGCAACTCCCACCGCAACCAGATCTACCGGGCCTTCCGAGAGGTCGGCCGGGCGGTCGCCACCGTGCAGCTGCTCAAGTTCATCTCGGATCCGTCGCTGCGCCGCCGGGTGACGGCGGCCACCAACAAGGTGGAGTCCTTCAACAACTTCACCGACTGGCTGGCGTTCTGCAACGGCGGAAAAATCGCCGAGAACGACCCGGTCGACCAGGAGAAGGCGGTGAAGCTGACGTCTCTGCTCGCCAACAGCGTGATCTTCCATACGACACTTGACCTCATGAACGTCGTCCGCGAGCTCCAGGCGGAGGGCTGGCAGATCACCGGTGAGGATCTGGCCGCAATCAGCCCGTACCTGACCGACCACATCATGAGGTTCGGTTCCTACGCCACCACCGAGCTGACGGTGCGGCCCGACGCCTTCGACCCCCACCTGGACGTTGACATCGACGCGGAGGAGGAAGAGCCGGCCGCGGCGTGAGAAGCCCTGGGCTGCGGGGAGGGGCCGTCCCGCGCAGTGGCCGTCGGCGGGGAAACGCTGTTCGACATCGTGTACCGGCCGTGGCCCCCCGCTCGCCAAGGCCGCCCGCTGCGCGGGCAGCACCGTCATCGGCGGCCTGCCGATGCTCGTGCACCAGGCCGCCCGGCAGGTCGAACTTCCGAACCGGCCGCGCTCCGGCGCCCCTGGCCGCGATGCGGAAAGCCGCCGAAGGCGCCCTCGGCGAGGTCACCCGTTGAGTGGAGGCGCTTCCGGCTAGCATGATCATCGGGTTGATCGTTGTTGGTGGAGGAGCCGCCGGCCGTTGAGCCCGCCCGCTGCAGGCCGCGTCAGGGTGTCATCGAGACATTCGTCACGCGCGCCTCGGCGGGAACGTTCGGGGGCGGGGCGCATCGGTGGCCCCGGGCCATCGGCTGTACGTGAGAGGGCCGAAAGGAGGATGCCACGTCCCCCGGCTGCGGGCCGATGGTCCCGCAGGGGACAGGCCTTCTTCTGGTCCCGTACCCCCCGCTCCGAGCTGAGAATGGAACGCGGGTGCTCTGCACGCTGCAGCTCTTGAGCGCCCCTTTTCACGTCCATTTGTCGGGCGCCACGCACGGCAACAGGGGTGTCTGGCGGTTCATCCGAGCCGATGCCCCCGTTGCCCGATCCGGGTGCGCATGGCACTTATGAGACACCGTCTGTATATGACGGCGTCTCGGGTGCATGGCCGTGTCCTGATTCCTACGTCAGCCCGCGGATGTCTACTGCGGCTGCCCCGGTATGAAGAAGTGAGAAGCAGATGGATCTCGGAGATCAGCGGAAGGACGGTGCCCGCGAGCGGCTGCGCGCCGAGCGGGAAGCCGCGGCGCGCAGGAACCGGATCCGCCGGCGCGTGATCCTGGGCGCTTTGGCGGCTGTGGCTCTCGCCGGCGCCGGTTACTGCTACTTCGCGGCGCAGTCCCCGCGGGCTCCCGAGTCTGTGGCGCGGGCTCAGGCGCTGGTGCGGCCTGCCCACATCAGCGGCGCCGACGGCACGGTCATCTCCTACGGTCCGGCGAATGCGGCGCACACGCTCAGCATCTTCGTGGATCCGCGGTGCCCGTACTGTGCGGGGGTTGAGACAGGCTTGGGCGCGACCATGCGTAAGCTCGCCGACGAGGGCGCCTTCCGGGTCGACTACCACTTCGCGACGTTCCTCGACGGTGCGCTGGGCGGCAGCGGGTCCAAGCGCGCGGTGAACGCGCTGGGCGCCGCGGCCAACGAGGACCCGGGCAAGTTTATGGACTTCCTTGGTGTCCTGTACGCCCACCACCCCGAACAGGAGAAGGACGACAAGTTCGGCTCCACCGACACCCTCCTGGACCTCGCGGGGAAGGTCAACGGCCTGCGCTCGCCGGCCTTCGACCAGGCCGTCGAGGACCTCACCTACATGCCCTGGGTGGAGGAAGTCTCCAAGGCCTTTGAGAAGAGCGGCGAAACCGGTACCCCCTCCGTCAAACTTGACGGACAACCGCTCGAAGTCCTCTCCGGGCAGGGCATCTCCTCCATCACCCCGGAGGACTTCACCCAGCTCATCCACAGCAAGACCTGAGCCGGCCGGCAACAGGCCGCTCCGCCGGAGACCCCGGCCGTGGCCCCAGGCCTCAACTCCGGTCCTGGGAACCACCTGGATACCGCATGTGGCCGACCGGATCGTCGATGGCTGAGACCGGTGATCGACCAGCCACACTCCCACTCGTCAGCTCCGGGCAGTGGGAGGAGGCGACCCGGCTCGGTCGCCACTGCCCTGGCCGGATACCACCGTTGTGCGGCGCAGAGCAGGGGGATTTCCGTACGGGGGTGGTCGTCCATTCCTTCTCAAGAACAGGCAAGTCGTCGTGACCGTCGATTCCCATTCCGCTCCCGTCGTACGCAAGCCGGTGGTCGTCCCGTTCAAGGAGTATCCGGGGCTCTTCGCTCTCTCCCTGTCGGCCGCCTGCGCAGAGGACGACACCGAACACTTCTTTCCCTCCCACCAAACCCGTGAGGACACCGAGGCCGCCCGCGCCCTGTGCGCCGCGTGCCCCGTGCTCGCGGCATGCCGCGAGCACGCAGTGCAGGCCCCCGAACGCTGGGGATTCTGGGGAGGCATGAGCGCACAGGAGCGGGGATGGGACAAGTACGCCAAGCGCCTGACGGACTCCCCGAAGCGCGGCCGGTCCGCGGTGACGCCGCCAACCACCGGCATCCCGCAGCGAGGCCTTCCCGGGGCGGCCGGACCGCCCTGCACCTGAGTTCCACAGTTGCGGCGTGGTGTTCGAGAGCGGGGATGTCCGGGCCGTGACGTGAAGAGAGCCGTACGGGTTGGTGTTGTTGTGACGCAATACCTGGCCCCGTACGGCTCTCTCGCATCGTATCTGTACTGGCCTCTCTCGGCGTCGACTTGGCGCCCTCATCGTCGAGTTGGCCGGCCCGTGGATGGCGCGGGAGGACTCTCGGCTGCGTGAACGCCGAGGTCATGAGCGTCTGCGGGCCGAGGGCGGCGGACCTGACCATCAACTGGTCTTCACCGATCGGGTGATCGCCACCCTGGTGGTCCTTCGGTTCCAGCTCCCGCATGCGGCTCTGGCCGTCTTCTACGGCGCCGACCGCTCCACCATCACCCGGGCCGTCCAGGAGATCCGCCCCCTGCTCGCCCGCCGCGGCTTCGCGGTCCCCGGCGAGGCCGGACTGCGCCTGCACACGCTGGCCGATGTCTTCGCCTACGCCGACGCGAAGGGCGTTGAGCTGCGGCTCGACGGCACCGAGGTGCGCGTACGACGCCCGAAGGCAGGTCGGCCCGGACGGCGGGTCTTCGTCTCCGGCAAGATGCGGCAGAACACGAAGAAGGCCACCGTCATCACCGACGAGAAGGGCCGCACCCTGTGGACGGGCGCGATCCGGCCGGGCCGTATGCACGATCAGACGGCGGTGAACACCGAGGGGATCAGCGACCTGTTCGAGCAATATCCCAAGGTCAAGGCCAAGGTCGACGCCGGATACCGGGGCCTGGCCAAACGGTTTCCCGACCAGGTCCAGGCCCCGCCGAAGAAGCCCGGGAAGGACACCCCGCCGAGAACGTCAACGCGTGGAAGGAGGCGCGCAAGCGGCAGTCCTCGGAGCGGATCTGCGTAGAGCACGCCAACGCCGTGCACAAGCAGTGGCGGCCCCTCCAGCGGTACATCGGACGCCGCGAGCCGGTGCCCTGCAGCAGGGCCGGGCCCTGGCGGGCGGGTCCGTGTCGACGATCCTTGCCGTAGGCGACGGCGTTAGCGGTGAGCTTGGCCTGGTTGGTCTCGTACTTCTCGAAAGAGAGGCAGCCGGCGTGAGCGTCGGGGAACAGGGCGATCCACTGCTCGCGCGGCTGCAGTGTCGGGCCGCTCTTCCCGCTGGCGCCGGGTTTGTGCTGGTGGCGGCCGTAGACGAAGGCCCGGCATATCGCGGGTTGTGGAGGATCTGTAGCACCCGCGAGTGCGCGATCGGCCCCCAAACGACCTTCCCCTTGTCCAGGCCGCACTGGATCCGCCGAGGCAGGGTGAGGCGGTCATGGTTGAACGCCTTGACCACGCCCGTGGCCGAGCCGGTGGTGTCGAACAGCGTGAACACGGTGCGGATCGCCTGCTGGATCGCGGCGTCCGGGTCGAGAACGACCCTTCCGGCGCCGTCGGAAACCAGGCCGATCGGCAGCGGCTGGACGAGTTCCCCGCGCCGGGCCTTGGACAGCTGCCGACGTGGCCCATGCCGACCTCGGCGACCAGGCGCTGGAACCCTTCCCGGTCCGCGGCCGTGGCACCGGACTGGCCCTGGTCGGTGTCGATGACGTGGACCCGGTCGGCCGACCACCCAAGAGTGATCGCCCGCTCCTTCAAGCCATACTGACGCACCGTCGACTCGGTGGTGTTCAGGACCTGCCGAGCGAGCTCTGACGGATATAGAGGTACGCGTCTCGGGCAAGGTGAGAGGCCGTCATCTTGAGCCTTTTCCATCCGCATGCTGACGCGTGGTGGAGGACGAGGACGGCTTTGACGATGTCGGTGATCCGGTTGGTGCTGCAGCGGAGCTTCCGGAGCAGGCGCCAGCCCTTCAGGACGGCCATGGCCTCCTCGCCGACGCACCGGATCTTGGCGTGGCTGCTGTTGTGGCGTCGCTTCCACTGTTTGAGCCGGCAGCCCCGGAAAGGGACCCGGATGTTTCGGCCAGCCCCTTGGTACGCCTTGTCCGCCCAGCATTTCAGTCCCGCGACGGCGAGCGCCTCGACGATCCCGTGACTTCGGGCGGCCGTCAGGTCATGGGTGGAGCCCGGTAGGGCTGCCGAGGTCCACAGCAGTCGGCCGAACGGATCGGTGAGGACCTGCACATTCATGCCATGCCGCTTGTGCCTACCCGAGTAGTACGGCGTGTCCGCGGCGATCCGGTCGATCGGCAGCAGGGTGCCGTCCAGGATCAGGAACGCCTTCGTCCGGGCCGTCTCCACCGCCTCGGCCAGGGTCGGTGCGAGAGCAGCCAGGACTTCGATGGCCTTGCGTATGCACCGGCTATACGGTCGCGATGGCGATTTTGAACCCGGCGGCGAGCTGGGGGTAGGTGTCACCGCACCGCAGATGGCCAGCGCGGGCAGGGCCTGGCGGCCGGCGGGCAGACGCCGCCACCACGTGCCGATCTCCCGCTGCCTCGCGGTGAGCTGTCCGGTCAGGTGCCGCAGCGTGCGGCTGGCCAGGTCGATCGACGACGGGTAGACAAGCACGGAAGCTCCTGGCAGCACGTGTGATCTTGGTCGAGAACCCGTCTACCAGGAGCTTCGTCGCTACGTACAGCCCCCGACCTCCAACGGTCCGACATCCCAGTCAGGTTGGAAAAGGCTCAGGAGCGGGAAGATTTCACTTACGAGGTGCCTCGCTGAGCCTGCTGGATGGAACCGTAGGAAGTCCCATTCTCGCAGGTCGGAGGACACCTCTTCTCGTTTCACTATCCCACGGGGGCGACCGTCACGCGGTGGATCCAGGCTGAAACCTCGGCGGTGTAAGAGGTTTCAGATGAATATTGGCCTAGTAGCGGTGACCCTTGGGCCGGAAATGGAACAACTGCCACACGTCAACCCGGTCCCCGTAAAGGTTTACCCTCGTTTGCCCCTTGCCGTTGGGGACATCCAGGTATCCCTTGAATCCGGTAGATCGCGAGTAGCTCACGAGCGGGGTGCCACTCCATCCGTTTCCCTGATAGAGCCAGCCGAGACGCCAGACGTCGGACACCTTATCGCAGTCGATTGCCGTAATGCCGTCACGGTTTCCTGATGGCGTGAGGCACTTGCCATCATATTTACCGCTAGTGGCCATCATCAAGTATTCTGCCCCGCGAGAGTAGCTATTGTTGCTACCCTTTCCTGTAGCCACCAACTTGAATGTATCGCGTATGTTCTTTGATCCGTCGAAATCGCCCTTGCGGTTGATGTTGTTGCTGTACAGGAAGCTGTCAGAGTCGACAACCATTTTAGGGCCACGCACGTCCCAGGAGGGCGCAACCATCTCCAGCTCGAAATCATCGCCTGCTTCGGGGTCAACGTGGTGCGGATTCCCGGTGTTCAGGAAGCTGCATCCCTTTGCCTTCGCCGTGGCGTAGAGCGCAATGTATGCCAATCCGGCTGACGTACCGCCGCTACCGTCACCGTTGAAGTCGTTCATTTTGCTTTGGAGCTGGTCGCACGTGATTGCCTCCTTCGGTGCCGATGCAGCCATCGCAGGCGCACTGAACGCGGCAGGGGCGATCAGGGAGGCCCCCGCCAGGAAGGCGATGACGGATTTGCGGAGACCAATACTGCTGTGGCGTGACATGTTGAAGTGTGCTCCTTATTTGGGCGGTTGGTTGGGTTGTGTTAATGAACTGGCACCCGGTTGAACTTGGTTCTCATCGGGTCCGCGGTGACGGTCGCACGGCTCTGGTCAGTTCATGAGGGCGAGGCCGTGCGTGCTGAGCCAGGTGAGGGGGTTGAGGGCGCTGCCGTAGTTGGGGGTGGTGCGGGCTTCGAAGTGGAGGTGGGGGCCGGTGGAATTACCGGTGGATCCGACCAGTCCGATGACGTGCCCGGTCTCGATCTCCTGTCCGGTGTGGACATAGAGGGTGGAGAGGTGGGCGTACTGGGTGTAGGTGCCGTCGGCGTGGCGGATGACGAGTTGGTTGCCGTAGGCGCCTCCCCAGCCTGCGGTGACGACGGTGCCGGTGAGGGCGGTGTGGACGGGGGTTCCGGCGGGGGCGATGAAATCCTGGCCGGTGTGGCCGTTGGCCCACATGGAGCCCTGGGCGGCGAAGCCGGTACCGGTGACAGCGCCGGGCAGCGGGTGCGTGGCCTGGCCCGCTGCACGTGCCGCACCCGTGCCGGCCGCGGTGGATGTGGCGGGGGTGGCGTCGGCCGCGGTCAGGCCTGCCTTTACGGAGCAGACGGGCCAGGCGCCGGGGCCCTGGTTGGCCAGGACCTTCTGGGCGATGGTGATCTGCTGTTCGCGGCTGGCCTGGTGGGCGTGGGGGGCGTAGGCGGTGCCGCCGTGTTCGCTCCAGGTGGTGGGGGCGAACTGCAGGCCCCCGTGGTAGCCGTTGCCGGTGGAGGCCTGCCAGTTCCCCGATGCCTCGCAGGCTGCGAGCCGGTCCCACACGCTGCCGTCGGCGGCCTGAGCCGTGCCGGCTCCGGCCAGCATCGTGGCCGACAGGGCCCCCAGGACCAGGGCTGCAGTGCGCAGGCGGCGCAGCACGACCATACGGGGCGTGGCGCGCTCGCCAGGGCCGGGAGCCTTGGGCACGGGGGAGTTGATGGAGTGAGGCTGGGACTGGGGCATGGGGCGGCGCATCCTGGATGTCGAGGGTGAGGGGGGTGAGCCGCGGTGTCGCACCGAGTACGGCTGCTCATCCAGATTCGCGTCCTCAAAGCACCCGAAAGCGATCCATAAGTTGCGGATAGGCGCATCGAAAGTTGCGCCCACGGCCGTCCCGGCGTGGTAGAGGCCGGCCTTGTGGCGGGGGCACAGGCTTTCGGCTCCGCGGGAGGGGCCTTCTGGCCGACCGGCGAGTGACCTTCGGCAACCAGTCGTTCTGCCAGCAGCTTCTAAGGTGGACACGCGGCAACGTTTCCTACGAACAGCGCGCCGCAGGCATGGGCGAACAGCCAATACCGCTTATGACTGCGTGGCGTGGGAGCGTCCGCGGGCCGGGCCGTGCCTGTTCCAGATCGGCCACCGCGCTACTCCGCTGCCAACCGTCGGCGCCCCTGTCAGCCAGTCCGGATCCCGGCAGCACCTGCCGCTGCCCCGATCGCGAGGTTCATGCTCATGTCCGCATCCACCGCTTCCTCGAAGCTCCACGGCTTCCTTGTCCGGCTGCCCCGTATGCCGCCACGCCTTGTGGACATCACCGTGGTGGTGCTGACGGCAGTGTGCGGGGTGCTGGACACGCTGACCGATCAGCACAACGGACAGCTGGACCACCACATCGCCTGGACACTGATGGTGGTGATCCCAGCCAGTCTCGTCCTGCTCGTCCGCAGGCGTTACCCGCTGTCGGTGGCCTGCCTGGTCATGGCCACGCATGTCATCGCGTTCACCCCGCTGCCGCTGACCGCGGCCATGTACACCGTCGGCCGCACCACCCGCTCCCCACGGCGCCTCGCCCTGCTGGGCACGGCTGCGGTGCTCCTGCACGCCTGGGCCGTCCACAACGCACTGAACGTCCAGATCCGCGCCTGGGCCTTCGCCCTGGTCTTCGCGCTGGGCCCTCTGCTGTGGGGGCACGCCACCCGCATGCGCCACGAGCTGGCCACCGGCTGGGAGGAGCGCGCCATCGCCGCGCAGCGCGAGGCCGAACTACGCGTCACCCAGGCCAAGATCCGTGAACGCGGCCGCATCGCGCGGGAGATGCACGACACTGTTGCCCACCGGGTCGGCAACATGACGATCACCGCCACCGCGTGGGAAGTCAGCAACCCCGACGCACACCATGAAGCCGGCCTGATCCGCAAGGAAGGACGCCAGGCATTGGCGGAACTGCGCCAGACCCTCGGCGTGCTTACCCGCCCCGGCCACAGCCCCATCGTCGTCCCCGCAGGCATCGCCGAGATCCCCGCCCTCGTCGACACCACCCGCCAAGCGGCCGCCAGCCCGATCACCCTCACCCTGCCCGACACCATCAAGGCGCAGGCCAAGACATGGCCGGACGGTATCCAACGCGCCCTCTACCGCACCGTGCAGGAAGGACTGACCAACGCAGTCAAACACGCCCCCGGCGCAGCAATCGCCGTCACCGTCAGCCACGACAAGAACACCGTCACCATCCGCGTAACCAACAGGCCCGCCCACACTGCCCCGCTGGACCTGCCCGGCAGCGGCCATGGCCTGGTCGGGCTGGCCGAACGCCTCCAACTCCTGGGCGGCACCCTGACCACCCGCCAACTCCCAGACGAAGGCTACGAGTTGTACGCCACCATCCCCGCCCCCGCTCCCGCCCCCGGCCAGGGATCCATCTCGTGATCAGCATCTTGCTCGCCGACGACAGCACCATCGTCCGCCAGGGCCTGCGCACCATCTTGGAATCCGACCCCGCCCTGCACGTGATCGCCGAAGCCTGGGACGGCCCCACCGCCGTCGGCGCCGCCACCCGCTGCAGCCCCGATCTCGCCCTCGTCGACATCGTCATGCCCGGCATCGACGGCATCGAGACCACCCGCCGCCTGCAGCGGCTCCCCCGTCCGCCTCGTGTCCTGGTCCTCACCACCCTCGGCAGCGACGAGCACGTCGATGACGCCATCGCCGCCGGAGCCGCCGGATTCCTCCTCAAAGACACCCCGCCAGGTGAGCTCCTCCACCACATCCACACCATCAACAAAGGACACGCCGTCCTCGACCCCACCCTCACGGCCGGCCTCTTCAACCGCCTGGCCCACCACACAGCACCCGAGTCCATACCGCCCAGCCCACAAGCGGCTCAGATCGCCGATCTGCCCCTACGCGACCAGCAGATCCTGCACCTAGTCGGCCACGGTCACTCCAACGCGGAGATCGCTGACCAGCTATCCGCCACCGAAGCCACCATCAAGAGTCAGCTCAGCCGCCTGCTGACCAAACTCGGCGCCCACAACCGCGTCCAACTCGCCCGCATCAGCTACCACGCAGGTCTTGCTTAGTGGGACTCCGTTAGGTCTTCCCGATCATGTTTGGGCGGAGCATGTTGGACGGATGGACATGTGGCAGGTCGAGGGCCTGCGGGCGGAGTTATCGGGGTTCGTGGCGGATGTGTTCGCGTCGGTGCCGCGGCGTGATCAGCGGGCGAAGGGCGACTGCTACCTGCGGGGGCTGATGCTGGACGGGCGACGCAAGTCGATCCAGCCGATGGCCGAACGGCTGCCGGACGGCAACGAGCAGAACCTGCAACAGTTCGTGAACCAGTCCACCTGGGATCCGGTCCCGGTGCGGCGGCGGATCGCGGAGCGGATGGTCCCTCTGATCCGCCCGGAGGCATGGGCGGTCGATGACGTGTCGTTCCCCAAGGACGGCCGGATGTCGGTCGCGGTCGCCCACCAGTACTGCGGCGCGCTGGGCAAACAGGCCAACTGCCAGGTCGCGGTGAGCGTGCACGCGGTCACCGACACCGCGTCCTGCCCGCTGCAGTGGCGCCTGTTCGTCAACGAGGACTGGGCCGCCGATACCGGACGGCGGCACAAGACCGGGATACCCGAGGACATCGGGCACCGTGAGAAGTGGCGCCTCGCCCTGGACGTCATCGACGAGCTGACGGGGTGGGGTCTGGTGCCGCCGGTGGTGGTGGCCGACGCCGGCTATGGGCAGAACGCCGACTTCCGGGACGGCCTGGACAGCCGCGGCATCGGATACGTCGTCGCGGTGCGCTCGGACGTGAGCGTCCACCCGCACGACGCGTTGCCGGTCACACCGCCCTGGTCCGGCAACGGCCGCCGCCCTCAGCCCCGCTATCGGGACAAGCCGTCCTCGGTGGCCGCGCGCGCGGCAGTTCACGGACGGCACTCGTTCACCCCGGTCACCTGGCGGGAGGGCTCACGAGGACCGATGCGCTCACGCTTCCTGGCCCTGCCGGTGCGGCCGGCCGGGGTGCGGGCCCGCCGCCTGGCCCAGGCCGCCGCCACGGGCCACGACGGCCACTGGGGCGGCGTCCTGCCCGAGGTCACGCTGCTGGTCGAATGGCCCGTCGGAGCCGAAGCACCCACCGACTACTGGCTGTCCAACCTTGCCCACGACACGCCGCTCGCCGAACTGGTCCGCCTGGCAAAGATCCGCTGGCGGATCGAGCACGACTACCGGGAGCTCAAGCACGGCCTGGGCCTGGACCACTTCGAGGGACGCTCCTGGACCGGCTGGCACCACCACGTCACCCTCGTCACCGCCGCCCACGCCTTCCTCACCGAACACCGGCTCTCCCCAAAAGCCCGCACGCCGGACTGTCCCTCTACCAGGTGCTCGACGCACTCTGAACCGTTCCGGGTTCGGTAGAGACTCGATTCCATGAAAGGATCGAGTCATGGCACGCCCCTCCTCCTATCCCGCTGAATTGCGTAAACGAGCGGTCCGTATGGTCGCCGAGGTCCTCAGCGACTA
>NZ_JBWJVM010000065.1:0-49974 GCF_056428985.1 Streptomyces sp. CA189 | reverse complement strand
CCGTGAAGCGAAGCCTCAAGCAGATCCAGTACCGACCACACCTCGTCGACGGATGCCTCGCAGGAACCGGTCTGATCATGGACGACTGACCACGATCAACCCGACATCACCCAATCAAGTTCAGTAGTGCTCCGGAAACCCGGACGTTCTGGTCAGCCGTATTGCCGGACCCGTCGCCCCGGGCGGCATCGCCGTCAAGCTCGGGTCGGCCTCACCGGCGGAGATCCGCCGGATCAGCCGGTTCTCTGTCTGCCCGGGGTGCGGCGCCTGGGCCGGGTCCGAACCCCCTGGCGATCAGCCAGCCGGCCAGGCTCAGCTCCCAGGTGAAGACCGGGAATGCGGCGGCCGATCCCGCCACGGATAGCTGCGCGTAGGCGCCGAGCATCACGGCGACGGCCGAGGCGCGACGCGCTCAGCACGCGCCGGCTCGGGCAGGAGCTGGACGCAGTACCGATGGCCCTCTACCTATGATCTTGACCAGTGCTCCGCCCTTCAGGGAGGGTTGAAGGTCGTCCTTGGGTCGGAGGCGCGGCGCGCCGGAGGGCTCTGCGCTTGTGTGGTGACGGTAAGAGGGGGCGGTGCTGGTTCTCGATGTACTGCTTGACATCGGGCAGGGCTGCCCGCCGCATGATCCGGCGAAGCGAAGTCCTCCCGCATGATCTCTTCGGTGCGGGTCGGCATGGTGTCGGTGAACGCTTTCCGCCTCTACTTGGTGAGTAAAACCAAGTGAACGTGCAGGTTGTAGACAACATGGCGACCGCTTCTGACATCAGAATAATGGTTCCAGCGCGGTGACATAAACCAATGCTAAATTCCCGATTGTGATTCAAGAAACCCTGGTCAAGCGGCAGTTCGGGCACCGTGCCCGGCTCTCGCTGCCGCCTGCCGGGGTATTGAAGACTGATGGCCAGGCGCACGCGGCCCGCACGATGTGGAACTGTCTGCACGCATGGTGGCGGATGATGCCGAAGGATAAGCGGACTCTGGCGAATGCGGATGCTGCGATCCGGCAGGCCCGCGAGGACATCGACTTTCTCGCTGTCCTTCCGGCCCAGGCCGCGCAAGCGGTGTTGAAGACGTATTTCCAGGCGTGGAAGAACTGCTGGGACGGCCGCGCCGACGCGCCCAATTTCAAGGGGCGGTTTCGTTCGGTGATGTCCGTGGACATTCCGCAGGGCCGGGACCTGAACATCACCCGGGTGCACCGCCGCTGGGGGATGGCCAATATCCCCAAGGTGGGCCGGGTCCGCTTCCGGTGGACCAAGGACCTGCCTGTCGGCAAGCATGCCGACGGGGAGAACCGGATCACCGGGGCCCGGCTGGTCAAGGACGCGCTGGGCTGGCACATCGCCTTCCGCGTCCAGGCCCTGGAGGCCAAGCCCGACCGCCACCAGGGTCCGGACGTCGGCATCGACGTGGGTGTCACCGTCCCCATCGCTCTCTCCGATGGCGAAACCTACGAGCACGGCGAGTGGCTGACCGATCGAGAGAAGGCCAAGCTCCTGCGTCTGGAGCAGCGCGCCGCGCAGCGCAAGCGCCACCGCAAGTCCGGCGAGCGCACCAGCCGCCGGCTGCACCACACCTACGACCAGATCGCTGGACTCCGCGCGAAAGCCAAGCGCCGGGCCCTGGACTGGCAACATCAGACGACCACCGCCATCGCCCGCACCTACGGCACTGTCGTGGTCGAAGCACTCACCATCACGAACATGGTCAAGTCGGCCAAGGGAACCATCGAGGAGCCGGGGAAGAACGTCGCCCAGAAATCCGGGCTGAACCGCTCCATCAGTGGGGAGGCGTGGGGCCGCACGGTCACCATGCTGACGTACAAGACCGTGCAGCACGGCGGCTCCCTGTTCAAGGTCCCCGCCCCCGGCACCAGCCTGCGCTGCTCCGCGTGCGGCTTGACCACTCCCGGAAGCCGGGAGTCCCAGGCCGTGTTCGTGTGCAAGAACCCGGGCTGCGGCTGGTCGGGCAACGCTGACCACAACGCAGCCTGCAACGTCTTGCACCTCTACCGGATGGGCCTCGCGCTCATCCCGGCTGCCGGAAGGGCAGTCGTCAGGCGCGCCAAGCGCGTCAAGCCCGCTACCGCAAGGTAAGCAGGAATCTCCCGGCTCCAGCCGGGAGAGCACTTCAAAAGCACGTGGCCAACAAGGAGGAGCTGCTCGACGGCATGACCGACGCCGTCGTCGGCGAGATCGACCCGCCGGCCGCGGGCCCCGACTGGCAGCCCGTGGTCCGCGGGCGGATCCTCCACGGTCGGCGGCGGCTGCGACGACCAGTTCGAGTTCGAGTTCGCCCTGGACCTCCTCCTGGACGGCTTCGAAAGCCTTCGCCGCCAGGGCTGGTCCTCCGCGCCCTCCGCGCCCTCCGCGCCCTCCGCGTCCTAGGCGGCAGCGGTGGCCGGTTCGCGCTCGGTCACCGCCGTGGGGTAGGTGCGCTGGGCCTCGCGGTCCCGGAGGCACCACCAGAGGGTGCCGAGGATCACCGAGGCGGCGCCGGTGCAGACTCCGACGGTGCGGACGTCGCAGACGGTGAGGAGGCCGCCGAAGAGGGCCAGGGAGACGCGGGCCATCGCGCCGTACGTGGTCATGTGGAGGCTGGAGACCCGCCCGCGCACGGCCGCGGGGACGGTGGCCAGCAGGACGGTGGTGTCCAGGGCGATGATGACGCCACTGGCCAGGCGCATCACGCCCAGCAGTGCCACGGCCAGGACCGGATGTCCCGCGAGGAAGAAGGCCCCCCAGGCCAGCCCCTGGAACACGTAGGCCGCGGTGTACGCCGCCAGGTGGCGGCGGACCGCGATCCGTGCGGCCAGTACCGTGCCGAGGATGACGGCGACCCCGTCCGCCACGTACAGCGAGCCCAACACCGCACCACCACCGCCCAGATGGCCCGTGGCGTAGGCGGCGAGCAGGATGTCGTACGCCCCGCCGATGCAGCCCCAGGCGATGCCGATCCAGACGACGGAGCGCGCCAGCGGCAGATCGCGCAGCACCCGGAGACCCGCGGTCAGCTCCTTGCGCATCGGTTCACGGGCCGACACCCCCGGCACCCCCGACACCGCGTACGGCATCGGCCGCCGGGCCTGCGCCAGCAGCGGTACGACGGCCAGCACCTGCAGTGCGCACGCGACGGCCATCGCGCCGACGGGGCTCCAGCCGGCCAGCGCACCGCCGAGCGAGGCACCGACAACGGTCATGGTTCCCGAGACGGCGCCCAGCCGGGCGTTGGCGGCGGGCCTGGACTCCGGTGCGACCACCCCGTACAGCCACTGCTGGCGGGCCGGCGGCCAGAGGGTGTTGCCGAGGCCCTGGAGCCCGTAGAACGCGGCGGTGATCCAGATGCCGTGGTCGAGGAAGAGCGCCATGCCGAGGACGCAGACGGCCTGCGCGACCATCGAGCCGACGGCCAGGCGCCGCACGTCGAACCGGTCCGCGAGGGTGCCGGCCACCATCATGAACGCCAGCGCGGGCACGGTCCCGATGAGCTCCACGGCTGCCAGCGTGGCGGGGGAGGAGTCCTGCAGCACCTGGATGAACAGGCTGATCTGCATGACCCAGGTCGACCCCGAGGACAGCGCGCTCGCCGTCCAGAGACGCGCGGTGCCGCTGTGGCCCTTGTCGGGGCGTGTGATCATCCGGAGCATCCGGAGATTTGATCACACCCCGCCGGTCACACCCCGCCCGCAGGTCAGCGCTCGATGATGACGAGCGGGATCTCGCGGGGGGCGGCCGCCGACTGGTGGTCCTCGTAGGCGGGCCACAGGGCGGTCACGGCCTCCCAGTACGTCTCCCGCTCCGCCGGAGTCGCCGTGCGGGCGCGGGCCTGCGCGGTCAGGGCGCCGACCTGGAGGCGGACCTCGGGGTGGGCGGTGAGGTTGCGGTACCAGGAGGGGACCCCGGGCGTGCCGTCGGCCGCGGTGGCCAGCACGATGTGGCGGCCGTCGTCCTTCGCGTAGATCAGCGGGGTGCGCACGGGCCGGCCGGAGAACCGGTCGAGGGTGGTCAGGAGCAGCGTCGGGACGCCGTGCCACAGGTGCCCGTCGGCGCCGGAACTGTCCACGTAGGCGCGCACGTGCGTGGAGAGCTGCCCGGCCGGCGGGTCGGCCGGGTGGTCCCAGTCGACGGTCGCGTCACCCCGCACGGGCACGGTCGCGGGCGCGTGGGAGTGGGTGGTGCCGGTCTTCTGCGTCGTGCGCATCGGCATCGTTGTCGTCCCTTCGGAATCGGCCCCCGCGCGGGCTAACGAGCATCCACCGATTCTGGATGCGCAGCGGCCGCCGCGCACCTCGGGGCGGACCGGGGAGCCCGGTCCGCCCGCTCGGGCCCACCTAAGGGAGGTAGCGTTCGAGCGCCCTCGCGCCCTCCTTCTCGATCAGCTTGCGTGCCTTCTCGACCCGCTCCGGAGTCACGTCCTGGCCGCGCGCCATCACGAGGTCCTCGGGGTCGAAGGGGTGCTCCGACCCCGTGTAGAGGTGGGCGGGGCGCTGGGGCTGCTGGTCCGATTCACTGTCCATCGCTACCTCCTGCTGTGTCCCCCTGGCCCCCATCCTCCGGCCGGGCCCCCAAGAACGCACCTTGGCGGGACCGGGGCCCCCGCCCCGTTCCGCCCGGGGGTCAGACCGCCAGCGCCAGTGCCGCGGTCAGGGCGACGACGGCGCCGCAGATGCTGAGGTTGGCGACCTTGTGCTCCCAGAACACCGCCACGAACTCCCGGATCGTCGCGCTCGGCCAGAAGTACTTCGCCGTCGGCGAGCCGAGCACCTGCCCGTTGACCCCGGCCTTGCGGGCCATCATCGCGGCGCGGAACGCGTGGAAGTTGTTGGTGACCACCACACAGCGGTAGGTGGGGTCCTCCGCCTCCATGATGGTCCGGCTGAACAGGAGGTTCTCCTCCGTCGTGCGGGACCGGTCCTCCAGCCGCAGGTGCTCCCGCGGCACGCCGCCCTCCGCCATCAGCCAGTCCGCCATCGCCCGCGCCTCCGCGACCTTCTCGTCCGTGCCCTTGCCGCCCGAGGTCAGCAGCAGCGGCGCCCGTCCGCCGCGCGCGATCTGGGCGTCGTGGATCGCCTGCCCCTTGCGCAGCCGCGAGGCCAGCAGGGGCGGGACCCGGTCGCCGCCGATCAGGCCGGAGCCGAGCATCACCACGTAGTCCACGTCCCCGCGCACCTTGATCCGCCCGTAGAGGTAGGCGTAGGCCAGGAAGCAGAGGAAGAGGAAGGAGACGTACGCGGCGAGGAGGACCACCCCGACCATGACGGCGTCCAGGACGGGCGGTCCGGTGGTGGCCGTCACGAACACGAACGCGATGAGGAGGAAGATCGCCACGCCCGCCGCCAGGGACAGCAGGTTGCCCGGCCGCCGGCCCTCCTTGCGGACCATCGTCAGGCCGTTGCCGATCAGGAAGCCGCCGAGTGCGATCGTGCCGATCGCGGGCACCAGGAAGACCACCGCGACCACGATCTGGGCCAGGCCGGACGGCAGGCGCGTGACCTGCGACAGCAGCCCGACCGAGGCGAAGATGAACGTGAGGCCCAGGTAGACCGCGTTGCGGAAGCGCCGGCGGTCCTCCCGCACGCTCACGCCGAAGAGGAAGAGGAAGAGGGCGGCGGGTACGAAGAAGGCGCCGAAGGCGTACATGCCGTTCATCGTAAGTGTGGAATATGACGGATCAGCGGCCGCCGTGCGGCGTGCGACGGACGGCCCGCCCGGCGAGGACGTCCGTCCTGCGCCCGTCCCGGACGGTGAAACGCCCGTCGATCAGAACGTGCGGGATTCCGGCCGGCAGCGCGCGCGGGCGCTCGTACGTCGATCCGGCGGCGACCCTCAGCGGATCGAAGAGGACGAGGTCGGCCCGGTGCCCGACGCGCACCAGCCCCCGGTCCGGCAGCCGCAGCCGGGCGGCGGGGCGGCCGGAGAGGTGGGCCACGCACTCCTCCAGGGAGAGGACGCCCAGCTCGCGCACGTAGTGCCCGAGGTAGTGCGGGAAGGTGCCGTAGGCCCGCGGATGCGGTTTCGCGCCCTGCAGGATGCCGTCCGAGCCGCCCGTGTGGACCGGGTGGCGCATGATCGCCCGTACGTTCTCCTCGTGCCCGACGTGCTGCAGGATGCTCGGCCCGAGCCGGTCGCCCAGCAGTAGCGCCCGGGCCGTGTCCCAGTCGGGGAGGCGCGTGCCGACGTACGCCCCGTAGGCCGGATCCGTGGTCCCGGCGATCTCGATCGTCGACCAGTCGACCGGGACCCCGTGGCAGCCGTCGGCCCCCTCCACCTCCAGCGCGTACCGGATCCGCTCGGCCTCGGCGTCGTCGCCGAGGCGGGCGAGGACCGCCTCGGGTCCGCCCTCGTTCGCCCAACCGGGCAGCAGGGCGACCAGGGTGGTGCAGCCGGGGGTGTACGGATAGCTGTCGAGGGTGATGTCGGCGCCGCCGGCCAGCGCCCCGTCGAGCAGGGCGAGCAGCTCGCCCGCCCGGCCCTCGTTCTCCCCGAAGTTCATCGTGGCGTGCGCCAGGTGCAGCGCGCAGCCGGCCTCGCGGGTCAGCTCGACCATCTCGGCGTAGGCGGCCAGGGCGCCGCGGCCGTACGAGCGGTGGTGCGGGCAGTAGTAGCCGCCGTACTCCGCCACCACCCGGCACAGCTCTGTCAGTTCGGCGCCCGACGCGTACATGCCCGGGGTGTAGGTGAGCCCGGAGGACATGCCGACGGCGCCCTGCGCGAGCCCCTCGGCGACCAGGGCCCGCATCCGGTCGAGCTCCGCCGCGGTGGCGGGGCGGTCGCCCCAGCCCACCACGTGCGCGCGGACGGTGCCCTGCGGGACGAGATAGGCGGCGTTGACGGCGATGCCCTGCGCGTCCAGCCGGTCCAGGTACCCGCCGACCGTGCGCCAGTCGAAGTCGATGTCCTCGCCCGTGCCGTTCCAGCCGGCGATGGCGGCCCGCACCTCGGCCAGCGTGCGGTCGTCGACGGGGGCGTAGGACAGGCCGTCCTGGCCCAGGACTTCGAGGGTCACGCCCTGGGCGGCCTTCGCACTGTGGTCCGGATCGCGCAGCAGGGCGAGGTCGCTGTGGGCGTGCATGTCGATGAAGCCGGGGGCCAGGGCGAGGCCGTGGGCGTCGAGCGTGTGCCGCCCGCCGCCCGCGATGCGGCCCACCTCGACGATGCGGCCCTCGTGGATCCCGACGTCGGCCGGGTAGGAGGGCCCGCCCGTGCCGTCGACGACGCGGGCCCCGCGGATGACCAGGTCCATGGGCTTAGAAGAACGTCCGGACGTACTCCGTGACCGTGCCGTCGGCCTCCACCACCGGGATCAGCGGCCACTTCTCGAAGATCGTGCACGGGTGGGACATCCCCAGCGCCACCCAGTCGCCGACCTGCACGTCCTCGGCGGAGTCCGTTTCCAGCCAGGCGTGCTGGTCGGACAGCTTGAGGACGCGGATCCCCGTGGCCGGCCGCTCGGCGCCGGTGAGGGGATCGCGCACGAGCTCCGCCTCGGGCAGCCCCAGGTCGTACGCGATGTCCCGCTTGCCGGCGTTGACGAACGCCTGGGTGGGGGAGGGGCGGGAGACCACCTGCGCCCAGAGCCGGAAGGCGGGGCGCAGGCCGCCCTCTTCGGGGACCCGGTTGAAGGGGGTGAGCCGGGTGTACCAGCCGTGGTCGTGGGAGACGTACGCGCCGGAGCGCAGCAGCTTCAGGACCGGCCGCGAGAGCTCCGGCAGCTCGGCGAACACGTCGGCGACGGCGTCGAACCAGGCGGAGCCGCCCGCGCTGACGACGATCTCCCCGACCCCCTCGAACCGCCCCGCCTTGTCGAACTCGGCTGCCAGGCCGGTCAGCCGGCGCAGGTAGGCGTGCACGGAGTCCGGGTCGGCGCCGGGCACCTCCGCCTCGTACCCGGCGATGCCGACCAGGCGCAGGGTGTCGGTCCCCGCCACCGCGTCGGCGACGGCCCGGCAGTCCTCGTCCGTACGGGCCCCCGTGCGGGCGCCTTCCCCGGCGCCGAGCTCGACGACCACGTCGACGCGCTGCGGCTGCCCCGCCAGGGCCCGGTCCATGAGCTGGACCCCGCGCACGGAGTCCACGTAGCAGACGAACCGGAAGGCGGGGTCCGCGGCGAGCTCCGCGGCCACCCAGCGCAGGGCGGCGGCGTCGACGAGCTCGTTGGCGAGGAAGATGCGCTGGATGCCGAACGCCCGGTAGACGCGGGCCTGGTGGGGCACGGCGGCGGTGATGCCCCAGGCCCCGTGGTCGAGCTGGCGCCGGAACAGCTGCGGGGCCATGCAGGTCTTGCCGTGCGGGGCGAAGGCGAGGCCGTGGCGCTCGGCGTAGCCGCCGAGGGCGGCGAGGTTGTGGCTCAGCGCCTCGGCGTCGAGCGTGAGCACGGGCGTGGTGAACCCGCCCGTGTGCAGGTTGCGCCGCTGGGCGGTCAGCTCCCCGACGGTGAGGCCCGCCTGCCCGGCGTCCGGGGGGAGCCCCTTGAACCGGTGGTCCACCGGTTCCTGGGCGAGGGCCTGGACGGGGTCGCTGGGCATGCTGTGTGCCTCCCGGGGGTTGCGGTCGTTGCGTGTGCTGCAACATCCGTTGCGTAGCACGCTGCATGCTGTCTAACATCCGGGGTGACGGCAGGTCAACGGGGTCGGGGGGCCCGGCGGAGCCGGGGTTCCTGGGGCTCCGCCCCAGACCCCGCGCCTCAAACGCCGGCGAGGCTGAATCTGCCCGGCGGAGCCGGAGCCATACGAAGGGACACGGCGTGAGCCAGTCGGTGGAGCGGGCGCTGCGGATCCTGCCCGCGCTGGCCAAGGGCCCGGCCGGGCTCGGCGAGGTCGCCGAGGTGCTCGACGTGCACAAGAGCACGGCCCTGCGGCTGCTGCGGACCCTCCAGGAGCACGGCTTCGTGTACCGGCAGGGCGACGGCCGCTACCGGCTCGGCGCCTCCCTCTTCGCCCTGGCCTCCGAGTCCATCGAGAACCTCGACGTCCGCGAGATCGCGCATCCGCACCTGCTGGAGCTGAACCGGATCACCGGTCACACCGTGCACCTCGCCCTGCACCAGGACGACGAGGTCGTCTACGTGGACAAGGTGGACAGCCGCTATGCGGTACGGATGTACTCGCGCATCGGCCGGCCCGTCCCCCTCACCGTCGCCGCCGTCGCGAAGCTGCTGATCGCCGACCTGCCGGAGGCGGAGCGCCGGGCCCTGGCAGCGCGCATCGAGTACCCGGCCTACACCTCCCGCTCCACCCCCGACGCCGCCGCGTACCTGCGCGAGCTGGACCTCGTGCGCGCCCAGGGGTGGGCCACGGACATCGGCGGCCACGAGGAGTCCCTGAACTGCCTCGCCGCCCCCGTGCGCGGACCCGACGGCCGCGTGGTCGCCGCGATGTCCGTCTCCGCCCCCGGCGTGGTCCTCTCCGTCGTGGGGCTCCTCGAACTCCTCCCGCTCGTACGGCAGACCGCCGACGCCATCGGCCGCGAGTACTCAGGCTCTTCAACTGTTGGGTGACTTGCTCAAGGATCCGCGTGGATGTCGCATCGCGGAGCCCGTATGAACCTGTAGCCGATCCTGTGCCCCTTCCTGTGATCACGTGATGGTCGTGACGGATTGCGTGCCCTTGTGTGATGGTCGGTCGTTAGGTCGATCGGATATGGGGATGTGTCTGGTTCGGGGCCGTGGAGGGGTGGTGAGTATGGCGCGGTTGATGGCGACGGCGACGTGTACCGCCTTTGGCGGTGTGGTCGAGGGCAGTGGTGAGCGGGTCGGTCAGCGGCTGCTGCACGAGCGGGTGTCCTTCCTCGCCGGGCTGTGCCAGGGCCTGACCGGGCAGTTGGTTGCCTCCCGGTGGGACGAGGCCTCGCTGGATGTGCTGGCCGCCGGGGTGGATGGGCGGGGTACGGAGTTGCCGTCCAAGGGCTGGATGGCGTTGCGTCGCCTGGGCTGGCCGAAGACCGTGGCCCCGGTGGCGGGGGTATATGTCTCGGACCGGGTGCGGCGATCGGCCGAGGAATACGCGGCGCGCACGCTGCGCCTGGCCTTGCACCGGCGTACCGTTGTGGCGGCGGTCCTGGCGACCTGGCCTGGTGATCCTCATAGGCGCACCGAGGCGGAGTGGAAGGCGTTGCGGGCCGCGTTGCCTGCGGGGGTGAGTGGTGCGGAGATCCGTAACCGCACCCGCCAGGTGCGGGAGTATCTCCGCGAGCACGGGCTGCTGCCGGCCGGACTGTGCGAGCTGGAGGACCCGCCCGAGGTCGCGGCGCTGGTGTTGCTGGCGGCGATGGACTGCCAGCAGGTCACCCTGGTGCGGGTGGACGGTACGACGGCCCGGTTGCGAGTCAAGCTCCCACTGTGCGCCACCCCGGCCTCGGGGCGTCAGTGGGCCTGGCATGTGATCGACATCCGGCTTCCGGGCACCGTCGAGGCCGACGCGGTCTTGCACACCCCCACGTTGCGTCCCACCCACCCAGGCCGGATCGCCGTGGACCTGCCACACTCGCGGCCCGTCCCGGCCACGAAGGCGAGTGGGCACCGGGTAGCGCTGGGTTTCGACTGGGGCGTCAACACCCTCCTCACCGGCGTGGCCGGCCGTCTGTCTGGGCGAGACGAGGTACAACGGGTGATCACCGACGGCCGCCCCCTGATCTTCGACGCCACCGCGATCAGCGCGAAACTCCACCGGCTGCGCACCCATCGAGAACACCTCGCCACCCGACGCGACCGCTACCAGCAGCTTGCGGACGGCCTCGACTCCCCGCGCCCGGCCTGGGGCGAACTCCTGAAACGGGCAGCGGTGCTGGAGACCGAGCACCAGCGGGTGTGCGCCCGTATCCGCCACCTCAACGCCGCCCTGGCGTGGTCGGCGGCCTGCTGGGCCGTCGACCAAGCGCTCGCGCTCGGCGCCACCGTCATCTACCTCGAAGACCTCACCACTTTGGAGGCGCGCGGCCACCGCAAAGGCAACGCCCGCCTGTCAGGGCAGGTACGCGGCACCATCGCCGAAGCGATCAGGCATCTGGGTGCGAAGGCCCGGATCGCGGTCGTCACCGTCCCAGCTCGCGGCACCTCCGCCCAGTGCCCCGGCTGCTTGGGCGCACTCGCCCACCACCCGGCCCCTGACCGCCTGCGCGAGCGCGGCTGGAAGTGGGCGTACTGCACCGGCTGTGGCCTGTCCATGGATCGCGACCACGCCGCCGCCCGCCGGATCGTCTCCCGCGGCCTGCTCGCCCAGGCCCACACCACAACCGAACGCGCCAGCGGGATCCGGACCATCCGCACCACCGTCGACGGCAAGGTGCGCGGTGTGCGCCGCCCGGAGAAGACCACCCGCCGCATGCGCCGAGAGCGCCGCTCGGACGATGCCCTGCCCCGGCCGCACGGGACCAAGACCATCCTCGGCAAGGGGCGTCCCACTCCCTGCAGGCCGGCCGTTCCTCTGGGCCGAGGGGCCCGGCGCGCAGCCGAACAGGCTCCGGGCCTTAAGACTTCCCGCCGTATGCCCGATGTGCGTACGGTCCCCGCCACCACCCCCACGGGGTCGGTACAGCGTCCGGCGGGGCATGACAACCAGACACCAGCCCCCAACAGGCCAGTGTCAGGTCATGGAGTACCCGCACCCGACCTGCCAGAAGGCCACCTTCCAGCCGGTCGACTGCGGCTCTCACGCGGAACCTGTCGACGACGCGCCAGCGCCGCCGAGCGGACCGGCTTCCACCACATGCACGCCACCCAGGTCCACCATCTCCCCGCGAGGTTCGGACCCCAGACAGGTGACAGCAAACGGTCGCGCCGCGCCCGAAAAGCCTGAAACCCTTAGGCACACACAGAGTTCCCGAGACGCTCGGGCCCCGTCCAGGAAGACAGGCAGCCATGACCGACAAGACCGCGATCACCCCCGCCACCCACACCGACCCGCCCGCGAAGTTCTCGCACGGCGTCCGCAAGGGCAACATCCTCCAGGTCGCCGGCCAGGTCGGCTTCCTCCCGCACGTGGACGGGCAGGAGCCCACGCCGGCCGGCCCCACCCTGCGCGAGCAGACCCTCCAGACGCTGGAGAACGTCCGCTCCGTCCTGGAGGCGGGCGGCGCCACCTGGGACGACGTGATGATGCTGCGGGTCTACCTCACCGACACCTCGCACTTCGAAGAGATGAACGAGATCTACAACGCCTACTTCGAGGAGCAGAACCTGAAGGAGGCTCCCTCCGCCCGCACCACCGTGTACGTGGGCCTCCCCGGCGACCTGCTGATCGAGATCGACGCCCTCGCGGTGCTCGGCTAGCAGCCGTACCCCAACTCCCGCCGCCGGCACCGCGGTCCGGGTCCGGTGGCCGACCGCGCATTGGGTACGCTCACGGATGACTTCGGGGCGTCGGCGGGGGCCGGGGAACGCCGCCAGCAGGGATGGATCCTCATGAGCAGCGCACCTTCGCCAGGCATCTTCCAACCGCTCAAGGCGGACGACCCGGAGGTCGTGGGCGGCTACCGGCTCGCGGCGGTGCTCGGCGCGGGCGGCATGGGCAAGGTGTACCTCTCGTACACGCCGGGCGGCCGGCCCATCGCCATCAAGGTGATCCGGTCCGAGTTCAGCGAGGACCCCGAGTTCCGGCGGCGCTTCCAGCAGGAGGTGCGGTCCGCGGAGCGGGTCCAGGGCCTCTACACCGCTCCGGTCATCGACTCCGACACCGAGGGCTCCCAGCCCTGGCTGGCCACCGCCTACGTGCCCGGCCCCTCGCTCGCGCACGCCGTGGCCCACCACGGCGCGCTGCCGCCGCGCAGCGTGCTGCTGCTGGCCGTCGGGGTCGCGGAGGCCCTGACCGTGATCCACGGCGCGGGCATCGTCCACCGCGACCTGAAGCCCGCCAACGTCCTCCTCGCCTCCGACGGCCCGCGCGTCATCGACTTCGGCATCGCCCGCGCCGCCGACAGCACCGCCCTGACCAGTACGGGCGTCAGCATCGGCACCCCGGCGTTCATGGCGCCCGAGCAGGCCTCGGCGGGCACGGTCACCCCGGCCACCGACGTCTTCGCGCTCGGCCAGATCGCCGCCTTCGCCGCGACCGGGTCCTCCGTCTACGGGGACGGGCCCTCGCACGCGGTGCTCTACCGGATCGTGCACGAGGACCCCGACCTCGGCGGGCTGCCCGAGGAGCTGCGGGCCGTGGTGACCCGTTGCCTCAGCCGCGACCCGGCCGACCGGCCCGCGCTGACCGAGGTCATCGCGCTGTGCAACGAAGCCGCGGGCACCGAGCCGCTGCGCCAGGGGGAGGACTGGCTGCCGCGCGCGATCGCCGGTTCCATCACCGAGCGGGTGCAGCTGCTGCCCGCCCCGGCCCCCACCCCGCCGCCGAAGGCGGCCGCGGCGGCTCCGACTCCCACGGAACTCGCCCCGCAGCCGCCGGCCCCGAGCGCGCCCCCGGCCCCCGCCGCCGCGCCCGGGTACACGCCCACCGGCCTGGCCTCCGCCCCGACGCACGCCGCTCCGGCGCACCCCGGACCGGCGCAGCCCGGACCGGCGCAGCCCGGCTACGGGACGCCGCCGCCGTACGCGCAGCCTCCGCACCAGCAGCCCGGGTACCCGCAGCCCACGTACGCGCAGCCCGGGTGGGGGCAGCCCGCGTACCCGCCCGCGCCGACCCGCCCCAAGCGGACCGGGCTGATCGTCACGCTGTCCGTCGTGGGCGCGGTCATCGGGCTCGCCGTCATCGGGAACCTGCTGCCGGACGACTCCAAGAAGAACGGTGCGGCCGGGTCACCTGGCAGCGGGGGCGGCACGGCGAGCGCGAGCGCCTCGCCGGGCGGGACCCAGAAGCGCGCCGACCCGCAGCCGGTCTCGTACCAGCGCATCGAGATGCCCGAGAACCACCAGGTGCTGTTCGCCGACAATCCGCCGCGCCCCGCAGAGACCAAGAGCGGCGTGCTCTACGGAAAGGGGGACCTCTTCTACTACCGGGACACCCTGTTCGGGGACGAGAAGTTCGGCACCGACAACGGCAAGCTCGTCCTGCTGAACAACTCCGAGAAGGGCTCCCTGGAGACCTGCCGCACGGTGACGCGCTTCACCGAGAGGCTCGGCCTCGACGAGCTCACGGACGGGTCGCAGGTCTGCGTGCTGAGCAAGGCCGGGCACATCGCGGTGGTGACCTTCCGCGGCAGGACGGGCGCCAAGGAGTCGACCCGGTACGTCACCGTCGACCTCACGGTCTGGCGCAACGCCCAGGACGCGGCGAAGGACTGAGCGACATGGAGGAGGGGGCGCCCCCCTGGCGGTGGGGCGCCCCCGGCTCACGCGACGACCAGCGCTACGGGCAGTACTGCGCCTGCTTGCCGATCGACCGGTACATGCAGTCCGCGTTCTCCAGGAGCTGCAGCACCGCGTCCTTGTTGAGCGCCGTCTCGCGTTCGATGACCTCGTCCGGCGGGTAGAAGCCGCCGCCGCCCGAGCTGGCCGGGTACATCTCGAAGGTGTAGCCGAAGATCTTCTGGTCGCCCCACAGCCAGTCGTCGATCGTCCCGTCCGTGATGTACAGGTCGCTCGACTGCTCCGGCGTGTAGCCGTTGCTGGCCGCCATGCTGGTGCCGATCTTCTTGAACACGGCCAGGTCGTCGGCGGTCAGTCCGGGCGCCGTGTCGTTGTACGTCCACCCGTACGGCCACAGCACCAGCTCGCTGTACGTGTGGAAGTCGATGGCGGCCGTGATCTGCTGCTTGCCGCCGATCACGCGGCTGCGCACGAAGTCCGAGACCGCCTTCACCTCGGGCGTCGACTCGGCGGCCGGGCCCCGGTAGGTCTCGGAGCTCTTGCTGCTGCTGGAGCCGCCGCAGCAGCCCCACTTGTAGTTCCAGTTGCGGTTCTCGTCCGTGCCGACGTAGGAGGAGCCGGCGTTCGGCTGCCGGTTCTTGCGCCAGGAGCGGTACGAGCCGGAGGCGATGTCGTACTCGCCGCCGTCCGGGTTGAGGTCGGGGATGATCCAGATCTCGCGGCCGTTGACCATGTTGGTGACCCGGGCGTCCGTCCCGTACTTGGAGCCGAACTCCTTGAGCAGGTACAGCGCCATCTCGACGGTCAGGTGCTCGCGGGCGTGCTGGTGCGCGGTGAAGAGCACCTCGGGCTCGGCCTCGTCGGTCGCGACGTTGTCGCTGATCTTGATCGCGACGAGGTCCCGGCCCTGGTAGGACTTTCCGATGACCCGCTTGCTGATGATCGAGGGGTACTGGGCGACGCGCTGGTCGATCTCCGCGCTCGCCTCGGCGTAGTTGTGGTAGAGCGCGTCCTTCGACGGGAAGTCGTTGATCCCGGCGGCGATGTCGCGCCCGTCGGAGCGGTCCGGCGGTCCGGGCAGCGCGGTCAGCTCGTAGCCGAGTGTGCGCAGCTTCTTGGCCTGCATCGTGTCGGCGCTGACGACGACCGAGCGGGCGTCCACCTCGTCGATGGAGACGCCGGTACGGAGCAGGGCGGTGCGTTCGACCGCGGTGGACGGGCCCTGGATCTCGTACTGGACGATCGACTCGTCCTGGGTGGCGGTCGACGGGGTGGGCGGCGGGGCTGCCGTCGCGCTCATGCCGTAGGCGGGTGCGCCGAGCGCGAGCGCGAGAAGGGCCGCCGTGATGGCGGCCCTTCGGCGGTGGTGGAGCCGCATGCGTTCTCCTGGGTGGGAGTGTGGGGGTAGCCGTGCGGACGCGCACAGCGTGCTCTCGTGGCATGTCCGGGTCAAGAACCTCAAACCAGCCATCCCCACACACCTACCTGCTACGGCAGGCCGTGGACCTTCGGACCCACCGCGTTGGACCAAGCGCTACCCGCCTTGGCGTCCCAGTTGGTCGACCAGGTCATCGCGCCGCGCAGTCCCGGGTAGGTCTTCGACGGCTTGAAGGTTCCGCAGCTCGTGCCCCTGGTCAGGCAGTCCAGCGCGTTGTTCACGATGGCCGGCGAGACGTAGCCGCTGCCCGCGCCGCTGGGGGAGGCCGGGACCCCGATGCCCACCTGCGAGGGGTCGAGCCCGCCCTCCAGCTGGATGCAGGCCAGCGCGGTGAGGAAGTCCACCGAGCCCTGGTGGTACACGTTGCCGTCGCAGCCGTTCATCGAGCCGCTGTTGTAGTACTGCATGTTCACGACGGTCAGGATGTCCTTCACGGCGAGCGCCGTCTTGAAGTAGCCGCCCTGGGTCGACTGCATGTCGATGGTCTGCGGGGCCATGGTGAGGACCATCGAGGGTCCGGCCTTCGCCGACAGCGCGCGCAGCGCCTGGGTCATGTAGGTCGGGTTCAGGCCGTTCTCCAGGTCGATGTCGATCCCGGTGAAGCCGTACTCCTGCATCAGCGCGTACGCGGAGTTCGCGAGGTTGGTCGCGGACGCCGAGTCGTTGACCGAGATGGTGCCCTTCTCGCCGCCGATGGAGAGGATGACGGACTTGCCGGCCGCCTTCTTCGCGGCGATGTCCGCCTTGAACTGGGGAACCGTGTAGCCGCCGAGGCCGGCCGAGTCGAGGTTGAAGGTGATGCCGCCGGGCGCGGCCGTGGCGTCGGCGAAGGAGACGGCGATGATGTCGTACTGCGCCGAGACGTCGGAGAGCTTCTGGACGGTCGCGCCGTTGTTGAAGTTCTGCCAGTAGCCCGTCAGCGCGTGCTTGGGCACCGCCGGGTTCGGGTTGCCGCCCCCGCCGCTGGTGGTGGTGCCGGTGACCGCGGCGCCCTTCGTGCCCTCGCCGGCCGCGTTGTACGCGCTCACCTGGAAGGAGTACGAGGTCGACGCGGCGAGCCCGGTGATCTGCGCGGAGGTGCCCGAGGTCACGGTCTGGACGCGGACGCCGTCCTGATACACGTAATAGCCGGCGGCTCCGGTGACCGTGTTCCACGAAAGGGTGAGCCCGCTGGAGCTCTGGCCGGAAACGGCGCTGCCGGCCGGGGCGCCGGGGATGGTAGGCGCGGGGTCGGTGCCGCCTCCGCCGTCGGGGCCGAAGACGCTGAACTCGTCGACCACGAAGCCCGGCTGGCCGTACCACCCGTGGGTATAGACGGTGACCTGGGTGGTGTTCGGGCCGGTGGTGAAGGTGGTGGACAGCTTCTGGAAGCCGCCGCCGGTGCCGGGGGTCCAGGTGGAGACGTCCTGGGTGCCGGTCCCGGTCGCGCCGAGGTACACGTACGAGCCGTTGACCTGCTGGCTCAGCGCGTACGTCGAGCTCGGCTTGACGGTGACGACCTGGCTGCACCGGGCGTTGTCCTGGCCCGCCGGGGTGGCCTTGAGGGCGCCGGCCCCCGCGAAGACGGGGGAGGAGACGACGGCGCCGCTGCCGGAGGTGCACGTCCAGTTGGCGAGGCCGGACTCGAAGCCGCCGTTGCGGACGACGTTGACGTCGGCGGCCTGGGCGGTGCCGGTGGCCAGGGCGGTGAGCCCGGCGGCGGCGAGGGTCACGGCGAGCGGGATGGCGAGGGAGCGTATGCGGTTCACGTGGGCTCCGGTGGGGGGAGTGGGGAGGTGAGGACGCGTCATAGGCATGTCTGGGGCAAGTGGGGTGCCCCGAGGCCAAGTTGGTCTAGTCCAATGTCCATGTCAAGAGTGTTTGCAATATGGCTTGAACTGATCGACCCGCCCGTCGTCTTCCGATCCTTGTTGTCCGGATTTTCCCGCCCTCCGTGACACGTGCCGGTGGCACGGGAATACGCAAGGCCCTGCCCTGTCAGGAAGGACGTGGATATGGTGCTGGGGCAAGGGGGAAGGGTGTTGATCGTTTGCGGTCGCGCAGCACGCGCGCACGCACGACGACCAGGGGAACGCCCGTGGATGACCGGGTGAACGGGGGGATGCGCGTGCCGATCGCCATTGCTGTCACCAGCGCCGATCTGGTGCTGCCCGCCCCGGACCGGCACACCCCGGCCGCCGCCGTGCTGCCGCCGCCCGAGGAGCTCGACCTGGAGGCCGCGCTCGCCCAGACGGCCGGCCTGCTGGAGCGCCACGGCCACCTGGTGGTCCTCGTACCGGCCTGGCTGCGCACCTCCGCCGTCCGCCGCCTGCACACCGTCCGGGCCATCCTGGAGACCGACCGGATCGCCCTCGTCGACGTCGATCTCCCGCCGCTGGGAACGGCCCTGCTGGCACGTCAGCTCCGCCAGCTCAGCGTCTGCGACTTCAGCCCCGGAGTCCTCGCCTCCGCCGCCCGCCTCCTGGCGCACTACATCTACGCCGGCGCGCTGCTCGGCTCGGTCGCCAAGCTGGACCGGGTGCCGGTCGGGCTGAAGGCGCACGCCAAGTCCTGGTCCCCGAACGCCCAGTTCGCCGTACTGGCCAACCCGGTCCCGCACCTGGTCAAACTGGGCTCGGGCTCCGGCGGAACCCACGGCGGCGGCGCCACGCTCCCCCCGGGCCCCGACTTCGCCACCCACCTCACCTTCGCCCGCGGCCAACTCGCCACCGACTGGGTGGCCACCGACCTGGCCCCCGCCTGGCGGGTCCAGGGCGTCATGGAGAACCCGCTGCCCGCCGACTCGGCCGCCTGGTGGGCCACACCGAAGCTGGTGGAGTTCGCGGCCGCCATCCCGGACCCCTCGGTGCTCTACCAGCTCGTCGCCTCGGTCCGCCGCGAGGAGTGCCGCTGGTGCGGCTTCGAACTCATCGGCGACCGCTGCGGCTTCTGCGCCGCCCCGCTCCTCGCACCGCAGCCGCCCCCGCCGACGGCATCCGCCTCCGCATCCGCGACCCAGCTCCGCCCCAGATCCAGATCCAGACTCCGGTAACGGGATCCCCCTCCTGAAGGAGGGGGCTTTCACAAGCCAACAGCGCATATTTGGAGGTGAATGAAGTTGGCTACGTTCCACGTAGGCGAGAAGACCCACCAGTCCGTGCTTCCTCAGCGGGCTGCTCTGGAATTCGAGTCAGCAGACATCCCCCGGATCGGGGACGAAACGGGACTCGAACACCGCACTCGTGCGGTAACCGGCGTGGAACATGTGCGAGGGGAGATGCCCGACGGTTCACCTGACGCCGGGCGGACCAGCCCGGCAAGGGCGCGCAAGCTCCTCGGCCAGGGCCGGGCCGTCGTGGCCCGGCACACCCCGTTCGTCATCCGGCTCAAGGACCGCACGGTCTCTGAATCCCAGGTGGACGGCGTGGAACTCGGAATCGATCCCGGCTCCAAACACACCGGGATCGCTGTGTTCACCGCGAAGTCTGGTGAGCGCCGTGGCCTGTACGCGGTCGAACCAGCCCACCGGGGCGGGGTGATCCGGGACAAGCTCACGGCTCGTGCCGCCTACCGGCGTGGCAGGCGCACCCGCAACCTGCGCCACCGGGCACCCCGCTTCTCTCACCGCACCCGCCCCAAGGGCTGGCTGGCCCCGTCGCTGCGGCACCGCGTGGACACCACGATGTCGTGGACCCCGCGGCTCGCACGCTGGGCACCCGTCCGCGCGGTGCACGTGGAGCGGGTCGCGTTCGACACCCACGCCATGTCCCACGGTGCCGCCCTCGAAGGGGCCGAATACCAGCACGGCACCCTGCACGGCACAGAAGCCCGCCAATACCTCCTCGCCAAGTGGAACAGGGCCTGCGCCTACTGCGGCGCCACCGGAGTGCCGCTCAACATCGACCACATCCACCCCCGCTCACGGGGCGGCAGCGACCGCATATCCAACCTGTGCACCGCCTGCATCCCGTGCAATGAGAAGAAGTCCAACCAGCTCGTCGAAGAGTTCCTCAGGAAGTCCCCGCGCGTGTTGGCTCGGATTCTCGCCCAGGCCAAGGCCCCGCTCCGCGACGCGGCGGCCGTCAACGCCACCTGCTGGGCTCTGTGGCGTTCCCTCGATGCCGCCTTCCCCTCGGTGCACACGGCATCCGGTGGCCGCACCAAATGGAACCGGCAGCGGACCGGCACCCCGAAGACCCACACCCTCGATGCCCTGTGCGTAGGCAAGAAGGCCGGTGCCCACATCGGGCGGATCGCCGTCCGTGCCACCGGCAGTTTCAACATCAAAACCGCACACGGCCTCGTCCAGGGCATCGGACACAAACACGTCCGACTCCTCCAACGAGCCGACGGCTACGCCTACACCATCCGACCCGAAGGTCCCACCGACACCACCTGACCGTCTCTGGCAGACCGAAGAGACCTCCGGCGCTCCGCACCCCCGAGCCAAGGATTCGTTTCCTCTCCCAGCCGAAGCGGGGAGTGTCCACGAAAGAAGAAGGCGATGAACTCACGCCAGCGCCGCGGCGTCATCCTGCTGCTCCTGTCGGTCCTGTGCGCCCTCGCCGCCTTCGGCGGAGTCCTCGTGGTGATGGGTGACGTCAACTCCAAGGTAGGCAACGAGGTCGTTGCCTACCGGGTGAAGGGCGACATAGCCCCGTACACCCCCCTGGCGGCCGGCCAGTTCGAGCAGGTCACGGTCCCGAAGCGGTGGCTCTCCGAGACCGCCGTCACCGACCTGGACGCGCTCAAGGACAAGCTGGCGCTCACCGCCCTGAAGAAGGGCTCGCTCCTCCAGAGCGACATGTTCGTCGACAAGCCGAAGCTCCAGGCCGGGGAGCAGGAGATGGCCATCATGATCGACGCCTCGACGGGCGTCGCGGGCAAGATCACCCCCGGCGCCAAGGTCAACATCATCGGCACCTTCAAGAGCAAGAAGCAGGACGGCCCCGACCAGTCCGTGGTCATGGTGGCCAACGCCCGCGTCATCAACGTCGGCAAGCTCACCCCGCTCGACCCCAAGGACAGCGAGAAGAAGGGCGCCGCCGAGGCGGTCCCGATCACCTTCGCCCTGTCCGGCAAGGACAGCCAGCGCGTCGCCTACGCCGAGTCCTTCGCGGTGCACGTACGCCTGGCCCTGGTGGCACCCGGCACCGACTCCGCGCCCAACCCGGGCGACCGCTTCTACACTCTCGAAGGGGACAAGTGAGGCGCCGATGACCACCCGCATCCTCCCCGCGGTCGGCGACCCCGAGGCCGCCCGCGTCATCGCCACCCTGCTCAGCCAGCTCCCGGGCGCCGAGCCGGCCGCCCCCGTCCCCGACTCCACCTTCCTCCTCGACCTGCTCGCCCGGCTGGCCACCGAGTCGATCGACGAGCTGCCCGAGGTGGTCCTCGTACACGAGCGGATCGGTCCGCTCCCCGCCCTGGACCTCATCCGCGAGGTCGCCCTGCGCTTCCCGGCCGTCGGCGTCGTCCTCCTCACCTCCGACGCGAGCCCCGCGCTGTTCTCCGCCGCCATGGACTCCGGTGCCCGCGGCCTGATCGGCCTGCCCCTCGCCTACGAGGAGCTCGCCGCCCGCGTCCAGGCCGCCGCCCAGTGGTCCGTGGGCGTACGCCGCCACCTGGGCCGGGGCCCGGAGCTGCCCAGCGGCCCGGGCGGCAAGGTCGTCACGGTCACCGGGGCCAAGGGCGGGGTCGGCGCCACCTTCGCGGCCGTGCAGTTCGCGCTGGCCGCGGTGGCCGCCGGCCGCCGTACGGCCCTGGTCGACCTGGACCTCCAGGCCGGCGACATCGGCTCGTACCTCGACGTGCAGTTCCGCCGCTCCATCGCCGACCTCGCCGGCATCCAGGACATCTCCGCGCGCGTCCTCCAGGACGCCGTCTACGACGACCGCACCGGCCTGGCGCTGCTCCTGGCCCCGGCGGACGGCGAACGGGGCGAGGAGGTCGACGACCGCGCCGCCCGGCACGTGATCGCCGCCCTGCGCGCCCGCTACGAGCTGGTCGTCATCGACTGCGGCACCCAGGTGACCGGCGCCAACGCCGCGGCCGTGGAACTCGCGGACGTGGCCGTCCTGGTCACCACCCCCGACGTGGTCGCGGTACGGGCGGCCAAGCGGATGGTCCGGATGTGGGAGCGACTCCAGGTCAGGAAGGCGGAGGAGACGACCATGGTCGTCAACCGATGGTCCAAGCAGACCGAGATCCAGCCCGCCCTGATAGAGAAGATCACCAAGACCCGGGCGGTACGCACCCCCGTGCCGGCCGCCTTCAAGGAACTCCAGGCCGTCGTCGACGCGGGCCGGGTCCAGGACCTCGACAACCGCTCGACGGTCAAGCAGGCCCTGTGGACGGTGGCGGGCGAACTGGGACTGCTGGCCGCCCCCGACGCGGAACCCGCCGGCGCTCCGTCCGCCGAGCCCGGCGCAGCCCTGGCCGTACGGGGATCCGGCCCGGTGGCCCGGCTGCGCGGCGGCGACCGGGGCGACCGCGGAGCGCTCGGGCCGTGGCTGCGGCGCGGGCGGGAGGGCTGAGGGGTGTCCGGGCGGAGACGGGACCAGGTGCGGGGCCGGATTCGGGGCCGGATTCGGAGCCGCGGTGATCAGGGGCAGGTGGCGATCGAGTTCGTCGGCATGCTCCCGTACATCCTGCTCGTGGTGGTGGCGGTGTGGGAGTGCGTGCTCATCGGGTACGCGTACTCCCTGGTCGGCAACGCCGCGGACGAGGCGGCCCGGGTGGGGGCGGTGCACGGCGCCGCGGCGTGCGAGACGGCCGGGCTGGAGCACATCTCCGGCGGCTGGGAGGACGTCGCCGTGACCTGCACGCCGTCGGGGAACCTCTACAAGGCCAGGGTCACCCTCAACCTTCCGCTTCTTTTCCCGGGCTTCGACATCGGTGTCCCCATCGAAGGCCACGGCGGCTCCCCGAACGAGCAGGAGGACTGAGATGAACCGGCTGCGCACAATCCGCAACGCTGATCGCGACCGGGGCCAAGTCGCCCTGGAGTACATCGGGTTCCTGCCCTTCCTGCTCATCGTCGGACTCGGCGGGATCCAGCTCGGCTGGACCGCGTACGTGACGCAGCAGGCCGAGACGGCCGCCCGTACGGCGGCGCGCGTGGAAGCGCGCTATCCGGGCGAGGGGCGGGCGGCGGGCTTGGCGGCGATCAGACCGAGCCTCGCAGCGGGAGCGGACATCCCTGACCCGGACGTCACTCCGGACGCGATCACGGTGACGGTGAGGCTCACGATCAACTCGGTCGTGCCCGGAATCGACTCCCGCACCGTCACCCGGACCGCCGTCATGCCCAACGACCGGAGTTGACCGGACCATGAGCCTGCGTTCCAGGGTGAACACCCCCGACGACCGCCACAACCCCCGCGAGGACGGCCGCCTGGTCTCCTCGTACCGCGCCAAGCTCCTGGAGGAGATCGACCTCGCCGAGATGTCCGCGCTCGCGCCCGCCGAGCGCCGCGCGCGCCTGGAGCGCGTACTCGGCCACATCATCAGCCGCGAGGGACCGGTCCTCTCCACCGCAGAGCGCGCCCAGCTCATCCGCCGCGTCGTGGACGAGGCCCTCGGCCTCGGCGTGCTCGAACCGCTCCTCGAAGACCCGACCATCTCCGAGATCATGGTCAACGGCCCCGACCAGATCTTCGTGGAGCGCTCCGGCCGCGTGGAGCAGCTCCCGCTCCGCTTCGCCTCGCACGAGCAGCTGATGCAGACCATCGAGCGCATCGTCTCCACGGTCAACCGCCGCGTGGACGAGGCCAATCCGATGGTCGACGCCCGCCTGCCCAGCGGCGAGCGCGTCAACGTGATCATCCCGCCGCTCTCCCTGACCGGCGCCACCCTCACGATCCGCCGCTTCCCCCGGGCCTTCACCCTCCACGAGATGGTCGGCGTCGGCTCCCTCGACGAGCAGATGGTCCTCCTGCTGTCGGGCCTGGTCGCGGCCAAGCTGAACGTGATCGTCTCGGGCGCCACCGGCACCGGCAAGACCACCCTCCTCAACGCCCTCTCCGGCCTGATCCCGGAGGGCGAGCGCATCATCACCATCGAGGACTCCGCCGAGCTCCAGCTCCAGCAGGCGCACGTCATCCGTCTCGAATCCCGCCCGGCCAACGTGGAGGGCAAGGGCGAGATCACCATCCGCGACCTGGTCCGCAACTCCCTGCGCATGCGCCCCGACCGCATCATCGTCGGCGAGGTCCGCGGCGGCGAGACGCTCGACATGCTCCAGGCGATGTCCACCGGCCACGACGGCTCGCTCGCCACCGTGCACGCGAACAGTTCCGTCGACGCCCTGATGCGCCTGCAGACCCTCGCCTCGATGTCCGAGGTGGAGATCCCCTTCGAGGCGCTCCAGGACCAGATCAACAGCGCCGTCCACGTCATCGTCCAGCTCACCCGCTTCGGCGACGGCACGCGCCGCATCACCGAGATCTCCCTCCTCGACTCGCACGGCCGCGAGCCGTTCCGCATCACGACGGTCTGCCGCTTCGCGGCGATGCCCATGGGCCCCGACGGCCGCGTCCACGGCCGCTTCGAGTACTACCCGCTGCCCCGGTGGCTCGCGGACCGCCTCTACATGAACAACCAGCCGATCCCGCAGGCCTTCGGGGTCGAGCCGACGGCGGCCGACCCGCTCACCGATCCGCTCACCGATCCGCTCACCGGCCCGCTCACCGGCCCCCTCCCCGCCCGCATCACCCGGACTGCTCTGTGAACCCACTGATCCTCCTCACCCTCGGCGCCACGCTGCTGGCCTGCGTCCTGGTGGTCGCCGGCCTCCACGCGTACGCCGCCGGCCGCGCCCAGCGCGCCGCGCTCATCGAGCGCCTCTCGGCGACCGGCCTCCCCGCGCCCCTCGGGCGCAGGCGCCGCTTCCCGGGCGTGGACCGGCGCCTGCGCACGACCAAGCTGGGCCGCGGCATCGAGCGCAAGCTCGCGGTGACCGGCCTGGACCTCACCGTCGGCGAGTACTTCGTCTACATGCTGGCCACGGTCGCCGGGATCTGGCTGGTCTCGGCCTCCTTCCTGGCCCCCTTCTTCGGTCCCGTGGCCGGCCTGATCGCCCTGTGGGGCGCCAACGCCTTCCTCAACTGGCAGCGGGCCCGCCGCACCGAGCGGTTCATCAACCAGCTCCCCGACCTGGCCCGGATCCTCGCCAACGCCACCCAGGCCGGCCTGGCCCTGCGTACGGCCATCGGCATGGCGGCCGAGGAGCTGGAGGCACCGGCCGGCGAGGAACTGGCCCGGGTGGCCGCCCGGCTCGCGGTGGGCCACTCCATCGAGGAGGCCCTGGGTGAGATCGAAGAGCGGCTGCCCTCACGGGAGTTGGTCGTCCTGGTCTCCACCCTCGTCCTGTCCGCCCGCGCGGGCGGTGCGATCGTCGGCAGCCTGCGCAACCTGACGGTGACGCTGGAGCAGCGCAAGGAGACCCGTCGAGAGGTCCGTACCCAGCTGTCCCAGGTCACGGCCACGGCGTACCTGGTGCCGGTGATGGGCGTCGGCTCGCTCCTGCTGGTGGACGCGATGATGCCGGGCGCGCTGGACCGGATGACGGGTTCCGTCATCGGACAGACCGCCGTCCTCATCGCCCTGGGCCTCTTCGCGCTCGGATTCCTCGCCATCCGCCGCCTGTCCAAGATCGACGTATGAGGAGGTCCGCATGATCGCGCTGCTCCTGGCCCTCGCCGTGGGCCTGTCGGTCTTCGGCGTGTTCCACGGCATCCGGCTCTACCGCGCCGACACCAAACTCCCGTCCGACCTGATGCTCGCCCTGGAGGTCGGCGCCACCCGCACGACGGCCGTCGGCTCGCTCATCGACCGCATCGGCATCCGCTACGCCCCGCTGATACTGCGCCTGATGGGCCCGGACCGGGTGGCGCGCAAACGCCGCCAGATCGACACGGCGGGCAACCCGTCCGGCCTGACGATCGACCGCTACGCCGCCCGCCGCGCCGTGTACGCCTTCCTCGGCGGCGTCGGGGCCTTCGCCATGCTGATCAACGGCCAGCTGATCCTGGCGCTGCTGATGGTGGCCTTCGGCCTGTTCTGGATCGAGGCCGGACTCTGGTCGGCGATCCGGATCCGCCGCGACCACATCGACCGGACCCTGCCGGACTTCCTGGACGTCCTCGCGGTGGTCGTCAGCGCCGGGCTCGGCTTCCGGCCCGCGCTGGAACGGGTGGCGGACAAGTACGCGGGCCCGTGGTCCGACGAGATCCGGATCACCCTCCAGCAGATGACCATGGGCGTCAGCCGCCGCCAGGCCTTCGACGAGCTGCGCCGCCGCAACGACTCCGAGCAGGTCGCACAGTTCGTCACCGCCCTCCAGCAGGGCGAGGAACTGGGCTCCCCGATCGTGGACACCCTGATCGCCATCGCCGAGGACATGCGGCGCACGGACGCCCAGAACGCCCGCCGCCGCGCCGCCAAGGCCGTCCCGAAGGCCACCTTCGTCGTCACGATGTTCATGCTCCCCGGGACCATGATCCTCCTGATCGGCGGGTTCGTGTACGGAGCCGACGTCGACTTCGGCGCCATGTTCGGGGGCGGCTGAGCCATGACCGCCTCGCTCGACGGCACGGCGTTCGCCGCCGCCGCACGCGACCGTCCGTCCGCCCGCCCCGCGGTGCAACTGCCGATCGCCCTCCAGGCCAACGCCCTGCAGGCGCTGTGCCGCCAGGTCTTCGCCTTCCGCCTCGTGATGATCGCCCTCGGGACGCCGGTGGTGCTGAGCCGCACGGCGCCCGGGGCGCCGACGCACCTGGCGGGCGGCGCGGTCCTGCTCACCTTCCTGCTGTCCTACGTCCTGTTCCGCGACTGGGAGCGCTTCGGACCGCTGCTCCTGCGCCACCGCTGGCCGCTGGCGGTCGACTGGGCCTTCTTCAGCGGACTGCTCCTCCTGACGGCCACCCCCGGCTCCCCGCTCCTCCTCGCCTCGGTGTGCACTCCGCTGCTCGCCGGGATCGTCTACGGCCGGCCCGGCGCGGCGGTCTACGCGGTGGTCCAGGCGGCCGTGGTGGTGGTCCTCGCCGAGGCGCTGACGCTGGCCGTGCTCTGCGTCCTGGCGGGCGCGGCCGGGGCAAGCCTGCGCGGCCTGCTCCTCCGCTTCGGTACGGCCGGCCAGGCCCTGCTGGAGACCCGCGCCCGCGTCGCGGTGGCGGAGGCGGTGCAGGCCGAACGGGACCAACTGGCCCGCGAGCTGCACGACTCCGTCGCGAAGACCCTGCACGGCCTCGCCCTCGCCGCCGACTCCATGACCCGCACCACCGACCCGGCGACCCTCCGCCGCCAGGCCGCCCTGGTGTCCGGCGCGGCCCGCCGCGCGGCCGCGGAGTCCCGGGACGTACTGGCCGACCTGCGCCGGGACCCGGACGCGCCGGGGGTCTCCCTGGCCGCCGAACTCCGGGCCCGGATCGGCCCCGACACCGAGATCGACTTCGCCGAGCTGCGCGTGACCGGCACCCTCCCGGTGGTGCCCTCCCCGGTGGCCCGGCACTTGCTGGCGGTGGCGGGGGAGGCACTGGAGAACGCCCGGCGGCATGCGGGGGCGGCGCGGATCACGGTCGAGGCGGCCGTCGCCGCGTCTGACCTGTTGCTGGTGATCGAGGACGACGGCCGGGGCCTCCCGGGCGGCATCGACGTCCCTGCGTTGGCCGGTGCGGGCCGCTTCGGCCTGCTGGGCATGACGGAACGCGCGTCCGCGATCGGCGCCCGCCTCCACATAGGGGCCCGGGCCGGTGGGCGGTCGGGGACCCAGGTCCGCCTGACCCTGCCGCTGGCGGCCCTCGCTGCGGGGAGTGGTGCGTGATGGCGCCGCTGCGCGTGCTCATCGCCGACGACAACCCGGTCGTACGGGCCGGCCTGGCGGCCCTCCTGGGCACCGCCGAGGGCATCCAGGTGGCGGCGGAGGCGGCGGACGGCCGCGAGGCACTCCACCTGACCCGGCTGCACACCCCCGATGTCATCCTGCTGGACGTCCGGATGCCCGGGGTGGACGGCATCTCGGCCCTGCCGCACCTCGTGCAGCTCGCACCGGTGCTGATGCTGACGTACAGCCAGGAGTCGGAGATCGTCCGGGAGGCGCTGCTGCTGGGTGCGGGTGGCTACTTGGTGCACGGCGAATTCACGCCGGATCACCTCGTGGCGGCCGTCCGCGACGTGCGCGCGGGGCGGGCGCATTTCAGCCCGACGGCGGCGAGCGCGGTGCTCGCGGAACTGCGGACCTCTTCGCATCAGCAACGAACTGTGGGACAGTCGACGGAGCGTCTTCCCAACCATGCTGTGTTCGGGCTGAGTTCGCGTGAGGAGGAGGTCATGGATCTCATCGCTTCCGGCATGAGTAACCAGCAGATCGCAGCCAGTTGCTTTATCAGCGAGAAGACGGTCAAGAACCACATCAACCGGATCTTCGCGAAGCTCCAGACCGCCACCCGCAGCGAGGCGATAGCCCGTTGGCTGGGAACCGCCCGTCCGGGGGTGGCTGGCCATGGGTAGACGGAGTGAGCAGTGGGTCCGTAATTGGGTCCCGGGACCCTTTGCAACTGCTGGTGCGCCGTCGTACCGTCCGCGAACCGATATCGGCGCCGGCTCTGGAGAGGACTCCCATGCTGCACCTCAAGCTGCTCAAGGCGATCGTCGAACGGAAGAACCGGATGCGGCGGGGTGGGGACGAGGGGCAGACGGTCTTCGAGTACCTGGGGATCATCGTGATCATCGCGGCGATCATCGCGGCGATCATTGCGTCCGGTCTCGCGGGCAACATTTCGGGTGCCATTACAGCGGTCTTGAAGAAGATCACGGGCTAGGTACCGGAGTGGGGGCGCGTGACCGGGGGCAGGTTCTCCCCTTCTACGCCGCGATGATGGCCTGCCTACTCTTCGCCGCCTTGGCCTTCGTCGTCGTCGGGATGGCGGGGGCCACGCGCAGCAATGCGCAGGGTGCCGCCGACGCGGCGGCTCTCGCGGCTGCCCAGGAGACAAGGGACAACCTGCTCGTGGGCATGGATCTCCTCACTCTCACACCCGCCGACTGGGAGGACATCCTTGACGGTGATCGGCTCGACCCGGATGGGGCTTGCGCGAAGGCGCTGCAGTTCGCCGAGTCGAACGGCGCGAGTGCTGAATGCAGCGTCGGCATCCTGAGGTTTACCGTCACCACAGAGACCGATGACGCGATCGGGAACACGGTCATCGATGGAACCGAGAACATGAAGGGCCAAGCCGCAGCAACCGCTGTGATCGAGCCTCGGTGCGCCCTACAGCCCGGTACCACCCCCAGTCCGAACCCGACGTCGACGCCAGGTGGTGGGGCAACGCCCGGCCCGTTCGGCATCAACTGCAAGGGCCGTGGGGTGGTCACAGTGGATCCCTCATCGCCAGGTTCGTTGACCAAGCTCGCGAGGCAGTTCTTCACTGTGCGACTGACCGACTGACATCGAACGAGAGACAAGGAAGCGGCGTACATGAGCATTCGGCAGAAGGCGAAGGTCCGTGGGGGAGCGGCCGTTGCGGTTGCGGCGGTCTTGGCCCTCGCGGTGGCCGGATGCGGCGGAGGTGGCGAGAAGGCGAAGGAGCCGACGAAGTCCGAGACTCCCCAGGCCCAGGGAAGTAGCCCTCAGGAGCCTGCGCCCACTGTAAGTAAGGGCTCGGGGCCTCTCGAAGTAATCGCTACCGCGCAAGGGCCTTCCGGCATCACATTGGAGGTCAACTCGGCAGTACGCGACCAGGACGGGTACGTCACCGTCAGCGGTCAGATCAAGAACGCAGGCTCCGCGATCTTCTCCAGCCTCGGACCCTTGCGCGGTGAAGAGAAGACCGCCAGCCACGGGTCGGTTGCCGGCGCAACTTTGGTCGATGCTGTGGGCAAAAAGCGCTACCTCGTGCTGCGTGACACAGAGGGACGGTGTGCATGCACTACCGGTCTCCAGATCATCGAGGGTGGGGGAAGCGTCCCCTTCTTCGCGCAGTTCCCCGCACCACCGGCCACCACCACCGAGGTCGTGTTCGGTCTGCCGACCTTTGCCGCGGCCACCATCAAAATCTCCGGGTGACCCCATGACCAAACGCCATCGCACCACAGCTGCCACAGCCGTCGTCGGCCTCGTCATCGCGGGGACCCACTTCATCGGCGCGACCATTGCCCACGCGGACGATGTCACGCCGTCCGTACCTCCAGGTACGGAACCCTCCGCCTCCGCGCCCCCGCCCATCAGGCCCGATTCCCCGGGGCTGAAACTCCCCCAGGGCGGCGTGCTCGCACCCTCCAAGGTGCTGGACATGGTGGAGGTCGTCGAAGACCTCGGCGGCGAGGAACGGCGCCAGGAGACGAACCAGACCGTCATGATGGCGCTCCAGTCCGAGGTGATGTTCCCCGAGGACAGTGCCGTCTTCAACGCCCAGGCCGCCGCCCGCATCCAGGCCATCGCGCAGGAGATCAACACCCAGAAGGCCACCAACGTCCGGGTCTTCGGCTTCACCGACGACCAGGGAAGCTACGAGCACGGCAAGGAACTCTCGAAGAAGCGCGCCGACGCGGTGCAGGCCGAGCTGGCGAAGACGGTGACCAATTCCGGTGTCACGTACGACGTACGCGGCTACAGCGAGGACTATCCGATCGCCGACAACAGCACCGAAGAAGGCCAGAAGAAGAACCGCCGCGTGGAGATCACCTTCCCCCGCAGCGTCAAGTAGAGCCGGACCTGACCCCGTCACCCGCTCCGGCGGGGGCGGGGTTCAGTCCGTCAGCAGGTGGTCGGCCTTGCCGGCCTTGATGTCCCGGATGAGCTGTTGCAGGGCCTCGCGGGTGTCTGTGAGGTAGGTGTCCTCCTGGCCGGACAGGGCTATGTAGCTGTTGCCGTCCCCGTCCACGCCGATCCGGTAGCAGGAGTTCCCCTCGCCGCAGAAGGGGTCCTCCCAGGTCACGTCGGTCACGATGTCCCCTCTCACAGTTCGCTCGCGATGGAATGGATGAAGTCCCGGGATGCCCCCGGAGACAGCGCCATCTGCTCCATCAGCTCGAAATGAGCTCGGTACTTCGCGAGTTGGGTCTCGGCGTGGAGGAAGTCGGGCCCGTGCGAGTTGTCGATCTGCACGGTGTCGAGTTGCGCCGTCGGCCCTTCCGCGTAGAGCACCGTTTGCCCTGCTCCCGGAAAGCCGCCCGCCTCGAACGGGAGGACGAGCAAGGTCACATTGTCCTGTTCGGAGCGCTGGATCAAGTGGTTCAGCTGTGCCCGCAGGACGTCCGCACTGCCGAACCGCAACCGCAGGGCGGCTTCATGCACGACGGCTACGAACGCGGGAGCGTTCTCGCCGTCCAGGACGCTCTGGCGCTCGACGCGCAGTGCCAGCCGCAGGGCGATCTCGTGCTCGGGGAGCGCGGGGATGACCATGCGGAACACCGCGAGGGCGTGGTCCGAGGTTTGGAGCAGCCCCGGCATGTGGTGCGGGTACGCAACCCGCATGCGGATGCTGCGGGACTCCAACTCGGCGATGTCCAGGAAGCCTTGCGGTACTTGACCCCTGTAGCGGTCCCACCATCGCGGGCCGGCGGGTAGGGCCATGTCCGCCAGTCCGGCAATGTACCGCTCGTCGTCCACCTGGCAGTTGGCTGCCAGGGTGCGGATCCGGTCGGCCGAGATGGCGCGTGTGCCCGACTCCATCGCGGAGATCGCGCCCCGGTCCACAGCCAGGAGGCTCGCAGCGAACTCGGCCGACATCCCTGCTGACGTGCGCATTCGGCGCAGTTCGTATCCCAGTCGCTTCTGGCGCTCGGTGGGAGCTGTCCTCGCGGTCATGGGGTGCAGTCTTACGCGTCGCCAGCCCCTCGTGCCACGAACGGCTGACTTCTCCCGCCCGGGGGGCCAAAAAAGGCCCGCTCGCGCTACATTCAGTAATGCACCGCTCACGCAAGGGAGTTGGAAGTGCATCGCCGCAGCATGCCTCGGCCTCGGCTTCGGCGACGAGCCACTGCCCCCACCAAACGCGAGAGCAACCGAGCTCACGACAGGGAGTCCGTCATGCTCAGCCCCTTCATGCCCCCCAGCCCCGGCTGCTTCGATGCCTGTCCGCCGGAGGCCGACTCGCCCCCTTCCCCCGACGGGCTGTCGTGCAGCCTGACCGTGCCCGGGGAGCCGTACAGCGCCCAGATCGCGCGCGGCACCGTACGGTCCGTGCTGCACGCCCACCGGCTCGACCGGGTCGCGCCCGCCGCCGTGCAGGTGGTCGGGGAACTCATCGCGGCGGCCTGGTACTTGGACCCCGGCCGGAGCCTGTACCTCGCCCTCCGCCACCGCGAGGGGGCTCTGCGCCTCACCGTCTACGACGGGCACCCGCCCCACTCCCACCCCCGCCTCGCCGCCCACTGCGAGGCCCGCCGCAGGGCCGCCCTGCGGGTGATGGCCGCCGTCGTCAGGGACTGCGGCGGGGCGTGGGGCTTCGGGGAGTCCCGGGAGCCCGGGGGTGGTACGCGGACCTGGGCGAGCCTGCCCGTGGCGGGGGCCGCCGGGTACCTGGCCGGGTCAGTGGCTGCGCCGGAGTGAGATCCGTACGCGAGGAGCAGTCGCCCGCCGACCCTTGTCTATGATCATCGCGCTGAGGGAGCCGCGTGACGCCCCGTCTGCCGACCGGCGGCGTCACGCTTGGGGGGAGTAGCGAGCATGGCCACGGAAACGACGCGGTCGAACGACGCCGAGCCGAGCGTCGACGAGCCGAACGACGATGCGTCCGCGCGCGGGGACCGGAACCGTCGCATCCTGATTCGGGGCGGGGCGATCGCGGCTCTGGTCTGCGTCGTCGCCGTCGCATCCGTCTTCGTCGCGGGCCGGTTCCCCGGCGACTCGATGGACGTCGCCTGGAAGACCCCCGCCATCAAGGCCTCCGACCTGGGCGACGGGTACTGGAAGGACCACATGGGGGACGAGGACTGGCTCGTCGGCGACACGTTGGTGCAGAGCCGGTTGAACGCGGCGGCCGGTTACGACGCCGGGAGCGGCAAAGAGGTCTGGGAGTACCGGCCGCCGGGCAACGCCAAGATCTGTGCCGCCGCGGCCGACGTCGACCAGTCCGTCATGGTCGTCACACGCGACGACGAGAACCGGCCCGCCTCGGACAAGGGGCAGTTGTGCACCACGCTCGCCGCGGTCGACATGAAGAACGGCCGCGAGCTCTGGCGCACCGCCGTCCCTGCCGCGCCGCCCCGGGACGGGCGCCCGATCGACTCCGACCATCGTCCGGTGACCGCGGGCGGTGGCCTCGCCGTGCTCGCCCACCAGGGACTGCGCGCCCTCGATATACGCACCGGCACGCCCCGCTGGGCGGTTCCCGTACCGACGGACTGCATCCCCGCCCGGGCCATGCCGGCCGTGCGCCACATCGGCGTGCTCCTCGCCTGCGGCGGCAAGGAGAAGGACCAGGACAGGATCATCCCCAGGGACGCCGAAGTGCACGCGGCCGCTTTCAACCCGGCCACCGGCGCACTCCTGTGGTCCCACCCGCTCGGCGACCGGGAGCCCGCCACGTGGGGCCTGGGCAGCGCGAAGGTCGTCTCCGCCGACCCGCTGGTCGTGAATGGCCTCGGGGCCTACTACTCGTTCGGCAAGGACGGCCGGCCCAACCCGACCATCACCCTCTACGGCTCGCACGAGGTGGTGGACGGCAACAGGCTCTACCTCCTCGGCGGCCTCTACGTGAAGAAGGTCGGCACGCGGCACAGTGCCTTCGCCTTCGACCTGACCACCGGACGGCAGGTATGGAAGACCGGCCTCGACGCCAACGTCAGTGTCTTCCACCTCCAGGACGGGAGGCTGACCGCGATCGGCGAACGCTTTGACTTCGGGGTGTTCCCGGCCGTGAACCTGTTCCTCCTCGACGCCGCCACCGGCAAGGAGCGCGACGTCCGCCGCTTCCACTACCGCAAGACTCCGTCGGGCGAGGCCTTCGAGTACGAGGATCTGCTCATCGTCGGTGACACGGCGTACGAGCGCGCATGACGCGACGGCACAGCGGCTGACGGCTCAGTCGGGCCGGTGGCGGACGGCGTCTCCTTGCGTCGGGTCGCCGCCCGCCTCGTTACTGGTCCGGAGAGTGCTCGCGGCGGGGGTCCAGCCGGAAGTCGGGACAGTCGCGGTTTTGACATGCGCCCGGGCCCCACAGAGGAACGAATACGCCGAGGGTCTTGTGGCGGTGGACTGCGACCGGCACGGACTTCTTGCAGGTCGGACACACGTACGCTTCGCGTTTGCGCTTCATTTTGACCATCTTTTTACGATATGCCCGTTCTGGCGCGTCGGGAAGTTGACTGATCCCCGGCGCACCCGCCTCCCCCTGTTCCTCCCCCTGTTCCTCCGTCTGTTCCAGAACGCCTATCGGGACGGGCCTTCTGAGGCTGAGCACCACGGAACCCGTCAGGACGACGACGATGACTGCGAGGCTGATCGGTGAGGGGATTTCCGGGACGCCGGGGCTGATCATCTTGTGGGACGCCTGGAGGATGAGCTTGACGCCGATGAAGGCGAGAATGATCGCCAGGCCCTTGCTCAGGTAGTGGAAGCGGTCCAGGAGCCCTGCGAGCATGAAGTAGAGGGCCCGCAGTCCGAGGATGGCGAACGCGTTGCTGGTGTAGACGATGAAAGCATCGTCGCTGACCGCGAGGACGGCAGGGACACTGTCGACGGCGAAGATCAGGTCGGCGGCCTCGATCGCGGCGACCACCGCGAGCAGCGGGGTCGCCATCCGTACGCCGGCCTCCTTGACGAAGAACTTCGCCCCGGCGTACTCGTCCCGCACGGGGATGAGCTTGCGGAGCAGCCGCACGGCGAAGCTCTTGCCGGGGTCGAAGCTCTCCTGCTCGTCCTTGAGGAGCTTGTAGGTGCTGTAGAAGAGCACCGCCGCGAAGGCGAACAGCACCGCGGTGAAGCGGCTGACCACGGCCACGCCGAGGGAGAGGAAGATCCCGCGGAAGACGAGCGCGCCGATGACGCCGAAGAACAGCACACGGTGCTGGTAGGCGCGGGGCACCTTGAAATACGCGAAGATCACGGCGAAGACGAAGAGGTTGTCGACCGACAGGCTCTTCTCCAGCAGCCAGGCCGTCGTGTACTCGGTGCCGGCGGTCGTGCCGAGGACGAGGAAGACGACCCCGCCGAAGATCAGGGCGAGGCTCACCCACAGGCCGCTCCAGGCGGCTGCCTCCTTGAAGCCGATGACGTGCGCGGTGCGGTGGGACAGCAAGTCCACCGCCAGCGACACGACCACCGTCGCGGCGAACGCCCCCCACAGCCAGAGCGGGACCTCAAGCACACCGGGCACCTTCACTAGGGGCCGGGTAAAATTTTCGGCCCGTATACAGGAGTGTCCGACATTGCGACCCCGGCGGCATGCGGAGCGGGCGAGGTCGCCTCTTAGGACCGCGATCCGCGACGTGGTCGACGTCGGACGCACCTGGCGAGCCCTGCCCTACGGCAGGGTCAGTCGCTCCGCCGGGCGGAGTTCAGGCGGGCCGCTTGGCGGGTCAGGTGGTCGCGCTCCGCGAGGTTGGGAGCCCGGCGGGCCGCCTCGGCGTACAGGCGGGCCGCCGTCGACAGGTCGCCGTCGCGTTCGTGGAGGTACGCGGCGACCGCGGTGTGGCGGGGGAGCGCGGCGTCGAGTTCCGCGAGCGCCGCCAGGCCGGCGCGGGGGCCGTCGGCCTCGCCGACCGCCACGGCGCGGTTGAGGCGGGCGATCGGGCTGCCGGTCAGGCGTACCAGTTCGTCGTACCACTCCACGATCTGCACCCAGTCGGTCTCCTCGGCGGTCTGCGCGTCGGCGTGCAGGGCCGCGATGGCGGCCTGGGCCTGGAACTCGCCCAGCCGGTCGCGGGCGAGGGCGGGGTGGAGGATCCCGATGCCCTCGGCGATCAGGGCCGTGTCCCAGCGGGTGCGGTCCTGCTCGCCGAGCGGGATGAGGCTGCCGTCGGGGGCGGTGCGCGTGGCGCGCCGGGCGTGGTGGAGCAGCATCAGGGCGAGGAGGCCGGACACCTCGGGGTGGTCGATGGAGGCGGCCAGGCCGCGGGTGAGGCGGATGGCCTCGGCGGCGAGGTCCACGTCGCCGGAGTAGCCCTCGTTGAAGACCAGGTAGAGGACGCGCAGGACGGTGGCGACATCGCCGGGGCGGTCGAAGCGGACGTCGGAGACGGTGCGCTTGGCGCGGCTGATGCGCTGCGCCATGGTCGCCTCGGGGACGAGGTAGGCCGCGGCGATCTGCCGTGTCGTGAGTCCGCCGACGGCGCGCAGGGTGAGCGCGACGGCGGAGGAGGGGCTCAGGGAGGGGTGGGCGCACAGGAAGTAGAGCTGGAGCGTGTCGTCCACGGCGGGCGCGGGGCCGGGCGCCGGCTCCTCCTCCACCCGGTCCTCGCGGCGGCGGCGGGCGGTGTCCGCCCGCGTCGCGTCGAGGAACCGGCGCCAGCCCACGGTGACCAGCCAGGCCTTCGGGTCCCGGGGCGGGCCTTCGGGCCAGACCCGGACCGCTTCGAGCAGGGCCTCCTGGACGGCGTCCTCGGCCGCCGCGAAGTCGGCTCCGCGGCGGACGAGGATCCCGAGGACCTGTGGGGTGAGGCTCCGGAGCAGGGCCTCGTCCACGTCAGTGGCACTCGGCGATGTTCGGCGGCGCCGACAGGAAGGGGCGCAGCTCCAGCCACTCGTGGATCGGCTTGCCGCCCGCGCCGGGGGCCGCCGAGAGCTCCCCGGCCAGCTCGACGGCGCGCTCGTAGCTGTCCACGTCGATCACCATCCACCCGGCGATCAGGTCCTTCGTCTCGGCGAAGGGGCCGTCGGTGACCGGCGGGCGGCCCTCGCCGTCGTAGCGGACCCAGGTGCCCTCGGGAGCGAGCGCCTGACCGTCGACGTACTCGCCGGTCCCCTCCAGCCGTGCCGCGAAGTCGCTCATGTACTGGATGTGGGCCGAGATCTCCTCCGGCGACCACTGGTCCATGGGGACGTCGTTGGCCGCGGCCGGGGCGCCGCGGTAGTGCTTGAGAAGCAGGTACTTGGCCATGGTGGTCTCCTCGGTGCTGTGCGGCCCATTCTGGCCGCGGTCACTGAGGAGACGGAGCAGGGCACGGGTTCTCGACATCACCGCCGGAGATTATTTCCGCGGCTTTCGAGGGGCCGCGAACGCCGCGCTGCGGGCGCCTCGGCGGAAGGAACGACTTCGGTGCGCGCCGGGGCTCGGAAGCCTCGGTGCGCACCGAAGGTGATCAGACTGGTCCGGCCGGGTCCGGCTGGTCAGGCCGGGTCCGGTCCGGTCAGCAGGTGGGGATGCGGTTCAGGTTCGCGGCGTAGCGGGCGGAGATCCAGCCGCGGCCGTCGGCGAGCTTGTACCAGATGGAGTTGCCGTCGACCGAGGTGCCGTTGGTCTTGCACATCACCTGGACCTGGGCGCCGTGCTTGATCACGCCGGTCTTCCCGTAGTGGGTGCCGGGGCCGGTGCGGACGTGCAGCTTGTCGCTGACGATGCGGGCCATCGGCTTGCCGGGCTTGTTGCCCTTCCCGCCGTGGTCCTTCCCGCCGTGGTCCTTGCCACCGTGGTCCTTACCGCCGTGGTCCTTGCCGCACTTGCACTTGCCGGGCTTGCCCTGGTCGCCCTTCGGGCCCTTCGGACCCCTCGGACCCTGGTCTCCCTTGGGTCCGCCCGGTCCGCGGTCGCCCTTCGGTCCGCCGGGGCCCTGGTCGCCCTTCGGTCCGCCCGGTCCGCGCGATCCCGTCGGTCCGGCCGGGCCGGTGTTTCCGCGGTCGCCCCGGTCTCCCTTGTCACCCTTGTCGCCCTTGGGTCCGCCGGCCGGACCGGTGTCTCCCTTGGGGCCCTGGGGTCCGCCCGGTCCGGGTACTCCCGCCGGTCCCGTCGGGCCGGGGTTGCCCGTGTTGCCCGTGTCGCCCTTCGGGCCCGGTGCACCGGTGTCGCCCTTCGGGCCGCCCGCCGGTCCCGTGTCGCCCCTCGGACCGGGGGCTCCGGTGTCGCCCTTCGGGCCCGGGGGGCCTCCGGCCGGTCCCGTGTCGCCCCTCGGGCCCTGGGGGCCGGCGTCGCCCTTCGGTCCCTGGTCGCCCCTGGGGCCCTGCGGCCCGCGGTCGCCCTTCTCGCCGCGGTCCCCCTTCTCGCCGCGGTCGCCGCGGTCCCCGCGGTCGCCCTTCTCGCCGCGCTCGCCCTGGTCCCCCTTGTCCCCCTTGTCGCCCTTGGGGCCGGGGCGGCCCGGCTTGCCGTGGTGGCCGGGCTTTCCGTCGTGGCCCGGCTTCCCGTCGTGCCCGTCCTGACCGTCGTCGCCCCTGGGCCCCGTCACCGGGGTGGACACCGCGTACAGACCGGGCGAGGACCCGGCCCCGGCCGCCCACTCGCCGCCGTCGAGCGTCGTGCCCTCGGGAGCGTCCGCGTCCACCCGTACGAGTACGCCCAGCCGGGTGCCGCTCTCCGCCGGGAAGGAGAAGCCCGCGCGGGTGGCGGCGTCGCAGGTGAGCTGCCGTGCGTCGCCCGAGCGGGTGCAGGACGCCCCGGCGCGGTCGCCGTTCCAGTAGAAGCGGGCCTCGGGGAAGGTCGTCCGCTCCGGCGCGGTGATCCGGAAGCTGCTGCTGAGCGCCGGATCGCCGCCGGTCTCCGCCACGATCACCACGCGGCCGGTCTTTCCGGCGGCGATCGAGGGGACGTACGGCTGGGAGAACCGGATGTGCGGCGAGTCGGCGGCGAAGGCCGGCCCGGCCGGCAGCAGGCAGGTCGCGGTGACGGCCGCGACGACCAGGGCGGCCGACGTGCAGCGGGAAGCAGACAAGGGTGTTTCCTCCGCGAGGAAAGGCGACGGAACCGGAGGGCGACCGCCGAATGCGGTCTTCCGGTGGACAAAAATCCCAACACCAGTTAAAAGCTGAAAATGCGGCCCACGTGTGACCGACGCGTAACCGGTCACTCGGCAGCCGCGTGAATCCCTCCGCCGACCCGCACCAGGACGTACGCCGCCTCGCGCGCCCGCACCGCCGCCCCCGGGCCCGGTTCCAGGGCCGCGACCGCCGTCGCCCCCTCGACCAGCAGCAGCAGGTGCTCCGCCAGGGCCTCCCGGCCCGGACCGGCGATGCCGGCCAGCAGCGCCCGTAGCTCCGCCTTGTGGCGGCGTACGACGTCCAGCACTCCGGCGGGGCCCGTCCCCAGCTCCCCGTACGCGTTCAGGAAGGCGCAGCCGCGGAAGTCCGGCTCCGAGAACCACCGCGCGAGCCACTCGAAGAGCGCCCCGACGGGGTCGTCCTGCCCCGCGACCGCTGCCCTCAGGCTCGCCGTCCAGCGGCGGTCGCGGCGCTCCAGGTAGGCGGTGACCAGGGATTCCTTGGCCGGGTAGAGGCGGTAGAGCCGCTTGAGCGGGATGCCCGACTCCGTGCGGATGCGGTCCATGCCCACGGCCTGGACGCCTTCGGCGTAGAACAGCGTCTCCGCGGCGTCCAGCAGGCGGGTTCGGGCCTCTTCGTCGTCCATCGGGGCAGCGGGCGTGAAGGCAGCGTCCAGTCCAGCCGATGACGAGAGGTGTCCCACCGTGACCGCCACTCCTTCCCCCGTGCGACCGCCGCTGCCGCCCTTCACCGAGGAGTCGGCCCGCGCCAAGGTGCAGGCCGCCGAGGACGCCTGGACAGCCGCGACCCCGAACGCGTCGCCCTCGCCTACACCGAGGACTCCGCCTGGCGGAACCGCGACCGCTTCCTGAACGGGCGCGCCGAGATCCGCGCCTTCCTCGCCGACAAGTGGGAGCGCGAGCTGGAGTACCGGCTGCGCAAGGAGCTGTGGGCGTACACGGACAACCGCATCTCGGTGCGCTTCACGTACGAATGGCACGATGTGGGCGGCCAGTGGTGGCGCAGCCACGGCAACGAGCAGTGGGAGTTCGACGCCGCGGGCCTGATGCGCCGCCGCGAGGCCAGCATCAACGACGTCCCGATCGAGGAGTCGGACCGCCGCCTCTGAGACCGAAGGCGATTACGGTGCGCAACCCTCTCCCCAGCCCGCGGAGTTATGCTGGCGGGGACCCCTGGGGAGGCAACGTGACCGAGCGCAAACCGCCTGGCGTGAGCTTCGAATCCTTCGTGGACCGCCAGATCAGGCGGGCCGAGGAGAGCGGCGAGATCGAGGCCCTGCCCGGCTTCGGCAAGCCCCTGGCCTCGCTCGACGCCCCGTACGACGAGCTCTGGTGGATCAAGGGCAAACTGCACCGCGAGGGCTTCGCGGTCCTCCCGCCGGCGCTCGCGCTCCGCAAGGAGGCGGAGGACGCCCGGGAGGCGGTCAAGGCCGCCCGCACCGAACGGCAGGTCCGCGACCTCCTCACGGAGGTCAACGACAAGATCCGCGCGGCCCTGCGCAGGCCCCCGCCCGGCCCCCCGCTGAACCTCAAGGAATTCGACGTCGAAGCCGAACTCGCGCAGTGGCGGGAGTCCCGGGAAGCCCGCTAGGCCGTGCCTTCCGGCCCGGGGTCAGCTGGCCCGCGACGAGCGCCGCCAGGGCGAGGCCGAATCCGGCGAGTTGGCCCGCGGTGAAGGCCTCGCCGAGCAGCAGCGCCCCGATGACCGCGGCGACCAGTGGTGACAGCAGGACGAGCATGGCCGTCGCGGTGACCGGAAGGCGCCCGAGGCCGCGGAACCACAGCACCTGGGCGATGAAGCCGCCCACGGTGCCGAGCCACAGGTACCCGGCCACCGCGGACCCGTCGAGGTGCGGGGGAGCCCCTTCGAAGACGGCGGCGAGCGGGAGCAGGACGAGTCCGCCGGCCGTGAGCTGCCAGCCGGCGAGCGCCGCCGGGCCGACTCCGGCGGGACGCCCCCAGTGTTTGGTGAGTACGATCCCCAGTGCCATCGACCCGGCCCCGGCGAGCCCCGCGAGGACCCCGACCCCGTCGAGCCGCGCGTTCGGTCCGAGGATCACGAGCCCGACGCCGACCACTCCGGCGACACCCCAGCCGATCCGCCAGGCCGAGGCCCGTTCCCGCAGCACCACCACCGCGAGCCCCGCGACCATGATCGGCTGGACGGCGGCGAGGGTCCCCGCGACACCGCCGGGAAGCAGCTCGGCGGCCACGAACAGGAACGCGTAGACGGCGCTGATGTTGAGGGTGCCGAGCACGGCCGCCTTCCACCACCACGCACCGCGCGGCAGTACCCGGGCGACCAGCACGAGAAGCAGCCCGCCGGGCAGCGACCGCAGCACAGCGGCGAACAACGGGTGGCCGGGCGGCAGGAGTTCGGTCGTCACCGCGTACGTGGTCCCCCAGGCGGCCGGCGCGAGCGCGGTGGCGGCGATCAGCGCGACCGTGCCGCCGGCCCGGCGCCGCACGGCCGCGGAGCGTGTGGTGGGCGCGGGCGACGGGATCTGCTGCCGGGGCGGGGAAGTGGTCATGCGGGAAGTCTCGGCCCGCCACGATCCATGCGTCCAAGACATGATTGTCATCGAACCGATCGCGGAAGAAGATGGATCACGTGGAACTCCGACAGCTCCGGTACGTCGTCGCCGTCGCGGAGACCCGGAACTTCACCCGGGCCGCCGCGCGTTGTTTCGTCGCCCAATCGGCGTTGAGCCGCCAGATCGGGAACCTGGAGCGCGAGCTGGGGGCCAAGCTGTTCGCCCGGACCAGCCGGCGGGTGGAGCTCACACCGGCAGGCGAGGCCTTCCTCGTCGGCGCGCGGCAGTGCCTGGAGGCCGCCGAGCGGGCCGTGACCGACGCGGCCGCGGCGGTGGGCGAGGTCCGGGGGCGGCTGCTGATCGGGACCATCCCCACGGTGGTCGCGGTCGACATCGCCGAGGTGCTCCAGCGGTTCCGCGAGCGGCATCCCCAGGTGCGGGTGGGTCTGCACGTCGGCGCCAGTGACGCCATGACGGCCGAGGTCGCCGCCGGTGACCTGGACGTGGCCTTCCTCGGCCTGCCGGCCGGCCACGAGCCACAGGGCGTCGCCGCGCTGGAACTGGCCCGGGAACAGCTCGTCGCCGTGGTCTCGCCCACGCACGCACTCGCGGACCGCGACCGGGTCAGCCTCCGCCAACTCGCCGCTTCCCCCTTCGCCGACTTCCCGGCCGGCTCCCCGGGCCGGGTGCAGAGCGACCGGGCCTTCGAAGCGGCGGAGTTGGAGCGCGAAGTCGCCTACGAAATGATGTCCGTCGACCTGATGACGCGCATCGTCGGCCGAGACCTCGCCGTCGCCCTCCTCCCCGCCGCCATTGTCCGGAGCAATCCGTCCGTCCGCGCCCTCCCCCTCACCGACGGGCCGAGCCGCGTCGAATACCTCGTCTGGAGCAGCTTCAACCCGACACCCGCGACCAGGGCGTTCCTCTCCACGCTCCGGCCCTGACACGGCCGCGGTGAGCGGTCAGAAGCCCTCGTAGGCCGTGAAGGGCTTGGACGGCGCAGTCTGCGACCCGTAGCGGGCGCCGATGAGCCGGTCCCCGTACGGGAAGAGCGTGTCCACCGTGTCGTGGTCCTCGGGGAAGCTGCGGGCGTCGCGCTGTTTGCCCGTGGCGGCGTCCAGGACACGGACGCCGTGGTGGGAGCTGCGGGCGCGCGAGGTGAGGACGGTGAGTTTCCCTTCCTGGGGGAGGACGTGGTAGCCGGTGTCGCCGTCGAGGCGGTCGTCGGCGCTGGTTCCGCCCCAGACCGGCTCTCCGGTGGCCAGGTCGAAGGCGGTCAGGCGGTAGGTGTTGTCACGGCTGCGCTGCCCCTGGTGGAAGGTCGAGGTGTAGAGCCTGCTTTCGTCCACCGCCGCTTGCAGTCGGTCGTTGAGCCGAATCTGACCGTAGTCACCACTGAAATCGATCGGCGGGTTCGGGCGGCCGTCGCCGCCGAAGGAGAAGTAGGCCCCGGAATCGGAGTCGCCCGAGGACGAGGCGGCCACGACCAACGGGTCGGCCGAGACGAACTCCGCACGGGCGTCCCAGCGGATGGGCTTGCGGCCCCCGAGCGGGGCGGACCACAGGAGCGCGCCGGTGGCCGGGTCGAAGGCGGCGACCTGGCGCTCGGCGTCCCTCGGGACCTTGTCGCCCCAGGGGTTGTCGGTGCCACCGCAGGCGAGGAGGGCGGCGACCTGGCGCTCGGCCACCATGGTCCTGCCCGGGACGCAGCCCTTGGGCAGGGCCGCCTTCCAGCGCGGCTGCCCGCTGCGCACGTCCACGGCCTGCAGCTCGCCCTGCGTGAGGAACACGGCGATGCCGCTGCCGGCGGACACCGGAGAGGACTGGAAGCGGCGGAGCCCGTGCAGACTGTCGGAAAGAGGGGCCTGCCAGATCTCGCGGCCGCTCTTCATGTCGATCGCGACGGTCGTGGCACAGAACTCGCCCTTGGCGGAGGCGGCGGCGCCCTCCCCGTCGCGGGTGAGGACCAGCACCGAGCCGGCGGTGTCGGCGGTGACGTGGCACACCGCCGAGCGGCCGGGCGGCACGTACTCCCAACTCCGCTCGCCGGTCCGGGCGTCGTACCCGCTCACCGCGTCGAAGCGGCTGCGGACCAGGGTGTCGCCGGACAGCCAGGCCCCGTTGCCGTGCTGTTCGGCCTTGCGGTCCGCGGGGGTGTCCCAGACGGCTCCCATCTCCTCGGCGTCAAAGGAGAAGCACCCGGCGGCGAGTGAGCAGAGGGCGACCAAGGCCGCCGCCCTCAAGGCCAGGGCGCGCCTGGTCCGTCCGCCGGACCCCACGCCGTTCACCTGCGCGTCCATGTCCCCGCTCCCCCCGAGCGTGCCACCGTCAACGGTCCGCAGGACTCCCCGCGTTCCTCGGCGGCGATCACCATAGAGGGGCCGGCCCGCCTGCCCGCCCGCCTGCCTGCCCGCCCACCTGCCCGGCCGACCGGCCGGGCGAACGAGCTGGAAGCGCTGGCTGCGGCTACCGTGCGTCAATGATGGTCGAAATAGGCGGTTCATCCCATGATCGGCAGTGGTGGCGACGGGTTCCCTGGTGGCTCGCCCTGCTGCTCGGGGCGGTCTGCGTCTGCCTCGGGGCGACGATCGCGCTGAGGCCGTTCGCCTCGCTCGCGGTGCTGCGGGCACTGGTCGTCGCAGCGCTGGCGGTCACCGGCGTCGCGGACCTCGCGGCGGCGGCCCGGTCGGCGCGGACACCGGCGCCGCGCTGGACTGCGGTCGCGGGTGCGGTCTGGCTCGCCGCCGCAGCACTGGTCGCCGGCTACCCGGGGCCGTCGCTCGACGCCCTGGCCCTGATCGTCGGCGTGGCGCTGGTGGCCGGCGGTCTCGCGCGCCTGGTGGCCGCCCTGCGCACCGCCGGGGACGAGCGGGCGGCCGCCCTGCTCGGAGCGCTGGCCGCGACGGGGTGCGGCGCTCTGGCGTTGGCGTGGCCGGACGTCACGCTCCTCGTCGTCGCCACGGCCTTCGGTGCGGGGATGTTCCTGTACGGCTGCGCACGCGTCCTGGACGGCCTGCGCGCGGTGCGCGGAGCCGAAGAGCCCCGGCCCCGGCGACGGTTGAGGGGATGGCCGCGGACGGCCGCGATGGCCTGCGCGCTCCTCGCCACCCTCGGGCTGACGGCGGTCAGCGCGAGCCTGCACCGGGGCGCGCCGTCACCGGGGGCGGAGGACGTCGTGCTGACGCCAGCGACCGGCATCGAGGAGGTGCTTGCAGCGACCTCAGCTATCGCCCATTAGATCAACGGCAGGCGCCGTCACCTGATCTGCCATATCCGGGGTGAAGACCCCCCAATGCAAGCGAACGGCGTACAGACTTGCAGATCACACGGGACGCGGGATCGATTCTTCTTGCGCTGAATGGGTGGCACGACGGATTGCTATCGGTTGACCGGGCATGCTGAATTCCCAGCCATCACAAAACTTGTGAGGTCGAGATGAGACGTTTCCGAATCCCCGCCATGACATCAGCCATCGCAGTGCTTGTCATCGGTGCCACGATCCCCTCTGCGGGTGGACAAGAAAATGCGGAACCAAAGCCCGCCAGGGCTAGCGTGATGGCGGCCCACTCTCAGCACAGGGGTAGCCCCGTCGTTGTTCCTGGTGGAGAATCCCGTACTGCTGTGGTCAACTGCCCGTCAGGTCAAGTCCCAACGGGGGGAGGTGGCGGGGCGCCCGGGGGCGGCCACGAGCGTCTCTGGCTCTCCGATACGGAGCCCACCGCCCGCGGTTGGTCCGTCACCGCCGACAACACCGATTGGTTCCAGGATTGGACCCTGGTTGCCACCGTGATCTGCACGACAACACCCCACTCCAGGCACCTCGGCCCTAGTGTTCCTCTACGCCCAAGGGAACCCAACGTCAGTCGTGCGGTATGCCCGGCTGGCCAGGTTGTCAGCGGAGGAGGCGCCACAACCACAGGCCCGCACTCAAGGCTGAGCGGCTCGGCTGACGAGGGGGACCGCTGGTTCGCTCGTGGTATCCAAATCACCGGCCTCACCGAAAGCCTGACACCCGTTGCTGTGTGCTCGACTGCATTCCACAGTTCTCACACAGGGCCGCCTGTACGCCTGTTGCCCAATCAGTTTCGCGACGCCACCGTAACTTGCCCGTTGGGGAGCGTTCCAACGGGTGGAGGAGGCCTCGGCATGGGAACCATGTTTACCCGCTCGAACCCCAACAGCAACGGTTGGACTGTCCAGGCCGCAAACGACAGCAACGTTGAACGAACCCTGTCCGCTGTAGTGGTCTGCACTATCCCCTAATCGGGCGTGCCCGAGCAAGAACTCAGGGACGGAACTGAGCTGGCGGGTCACCACAAGGTCAACGGGAGGCCTGCCTGCTCGGCTGCGTGGATACGTTCGTCGATCTGCTCGGCAGTTTCTCCGGCGCCCAGGCCTGCGCGGATGGCGTCTGCGATGGCGCGGGTGCGTCCGGCGGCCCCTCGCAGGTCGGCCAGCGGGCCGCCCGGGTCCCGGTGTCGCTGGGCCCACTCCGTGCGGTTCTCCGCGGTGGTGCCCAGCCGCATGTGTGCGGGATTCGAGCAGACGTGGCTGTCGCACTGGTGGCACAGAATCGGGTCTTCGGTGCCCGACCAGCCGAGCCTGGGAATCACGCCCCGTGTGAGCTGGAAGGCGAAGAGGTGGGCGGGGGCCGTGCCGCGGCGGGACTTCCCCGGCAGGCTCGCAGCGCGGTAGGAACCGTGCCCGGTGGAGCTGACCGCCCCCAGCCAGGGCCAGCACTGGTCATCTCGCCGCGGGTAGCGCTTGGCCTCGAAGCGGGCCACGATGCCCGGATTCTCCAGCCAGGACCGCCAGAGTTCGGCAGGGACCCGGACCGGCTGAGGGGCTCCGAGGAGGGTGAGTTGCTCATCAGCGCGGCGCCCGGCGGTCGGAGCCGTCGGAAGGCCGTCAAGAGGCAGCGGATCCCCGGGGCTGATCGTCACCCGTTCTCCCCTCCGGCTGAGAGACACCACAACCGTGAGGGGTAACGACCTCAATCGCTTCCAGTGGCGCGAGCAGGTAGGCCCAATGTCCTCGACTGAGAGCTTCTACAACACTCGGGAGAAGAACACCCCGCGCATGTTCACCGACATCAGCCGGTCCCACTCCTCGACGGTGGTGTCGAGGATGGTCTTGGCGAACTCGATCCCGGCGTTGTTGACCAGGACGTCCACCCCGCCGTGCTCCGCGACGGTGTGCGCGACGAGTGCGGCGACCTCGGTCTCGTCGCTCACGTCGGTGCGGACGTAGCACCCGCCGAGCTCCGCGGCCTCCCGGGTGGCGTCCAGGACGTCCGCGAGGACCACGCGCGCGCCCTCCTTCGCGAACCGCTCCGCGATGGCGAGTCCGAGCCCCTGCTTGGCCCCGGTGACGACTGCTGTCTTTCCGGCGAGCAACATGTCGGCCAGCGTACTGAATGTCACGTTTTGAATGTCACGTTGTGAAGGTCAGGGTCTGGGCGCCCCCAGTGCGGTCAGGGCCTCGGTGACGCGGTCCGCCTGGTGGGTGGCGCCGCGGAGGTTGGGGTGGAGGACGGTGCAGGCCTCGCCCCGGGCCGGGATGGAGCGGCAGAGCTCGGAGGGCGGGTCGCTCTGCTCGCCCGGCCCGGTCAGGCTGTCCTTGATCCCGTACATCCAGCGCTGCTCGCCGGTCGCGCACACCCCGTGCCCGGTGCTGGAGGAGTACGTGTCCACGTACGCCGCGCCGCCCCGCCGGGCCTGCTCCCGCAAGAGGGTGTTGAGCCGGCGCTCCAGGCTGTCGAGCCAGGGCATGTCGCCCTTGGCGACCGTTCCCAGCTGGTGCCAGGACCCCCAACCGCAGCCCGCGGACTCGTCCACGACGGCCGGATATCCGACGACCGCCACCCCGGCGCGCGGGGCGCGCGTGCGGATCTCCTTCAGCAGGGCCGCGAAGTCGGCCTCCAGCGCGGTGAACCGGGCGTCGAGTCCTGCGGCGCCCCCGCCCCGCACGTAGTGGTCGGTGCACGGTGTGCCCGTACCGAAAGAGGCCAGGCCCCGCTTCACGCAGGCCTCGACGATCTCGGAGAAGCCCACGGAGTTGCCTCCGGCGCCGACGGTGACGAGATCGGCGGCTGCCGTAACGGCCTTGATCTGCGCCGGTTTGGCGGTCCATCCGCCTGGTGGGGGCACGGATGGTGGCCCCTTCAGCTCGGACTGCGGACCCAGCAGCCCCGCTCCGACCTCGGCGGCGGAGCAGGTGACATCGGTGAGCTTCAACTTCAGCCGCCGCGCGGCCTGGTGTGGATAGTCCTGCTCGGAGCGGCCGCATCCGTCGGTGTTCCAGGGGCGCACGAAGGAGGCGGCGCTGTAGGAGTCCCCGAGGGCGACGTAGGAGAGAGGGGCGGCGGGTGCCTGCGGCACGAGGGCGGTGGCGAAGACGGCTGCCGCGGCGGCGGCGGTGGTGAGGGTGAGACGCATCATGACGGCGGTGCCTTCGGCTCGGGCGCCGCGGCTCTTCCGCAGCGCACATCACCAAAAGTAGCCGACATGACTACGGAGAGTAATATCCTGGGCCTTTGTTCGTTCGATCGAGTGAACGGAGGGGCTAGGCCCCCCGGTGGGCCTGGGTGATCAGGTCCGTTGCGACCTCCAGGGCGGCCTGGCGGGTCTCCTCCGGGTCCCCCTCCACGTGCTGGAGGAACATCATTCCCGCGTGCAGGGTGAACAGGGCGCTCACGCACCGCACTTGGTCGGTCAGCGGGGCATCTTCCTGGCCGGTCCGGAGCAGCTCCACCAGGGCGAAGAGGCGCTTCTTCACCGTCTCGCCGATGCTCAGCTCCCGCAGCGAAGCCTGGTTCTCCTGCATGAAGCGGTACAGCGACGCGCCGCCCGCCATCGCCTCGCTGTAGCGGCGCAGGACCTCCCGCTTCATCTCCAGCGTGCGCGGCTGCTCCTCCGCCCACTGGATCAGCTCGTCGATCGGCCGGGTGAGGTCGTCGAACAGGCTGATGATGATGTCTTCCTTGGTCTTGAAGTGGTAGTACAGCGCCGCCTTCGTGACCCCCAGCCGCTCCGCGATCTCCCGCAGCGACGTCTTCTCGTACCCCTGCTCGGCGAAGAGCTCCAGTGCGACGTCCTGGATGCGCTGCCGCGTGTCGCCGCGGCGCTGCTGCGGACTGCTGCTGGACATGACTCTCCCCTGACTACTTACTTGACGCCCGGCTAGTTACGGGTCTACCTTCCCCAGTGTAGTGAACTAGCCGGTCGGCAAGTAAGTCCCACGGCCGGTGCGTATGCGCCAGGGGAGTGGAACATGGTGGAAAAGACGAAGAAGGCGGACACCTCGGAGGAGGTGAAGCCGCGCAGCGTGCGGGTCGTCCTGATGGCGCTCATGATCGCGATGCTGCTGGCCATGCTCGACAACATGATCATCGGTACGGCCATGCCCACGATCGTCGGCGAACTCGGCGGCCTGGAACACCTCTCCTGGGTCGTCACCGCCTACACCCTGGCCACGGCCGCCTCCACTCCCATCTGGGGCAAGATCGGCGACATGTACGGGCGGAAGGGCTCCTTCCTCACCTCGATCGTCATCTTCCTGATCGGCTCCGCGCTCAGCGGCATGGCCCAGGACATGGGCCAGCTCATCGGCTTCCGCGCGATCCAGGGCCTCGGCGCGGGCGGCCTGATGGTCGGCGTCATGGCGATCATCGGCGACCTGATCCCGCCCCGCGAACGCGGCAAGTACCAGGGCATGATGGCCGGCGTGATGGCCCTCGCCATGATCGGCGGACCGCTGGTCGGCGGCACCATCACCGACCACATGGGCTGGCGCTGGTCCTTCTACATCAACCTCCCGCTCGGCGCCGTGGCCCTGGCCATGGTCACCGCGGTGCTGCACCTCCCGAAGAAGGTCCACGGGGAGCGCCCCAAGATCGACTACCTCGGCGCGGCGCTGCTCACCATCGGCATCACCTCCACCGTCCTCGTCACCACCTGGGGCGGCACCGAGTACGCGTGGGGTTCCGCCGAGATCGTCGGCCTGATCGCCGTCGGCATCGCCTCCATCGCCGGCTTCCTCTACGCCGAGACCAAGGCCGCCGACCCGGTCATGCCGCTGCACATCTTCCGCAGCCGCAACTTCGCCCTGATGTCCGTGATCGGCTTCCTGGCCGGCTTCGCGATGTTCGGCGGCGTGCTGTACCTGCCGCTCTTCCAGCAGTCGGTCCAGGGCGCCTCGGCCACCAACTCCGGCCTGCTCCTCCTGCCGATGCTGCTCGCGATGATGATCGTCTCGCTGATCGCGGGCCGGATCACCACCAACAGCGGCAAGTACAAGATGTTCCCGATCATGGGCGGCGGGCTCATGGTCGTCGGGCTCTTCCTGCTCGCGACCATGGACACCGGGACGAGCCGTCTGATGTCCGGCGTGTACATGGCGGTGCTGGGCGCCGGCCTCGGCTTCCTCATGCAGATCACGATGCTGGTCGCGCAGAACAGCGTCGAGATGAAGGACATGGGCGTCGCGTCCTCCTCGGCGACCCTGTTCCGTACGCTGGGCGGCTCCTTCGGCGTGGCGCTGATGGGGTCCCTGTTCACCAGTCAGGTCACCAGCACGATGACCGACCGGCTCGGTCCCGAGGCGGCGACCGCGGCGGGCTCGGCGCAGTTGGACGCGGCGAGTCTGGCGAAGCTGCCGGAGGTCGTGCGGGATGCGTACCAGCACGCGGTGGCCGCGGGTACGCACTCGGCGTTCCTGCTGGGTGCGGGGATCGCGGTGCTCGGCTTCGCGGCCGCCTGGTTCGTGAAGGAGGTTCCGCTGCGGGGGGCCGGGCCGGCGGGGGCCTCCGGCGGTGGGGGTCCGGCCAAGTCCGAGGCGGCTCCGGAGGCGGTGGTCGCGCACTGACCTGCGCACGCGTGGGTTGTCGGTGGGCCCGGCCCGGAG
>NZ_JBWJVM010000064.1:0-51730 GCF_056428985.1 Streptomyces sp. CA189 | reverse complement strand
CAAACTCGATGTGCAGACGGGCGAAGTGCGGGAACAAAACGGCGAGAAGATCAGCGACGGACACCCGGCATGATCACGACCTACAGAGATCAACATCTCGAGTTTCACGGAACTCGCGACAGAGCCAAAATTCCTACCAGCGGTGTTACTTTTTAGGTATGAGCAGTCACGTAGCACCCCAGGCCGCCGAGCGTGCCGGCAAGAGATCCGTGTCGCTCGCCCAGTCATTGATCAAGGAAGTCGAGGAGCGCACCGGCAAGAACGGCTTCTCCTCCGTCGTGGCCGAAGCCCTGGAGGAATGGCTCGCCGCACAGAAGCTCCGCGAGGTCGTGACCGCCGACCGCAAGGCGTTCGGCCCCGTCTCCGCCGAAGCACGGCGGCAGGCGGAACAGGAGTGGTGAGCAAGCGCCTCAAGGTCAGGGCAAAGAGCGAGGGCACGCTCGTCCTGGACGCCCGAGGGCTTTCACTGCACGTCGACGGTGACGAGGGGATGCGCGCGCGCATCGAGGTCGCCGAGCAGAGCGGTCGGCGCGTGGCGCTGTCCGTACTGACGCCCTTGGAGGTGCGCCGAACCGGAGAAGCCGCCAAGCGACTCCAGTTCCTGCTGTCCCGGTTCGACGTGAAACCGGTCAACGACGCGGTGACAGACGCCGCGGCGAAGCTGCTGGACGCCTCGGGCCTCGACGGGCACGAATGCCTCGTGGACGCACTCGTGGTGGCCACGGCCGCGCTCTGCACTCCCCCGGTACTGCTCGTCACGTCTGACACGTCGCACATCCCGGCGCTGTGCAAGGCCTCCGAGGAGCTTCCGGGCTCACCGACGGTGAAGATCGTCAACGTCTGAGCCGCACGCGGAGAGCCCGGCCGCTCAGCTCTCCACCGAGCGGCCAGGCCTTGAACGATCAGGCTTTTGGCGCGACCTTCGAAAGGCCGTTGATGACGCGGTCCATCGCGTCGCCGCCCGTCGGGTCGGTCAGGTTGGCCAGCATCTTCAGGGTGAACTTCATCAGCACCGGGTGGCTCAGACCGCGCTGGGCCGCGATCTTCATGATCTTCGGGTTGCCGATGAGCTTCACGAAGGCGCGGCCCAGGGTGTAGTAGCCGCCGTAGGTCTCCTTGAGGACCTTCGGGTAGCTGTGCAGGGTGAGTTCGCGCAGGGCGGGGGTGGCGCGGGAGTGGGCCTGGACGATGACGTCGGCGGCGATCTGGCCCGACTCCATCGCATAGGCGATGCCCTCGCCGTTGAACGGGTTGACGAGCCCGCCCGCGTCACCGACGAGCAGCAGCCCCTTGGTGTAGTGCGGCTGGCGGTTGAAGGCCATCGGCAGGGCCGCGCCGCGGATGGGCTGCGTCATGTTCTCGGGGGTGTAGCCCCAGTCCTCCGGCATCGAGGCGCACCAGGCCTTGAGGACCTCGCGCCAGTCCAGCTCCTTGAAGGCGGAGGAGGAGTTGAGGATGCCGAGGCCGACGTTGGAGGTGCCGTCGCCCATGCCGAAGATCCAGCCGTAGCCGGGCAGCAGCCGGTCCTCGGCCCCACGCCGGTCCCAGAGCTCCAGCCAGGACTCCAGGTAGTCGTCGTCGTGGCGGGGCGAGGTGAAGTACGTACGCACGGCCACGCCCATCGGGCGGTCCTCGCGGCGGTGCAGGCCCATCGCCAGGGAGAGCCGCGAGGAGTTGCCGTCGGCGGCGACGACCAGCGGGGCCTTGAAGGTGACCTCGGTCTTCTCCTCGCCCAGCTTCGCCTTCACACCGGTGATGTGCCCGGTGCGGGGGTCGCGTACGGGCTCGCCGACGTTGCAGCGCTCGTACAGCCGGGCTCCGGCCTTCTGCGCCTGGCGGGCCAGGGTCTCGTCGAAGTCGTCGCGCTTGCGGACGAGGCCGTAGTCGGGGAAGGAGGCCAGCTCGGGCCAGTCCAACTGGAGCCGCTGGCCGCCGCCGATGATCCGCAGGCCCTTGTTGCGCAGCCAGCCGGCCTCTTCGGAGACGTCGATGCCCATCGACACGAGCTGCTTCGTGGCGCGCGGCGTCAGGCCGTCGCCGCAGACCTTCTCGCGCGGGAACGCCGTCTTCTCCAGGAGGAGGACGTCAAGTCCGGCCTTGGCCAGGTAATAAGCAGTGGTCGAGCCGGCGGGACCGGCCCCGACGACGATCACGTCCGCGGAGTGCTCGGAGAGGGGCTCGGTCACGGCGGGTCTCCCGAAGGCTCGATAAAGGGTGCCCAACGGCACAAGACATGTGCAGTCTATGCAGCGAGAGAGATCGCGATCCGAAGGGCTGCCCCCTGTGACCACCACGCCGACCCGGCCGCCGACCCGGCCCCTGCCCGTCGTCCAGCTCCGTGTGCCCACGGACGAGGACGCGCACGCCTGGCACCGGGTCTTCCGCGACCCCGATGTCATGGAGTTCCTCGGCGGACCGGCCGAGCTCTCCTTCTACGAGGAGATCACCGCGCGGCAGCGGATGCACGACGCGCGGCTCGGCTTCTGCCTGTGGACGCTGCTGGACGGGGACGGGGAGGTCCTCGGTTTCACCGGGGCTCAGCCGTGGCCGGCGGAGAAGGAGTGGGGGCCGGTCGGGGAGATCGAGATCGGGTGGCGGCTCGGTCGCTCCGCGTGGGGGCGGGGGTATGCGTATGCCGCTGCGCTGGCGACGTTGGAGCGGGTGCGGGGGGCTGGGGTTCCGGAGGTGGTGGCGATGATCGACGATGCCAACGTTCGCTCGATCGCGGTGGCGGAGCGGCTCGGGATGACCCTGGCGGAGCGCTTCCCGCTGCCCGGGGGCCGGCGCCACGCCCGCCGCTACGCGCTGACCCTCGCCCCCGAGTAACCCCCGCTGCGCGGAGCCGCCCCCCGCTCGCCGCGGCCCGGCCCCGACCGCGGGGTGCGCACCGCTGCGCGGGGCGAAGTCCCCGCAGCGACCCTCGCCGCTGCGCGGGGCGAAGTCCCCTCCCCGCCCTTCGCCCGTTCCCCGGGCTCTGCCCGGACCCCCTGGGGCTCCGCCCCGGACCCCGGCAACGGCGCCGCACACGACAACGGGTCCGGGGCGCAGCCCCGGGGAACGGGCGAAGGGCGGGTAGGGGACCCCAGCCCCGCAGGGCACCACCAGCCGCACCCGCCCACCGGGCCGCGCCCCACGCGGCAGTGGCGCCACCGCCGACCCGCCACCGCCGGACGGAGTCCGGCGCAGCGGCCCGAAGCCCGCGCAGCGGTGCGAGGGGCGCGATATTAGAAGACGCTCAGGCCCGTCAGGGTCGTGAAGCGGTCCAGGGCGGCCACCGCGGCCACCGAGTTGCCCTGGGGGTCGAGGCCGGGGCTCCACGCGGCCAGCGTGCACGCGCCGGGCACCACCGCGACGATGCCCCCGCCCACACCGCTCTTGCCGGGCAGGCCCACCCGGTAGGCGAACTCCCCCGCCGCGTCGTACGTCCCACAGGTCAGCATCACCGCGTTGACCTGCTTCGCCTCGCTGCGCGTCAGCAGCCGGGAGCCGTCTGCGCGCAGCCCGTGCCGGGCCAGGAAGCGGCCGGCCCGGGCCAGGTCGGCGCAGCTCATCTCGATGGAGCACTGCCAGAAGTAGTGCTCCAGCAGCATCGGCACCGGGTTGTCGATGTTCCCGTAGGCGGCCATGAAGTGGGCCAGCGCCGCGTTGCGGTCCCCGTGTTCCTGCTCGGAGGCGGCGACCTCCGCGTCGAAGGCGACGTCCGGGTTCTGGCTCTCCTCCCGGAGGAAGTCCAGCAGTTCGCTGCTCGCGTCGCCCGTCAGCGTCTGGAGCCGGTCGGTGACGACGAGCGCGCCCGCGTTGATGAAGGGGTTGCGCGGGATGCCGTTCTCGTACTCCAGCTGCACGAGGGAGTTGAACGGGTTGCCGGAGGGTTCCCGGCCCACCCGCTCCCACAGGCTGTCGCCGCCCTCGGCGAGCGCGAGGGCCAGCGCGAAGACCTTGGTGATGGACTGTGTGGAGAACGGCGTCTGCCAGTCCCCCACCCCGAAGACGTTGCCGTCGAGGTCGGCGATGGCCATCCCGAACTGCCGCGGGTCGACGGACGCCAGCGCCGGGATGTACTCGGCGGTGGTGCCGCTGCCGATCAGCGGGGCGATGTCGGTGGCGACCTGTTCCAGCAGTGCCTGGTAGTCCATCGGAGGGGTCCCGGGTCCGTACTACGCGTGCTTGGTGCCGCGGTGCAGGGCCACGATGCCGCCGCTGAGGTTGCGCCAGGCCACCTTGGACCAGCCGGCCTTCTGCAGCAGCGCGGCCAGCGCGGGCTGGTCGGGCCAGGCGCGGATGGAGTCGGCGAGGTAGACGTACGCGTCGGGGTTGGAGGAGACGGCGCGGGCCACCGGAGGCATCGCGCGCATCAGGTACTCGGTGTACACGGTCCGGAAGGGGGCCCACGTGGGCTGCGAGAACTCGCAGATCACGACCTGGCCGCCGGGCTTCGTGACCCGGTACAGCTCGCGCAGGGCGGCGTCGGTGTCCTGGACGTTGCGCAGGCCGAAGGAGATGGTGACGGTGTCGAAGGAGCCGTCCTTGAACGGCAGCTTCGTCGCGTCGCCGGCCGTCAGCGGGAGCCAGGGGTTGCGCTTCTTGCCCTCGCGGAGCATGCCGAGGGAGAAGTCGCAGGGCACGACGTACGCACCGGTCGCGGCGAAGGGCAGCGAGGACGTGGCCGTGCCGGCGGCCAGGTCGAGGACCAGTTGCCCGGGGCGCGCGTCGACCGCCTTGGCGACCTCCTTGCGCCACAGGCGGGCCTGCCCGAGGGAGAGGACGTCGTTGGTGAGGTCGTAGTTCGCCGCCACGCCGTCGAACATGGAGGCGACTTCGTGCGGCTGCTTGTCCAGGGAAGCGGTGGTCACTGGCGTGGGCCCCTCGGGTGCGGTGCGAATGGTTCGGCGAACGGTTCGGCAGGGTCCTGCGGACCGCCCCGCCATTCTCGCAGGCCCCCCGGGCACCGCACCGGCGGCCCGCACCGGTACGTGTGCCGCCGGCGCGACCGGGCCCGTCACCAGATGAGGACACCGCCGCCCACGGCGTCCGCCCGCCCTGCGGCATCCTCGATGATCTCCAAGCGCTCGGCGAGCGTGTCCCGGTGCTCCTCGATCGTTCGCACGGGTTCCGTACCGGCAACGATCCGCTCCAGGTTCTCGCGGAGCAGGAGGCACTCGCGCAGGAACGCGGGGACCTGCTCGGGTTCTACCCACAGCTCCGATTGCTCGGCGAGAACCGGCAGGAAGGCGGCTCCGAGCGAGCGCACCACCTCCGCGCCCCACACCCGGGTGCGCCAGCTCTCGGCACCCGCGCAATCGGAGGATCCGTCCGGAACGTCCTGCACCTGCCTCTTGCCGTCGGCACCGACAACGAAGACATCCACCGTCAAGCTCATGGGCCGAGTGGATCACAGCCTCGGCGGAGCGTTCTCGCCCGCCCCGCCCCGGTATCAGCGGCGCAGGGCCTCCGCCGGTTCGATGCGGGAGGCTCGCCAAGCGGGGTAGAGGCCGGCCAGGAGGCCCGTCAGCAGGCCGATCGCGGGGGCGGCGAGCACCGTCGCCGGGTGGATGACCGGGGTCCAGTCGCGGAACACCGCCACCAGCACCACCGTCACGCAGCCCAGCGAAGTCCCCACCAGGCCGCCGAGCGCGCCCAGCGCGGCCGACTCGGCGAGGAACTGGCCGCTGATGTGCCGGCCCCGCGCCCCCAGGGCCCGGCGCAGGCCGATCTCCCCGGTGCGCTCCAGGACCGCGACCAGCGTCGTGTTCGCGATGCCCACGGCGCCGATGATCAGGCAGATCCCGGCCAGGACGAGGAAGAGCCGGCCCAGGTCCGAGGAGACGTTGGTGCGCAGCGAGCGCGGGTCCGGCGGGGCGACGGCCTTCAGGTGTTCGGGGTGGTCGGGGCGGAGCGCCGTAGGGGCCAGCCGGGCCACCTGCTGGGCCGCGCCGAGGTCGGTGGCGATGAGCATCCGGGCGCCGTCGCCCTCCGGGGGTCCCCAGATCTCCTCGGCGGTGGTGCGCGGCACCATGACGGACAGGAGCAGGTCCGCCTTGCGCTGCACGTTGCCGACGATCCCCACCACGGTGAAGGGCTCGTCCCCGATGAACACGGCGGGCGCGGTGTCCAGCGTGGTGATGCCGAGCCGGGAGGCGACGGCCGCGCCCAGGACGGCGACCCGCTGGCGGGTGCCGGAGTGGTAGGCGTCGTAGAGCCTGCCCCGGTCGATCCGGGGAACGGCGGCCCGCAGGGCGCCCGGTGAGGCGGCGATGACGTCGATCCGCTCGCCCCGGGCGGCGTCGCCGACCGGGGCCGCGCGGACGGTCCCGTCGGCGGGCAGCCGGACCGTGTAGTAGACGCCCGCGTCCTGTACGCCGCCCAGCCGCTCGGTGCGTTCGTCCGCGTCGGCGGGGAAGCCGGGGCCGGCGAACTGGTCCTGGCTGCGGGCCACGTCCTCGACGGTGACCTCGGTGGCGCCGAGCACGCTGAAGCGGGCGTCGATCTGGGAGGAGGTCGTGGCCGTCAGCCCGAGGATGGCGACGAAGGATCCGACGCCGAGTACGGTGCCCAGCGCGGTCAGCGCCGAGCGGGCCGGGCGCTGCACCAGCCCGGCGAAGGCCTCGCCGAGGACGTCCCGCGGTGCGAGGCGGGTGGACCGCTCGGGCGCGGGGAGCGGCGGGGCCGCGCCGGCGCCCTCGGCGGCCCGGCGGCGCCGGAACGGCCCCGTAGCGAGCGGCCCCGTACCGAGCGGCCTCCTCATGAGCGGCCTCTTCATGAGCGGCCTCTTTCCGAACGGCCTCTTTCCGAACGGCCTCGTACGGCCGCCTTCCGGACCGGCGGCCGGTCGTCCTCGGCGAGCACGCCGTCGCGGATGCGGACCGTACGTCCTCCCCGGGCCGCCACCTCCGGATCGTGGGTGATCACCAGGACGGTCATCCCGTCCGCGTGCAGTTCGTCCAGGAGCTCCAGCACCGTCGCCGCGTTCTCCGTGTCCAGATTGCCGGTCGGTTCGTCGCAGAGCAGCAACGAGGGCCGGGTCACCAGGGCCCGGGCGATGGCGACCCGCTGCCGTTCGCCGCCGGAGAGCCGGGTGGGCAGGGCCTCGACGCGGTGCCCGAGGCCGACCCGCAGGAGGGCTTCGCGGGCGCGGGGTTCGCGTTCCCGGCGGGGGAAGCCGTTGTAGAGCATGGCGAGGGCCACGTTCTCCAGGGCGGACCGGTGGGAGAGGAGGTGGAAGGACTGGAAGACGAATCCGATGCGGCGGCCCCGCAGCGCCGCCCGGCCGCTGTCCCCGAGCGCCCCGGTGTCCACTCCGTCCAGCAGGTACGTGCCGGCGGTGGGGGCGTCGAGCAGCCCGGCGATGTTGAGGAAGGTGGACTTGCCCGACCCGGAAGGCCCGACGACGGTGACGAACTCGCCGCCGCGCACCACCAGGTCGCAGCCGGTGAGCGCGACGACGGGCGGCGGCCCCGGGTACGCGAGCCCGACCCCCCGGAACTCGATGACCACCCGGCCGCGGCCGGTACCCGCCGGGGTCACGGCTTCTTCCCTCCGGCGGCCCCGCTCAGGCCGGGGTTGACCCCGGTGACGACGTTGTCCCCCTCGGCGAGTGCGCCGGCCGCGGTCGGCTTCACCTCCACGTAGCCGTCGCCCGTCGTGCCCGCCTGGACCTCCACCTGCCGCCGCTTCCCCGCGGAATCGACGACGGACACGCTGGTGCGCCCGTCCGCGCCCGCCGAGACCGCGCTCACCGGGACCACCAGCCCGTCGCCGGAGGTCGCCGCCGCCTCCACGGTCAGCCGTACGTCCTGTCCCGCGAGCGCGGGGTCCAGCGGGCTGTCGGGCTCCACGACCATGGCGTAGCCCGGTGCTCCCGGCGGGGCCTGCTGCTGGCCCTCCCCGGTACCGCCCTGCGGCTGCGCGGGCGGGGCCGCGGCCGTGTCGGCCACCGAGGTGACCTTGGCCGTGGCCGTCACCCCGCTGACCTCGGACCTGATCTCCACCCGCTGGCCCGCCCGGACCAACCCCTTCTGGTGTTCCTGGAGTTGCCCCCGCACCACCAGCGCCCCCGCGGACAGCGTCAGCGCGGGACCGGTTGCCACGGAGCCGACCCGGGTGTTCACCGTGGTGATCCGCGCGGGGAAGCCCTCCAGGAACACGACCTCCCCGGCCGGGAGCATCGGGCCCGCGACCTCCTGCGCCTCGGTCAGCTCGCGCCGCGCCTTGGCCAGGTCCTCCTCGGCCCGGCGCACGGCCCGCGAGGAACCCGGGTTCGCGACCGGATCCGAGACGGGATCCGAAACCGGCCCCGAGAGCGGCCCCGACACCGAGGAGTTCACCGCGGAGTTCACCGCCGAGCCGGCCCCGCCGCCCTTCGCCCCGCCGCCCTTCGCCCCGCCGCCCTTCGCCCCGCCGGGCTTGCCCTCCGCCGCCGCCCCGGCCCGTACGTCCTCCAGGGTCCGCCGGGCCGCCGTCACCGCCTCCTCCGCCGCCTCCACCGCCTCTCCGCCGTCGGCGAGCGCGGGCAGCGCGTCGTAGCCGATCGAGCGGTAGAAGGCGGTGAGCGCCGTCTTGGTGCCGGCGCCGAAGGTCCCGGCCTTGTCGCCGCCCGTCGGGTGTCCCCGCCCGGCCAGCGCCTGCTGGAGCTGTTTGACGTCCTCCCCGGTGGCCCCCGGCTTGAGGTCCCGGTACACGGGCAGCTTGCCCGGCAGTACGAACACCGGCCGCCCCGAGACCTCCAGCAGGACCCGCCCGGCCTCCACCGGAGTCCCGGCGACGGCCGCCACTTTGGTGACCACCGGCGCCGCCCCGCCCTCGGCCCGCGCGGTCGGCGTGACCTGCACGGTCTGGGTGGCGGTCGCGGTGCCGCGCAGGATCACGGTGTCGCGGAGCACCCGTTTCTCGACCCGGGCCACCAGGACGTCCATCGGCGGCGGCCCCGCGTCGGCCGCCACCTGCGCCGGTGACTTGATCAGCGCCGAGGCCCCGACTCCGGCGCCCGCGAGCAGGACCGCCCCGCCGGCCACCGCGAAGACCCACCTACGGTGCTTCGCGCTCATCCACCCACCACGCCCGAGGACGAACCCGCCGGGACCTTGTCGGCGCACGCGCGGAGGGCGGCCGCGGCCTTCGGGTCGGTCTTGAGCCCGGCGTCGACCCCGGAGTCACCGGTGACCGGGTCGGGGTCGGGGAAGTCCGCGGCCCCGTTCGCGCGCATGCACGCGGCGAACTCCTTCGCCTTCGCGAGCGTCGCCGCGTCCACCGAGGGCCGCACCCGCTTGGCCGCGCAGGCCGTCTCGGCCTCCCGCACCTTGGCGGGGTCGGCCTTGGCCGGGTCCACGACCTGCACCCCCGAGGGGGTGTCCTTCATCGGCAGTCCCTGGTCCTTCAGGCAGGCGAAGAAGGCCGCCAGTTTGGGATCGGCTGCGTCCTTGGCGGTCGGGTCCGGTGCGACGGCCGTCGCCGTACCGGTCCCCGTGGCTCCGGACGGGGCGGCGGCCGGGCCGCCCGGCTCTCCCCCCGAGCAGCCGGACACCAGGAACACCACCGACATCAGGGACGCCAGGGACAGCAGCACGGGCGACGACGGCACGGGCGACGACGGCGCCGGCGCGGACCGGACGCGTGAAGATGACACAGGAAATCGACCCCTTCGTACGCTCCCGCCGCGAGCCGGCTCCGGAGCGGGCGCCGTACGGCACAGGGCGCCTCCGCCTACACCGTAGGAGCCACCCACCCCAGACGTAACTGGCCCGAAGGCTAGTTGTCCGGGTGGCCGGGACCCCGTTGACTTCAGGCCGGTCCGCTGGGCCCGAGCATCTGCCGGTCCGGTGTCTGCAGGCACCCGACCCCGGTACCCACGCTTCCCACGCTCTTCACGGAAAGGCACAGATATGCGTTCTCGCATCGTCATGCGCGCCGCCGTCACAGCAGCTCTCGCCCTGTCCGCCGTAGGCCTCTCGCTCGGCTCGGCCACCGCCGCCGAGAAGGACGGCTGGATCACGTCCGGCGAGTTCGGTCTCTTCTGCTTCCAGAACCAGGGCAACTCGGTGTTCGACCTCGTCCTCGACGACGTCAACTTCGCCAACGACTACTTCAAGGGCTCGCAGTCCTGCGCGGGTCACACCACCAACGACTACACGGAGTCCTACCGCAATCTGGACTCGTTCACCTGGGACGTCTACACCAACTGGAACCGCGGCGGCTCCCACGGGACGATCCCCGCGGGCTACGCGGGCAACGCCAGTGCCACCTTCAAGAACGCCATCTCCTCGGCGTACTGGGTCCGCTGACACCTCTTCACCGCTGCCGCGTCTTCATCCGCGCGCCCACATCGTCTCATCTCCCACCGGAGCCCTCATGCCCTTCTCCCGCCGCCTGTTGCGACCCCTCGGCGTCGCCTTGTTGCCCCTGGCCCTGGCGGGGTGCGGCGGCTCGGACCCGGGCGGCGGCCCGGACGCGGAGGAGCCCTCGACCGGCGCCGTTCCGACCCTGCCGGCCAGCGCCGACCTCCGCTTCCCGCTCGACGCGTACGTACCGACCGGGGAGCAGAACTCCCAGCTGGCGAAGGCCCAGGACAGGCTGGTCGACCAGTGCATGCAGCGCTACGGGTTCCGGTACGAGTCCCCGCGCGCCGGGTCCGTGGCGCAGCCGCGCGACGAGAGCAGGCGCTACGGGCTGTCCGACGCCTCGGTCGCCACGCGCTACGGCTACAACAACCCGGTGCTGGAGAACCGTCCGCCCAAGCCCGCGCCCAAGCAGCTCGGACCGAACGAGAAGCTCTTCCTGAACGGCGAGGAGCAGGTCGATCCCGCGAAGCCCATCCCCATGAGCCAGGAGGAATCCGAGAAATCGGGGCTGGGCTCCCTCACGGTCGACGGAAAGAAGGTTCCGTCGGGCGGCTGCATGCGGGAATCGTTCCTCAAGCTCTACGCACCGGTGAAGAACTCCGTGGACATCATGGTCCCGCAGAACTTCGGATTCGACGCCTACGGACGTTCCCGGCAGGACAGCCGGGTCGGAAAGGCGATCAAGGAATGGTCCGCGTGCATGGCGGAAAAGGGCTATCAGACCGACAACCCGGTGAGCCCCGAGCTGGGATTCAACGACGCCACCCTCGGTTCTCCGCAGGCGGTCACCGCAGCCCAGCAGGACGTGGCCTGCAAACAGCGCACCAATCTGGTGGGCATCTGGTTCACGGTCGAAGTCGCGTACCAGAAGCGGCTGATCGAGCAGAATGCCGAAGTACTGGCCCTGGCCAAGACACAACTGGAAGAGCGGATGCGACTCGCCGCCCAGCTCACCTCCACCTGATCCACGACGCCCGCACAACGCTTCGACGCCACGCGGCACGACTCGGCGCCGCGCGACCCGACCCGACTCGGCTCTGACATGACGAAACACCGTTCCGCCCACCGCCGTTCCGCCCGCCGCCGGCCCGCACGGCTGGTGCTGCCGCTCGCGCTCTGCTCGGGGGCGGCCGTCGCGGCGGCCGTGGCGGGGCTCCTGCCCCAGCCCGACGCGCCCCGCCCGGACCTCTCCGCCCCGCGGCCGCCGCCGTCCGGGCAGACGACCGCGCTCGAACCCCCGCCCATATCCCCGTCCATACCGGCGCCCCCGCCCACGCCCACGCCCGAGCCCCCGCCTTCGCCGACGCCCGCCCCGAACCCCCCGGCCGTCCCGGAGACCGGGCCCGGCACCTTCCGGGCCTCCGCCGTCTCGGGCCCCCGCCACGGTTCCGGCCCGGTACGGCGCTACCGGGTCGAGGCCGAGGACGGCTCCGGCGTCGATCCGGACGAGGCCGCCCGCGCGGTGGACGCCGTACTCGGCGACCCGCGCGGCTGGACCCGCGACCCGCGGTACGCGTTCCGGCTGACCGCGTCCGGCCCGGTGGAGTTCACGGTGCGCATCGCCACCCCGGCCACCACGGACCGGCTCTGCCAGGTGGTGACCCCGGAGCTGAAGGGGGAGACGAACTGCCGCAGCGGACACCAGGTGATCGTCAACCTGCGGCGCTGGCAGCTCGGTTCGCCCCAGTTCGACGGGACCGCGGCCGAGTACCGGGCACTGATCGTCAACCACGAGGTGGGCCACGAGCTGGGCCGCGGCCACGAGACCTGCCCCGGCCCGGGGCTGCCCGCGCCGGCGATGATGCAGCAGCTCAAGGGGCTGCTGGGCTGCCGGCCCAACGCCTGGCCGTTCGACGCGCGCGGGAATTACGTGAGAGGTCCTCTCGTCCCTTGATCGACCGCCCCCACCGGATCGTCACAGTTCTGACCGAAACCCGCCATTCCCCCCTCTGGCCCCGCAGTTACAATGAAAAATCGATCGAAACATCTCGGGGGGGGATCATGGAAATCGACAACGGCATGAGCATCAGTCTGCCCAGCCGCTTCGAGTCCGGACCAGCGGCCGGGCCGGAGTGCGGAGCCGAGTCCGGACCACAAGGGGAAATTCAGCTCACGCGCCAAGAGTCGGTCGTATTCATGAATTTATGCACGGGCGCGAGCAACTCGGAGCTCGCGGAGAAGCTCAGCCTGTCCGTCGGCACCGTGAAATTCCACGTGTCCAATATCCGCGAGAAGCTCGGCGGGCTCAGCCGCCTCCAGATCTGTCTCCTGTCCGCGCTCGCCCAGACCGACTCCGCGGAGCTCAGCGACGACGGTGGAGCAGCCTGCCGCCGATGACCGTGGCCACACAGCTCGTCGGGCCCTCCACCAGCAGCTCCGCCGGACCGGACACCGCGAAGACCGCGAACCGCGCCGGGGCGCCCGGCTCCAGGACTCCGTGGAAGGCCTCCTCGGCCGCGGTCCGGCCGGCGAGCGGGTCCAGGGAGGCCGGACCCGCGTAGGGCGCGGGCGGAACGACGGTGAGCCCGGAGCGGACCACCGCCGTCCGGACGGCCGGGCTGGTGAAGCGGCCGGCCACCGCGACCACCCCGCGGGCGAGCAGCTTCTGCGTGCCGCGCCGCGCGCTGTTGCCCCAGCGCGGCTCGGTCATCTTCAGGTCCGCCAGCGCCGCGGCGCCGCTGATCGGTTCGCCCCCGAGCTCGGTGATCTCGTACGGGTCGTCCGGGTAGTACGTGCGCTCCAGCAACTCGTCGCCGCCGCGCACCAGCAGCCCCGGGGTCAGCACCCCCGGCCAACTGCGGGCGCGGGCGTGCGGATAGGCCGCGGCGAGCTCCTCGTACGGGCCCACCCGGGCGATGCGGTCCCCCTCGACCAGGACCGCGCCGCCGGGCAGCGGCGCGGCTCCGGCACCGGTCCCGGTGGGACCGGTGACGAGGAGTTCGGCGGTGTGGATCGTCAGCACGGGCGCGTCAGTTCGAGGAGATGAGCTTCAGCTCGGGGTGGGCCGTGCCGCCCTCGATGGCGGTCGAGGAGATGTGCGAGACCACGCGGTCGTCGACCGGGTCGTTCGCCGGGTCCTCGTGCACGAGGAGGTGCTCGTACGTCGTGGCGCGCTGCGCCGGGACGCGGCCCGCCTTGCGGATGAGGTCGATGATCTCCATGCGGTTGGAGCGGTGCTTGGCACCGGCCGAGGAGACCACGTTCTCCTCCAGCATGATCGAACCGAGGTCGTCGGCGCCGTAGTGCAGGGAGAGCTGGCCCGCCTCCTTGCCGACCGTCAGCCAGGAGCCCTGGATGTGGGCGATGTTGTCGAGGAAGAGCCGCGCGATGGCGATCATGCGCAGGTACTCGAAGACCGTCGCCTGGGTCCGGCCCTTGAGGTGGTTGTTCTCGGGCTGGTAGGTGTACGGGATGAAGGCGCGGAAGCCGCCCGTGCGGTCCTGCGTCTCGCGGATCATCGCGATGTGCTCGATGCGCTCGGCGTTGGTCTCGCCGGTGCCCATGAGCATGGTGGAGGTGGACTCCACGCCCAGCTTGTGGGCGATCTCCATGATCTCCAGCCAGCGCTCGCCGGACTCCTTGAGCGGGGCGATCGCCTTGCGCGGCCGCGCCGGGAGCAGCTCGGCGCCGGCGCCCGCGAAGGAGTCGAGACCCGCGGCGTGGATGCGCTGGATGGCCTCCTCCGCCGACACCTTGGAGATCCGGGCCATGTGCTCGACCTCGGACGCGCCGAGGGAGTGGATGACCAGCTGCGGGAAGTCCTTCTTGATGGCGGAGAAGTGGTGCTCGTAGTACTCGACGCCGTAGTCCGGGTGGTGGCCGCCCTGGAACATGATCTGCGTGCCGCCCAGCTCGACGGTCTCCGCGCAGCGGCGCAGGATGTCGTCGAGGTCGCGGGACCAGCCCTTCTTCGCGTCCTTGGGGGCCGCGTAGAAGGCGCAGAACTTGCACGCCGTCACGCACACGTTGGTGTAGTTGATGTTGCGCTCGATGATGTACGTCGCGATGTGCTCCGTACCGGCGTAGCGCAGCCGGCGGGCCGCGTCGGCGGCCTGGCCCAGCGCGTGCAGCGGCGCGTGGCGGTAGAGGTCGAGCGCCTCTTCCTGGGTGATCCGGCCCCCGGCGGCGGCTCGGTCGAGGACTGACTGGAGAGCGGCCTGGTCGGTCACCGGTGCGTCACCTTTCGGCTGGGTCGTTCGGCGGGGTCGTTCGCCCGGCGTTCGGCTGTGTCAAGGCTCCGGACCGATCCAGCCTACGCCAGCCCCTCCGGCTCCCGGTCTGGCCCCCTGCGGAATGTCCCGAAGAGCCCGGGTCCCGGACACGCCCCGGGAACCCGCCCGCGAACCGGCTCACTGAACCCCCAGACCCAGGCCCGCGTAGATCACGCCCGCGAGGGCGCCGCCGGCCATGAACGGGCCGAAGGCGATCGGGCTCCCGCGCTCCGCCCGGCGCAGGGCGAGCCGGGCGTACCCGTGCACGGTGGCCGCGGCGAACGCGGCGAAGGTGCCCGCGATCAGCTCGAACCACCCGTACCAGCCCAGGACCTGCCCCACGGTCAGGGCCAGGGTGACGTCGCCGAATCCCATGCCGGGCGGGTAGATCACATGGAGGACGAGGTACACGGACCCGAGGACGACTCCCCCCAGCAGCGCGCGCGTCCAGGATCCGCCGGTACCCGTGAACAGGGCGGCCACTCCGAGCGCGGCCGCGGTGGTGGCGGCCAGCGGCAGGGTCAGTACGTCGGGCAGCCGGTGCACGGCCTGGTCGACGAAGCAGAGCAGGACGGTGATCGGCGCCAGCAGCAGCCAGGCGGCCAGCTCGGGCCGCGCCCCGACTCCGGCCCCGAGGGCGAGACAGACGAGGGTGGTGGCCAGCACGGCCCCGGCGGCGGGCGCGTAGCCACCGCGCCACCGGCCCGCGGGCCCGCACCCGGGGCACACCGCACGGCCCAGCCAGCCTCCGGCGGGGCCGGTCAGCGGGTGGCCGGCCGGGCAGGCCGAGCGCCGGGGCAGGCCCGCCTCGACGGAGAGGCGGTAGGCGGCCCGGGGCAGGAGGAGTCCCGTCGCCGCGCCCCAGAGCGTGATCCCGGCCACGAACAGCGTGATGCCCACGTCAGCCCGCCACCGCTGCTCGGCGGCCCGGAGCGGCCGCCCGTTCCCGGTTCCTCATCCCACGCCCCCGCCCCGCACCCCGTGACCTGGCGACGCACGCTAGCAGCGGCCACGGGCGCCCTCAAGGACTGTGGATACGCCACCGGGCACCCCTCAGGAACCGGCCGCGCCCATGGGCTCGAACCCGGCCAGCATCCGTTCCAGAGCCTGCTGGTCCGGGCCCACGAAGGGGTCGAGGCCCGGGGCTAGGCCCACCGTCTCGATCATCCGGGCGATGAGCCCGATCCCGGCGGCCGGCGGCAGGTGGGTGGAGAGCACGAGCTCGGGATCCATGTCCTTGATCGGCTGGACCGTGGCGAGGAACTTCTCCCGGTCGGCGACGGCCGCCCAGGGGCTGTCCACAGAAGCCCAGAACAGCTGCCCGGCCCGCAGGTCCTCGGGCCCGACCGCCCCGGCGTCGCCGCCGGCCGCGAGGTCTCCGTCCGGGAGGGGCGAGCCGAAGCAGTCGGAGCTGAAGCAGGCCCGCGACCGGTCGTCGTAGAAGCCCACGGTCGCCGGGTTGTCGAAGAGGGGCGGCCGGAAGGCGGTGAGCGAGCGGTCGCCCACGTCGAGCCGTTGGCCGGGATTAAGGAAGTAGACCCGGTCCATCGGCAGCGGCCGTTCCGTGGTCATCTCGCCCGCGCCGAGGAACGTGGTCACCACGCGGGCCCCGGGGGCCGCCTCCAGCAGGGCGAAGATCCCGCCGGTGTGGTCCCGGTCCGGGTGCGTCAGCCAGATCCACCGCACGTCGGCGGGGTCGATGGCCTCGGACAGGGTCTTCAGGAAGTCCCGGTCGGGCAGGCCGAGGCCGGTGTCGACGACCACGGGCTCCCGGGCCTGCAGGACGAAGGCGTTGACCGGGATGAAACCGACGCCGGGCACTTCGAGGGCGTCCCCGAGGACCGTGATGTCCCGGCCGATCGTGCGTGTGGTCATGGCGAAGCTCCCGCGGCCCCCTGGGTGAGCACGCTCGCGACGTCCCCGGGGCTTCCCCCTGCCCCCTTCATCGTGTCCCCGGGCGTCCCCGCCCGCACGCCCGCGCGGGGACGGCGAAGGGGACGGCGAAGGAGACGGTGAAAGGGACGGTGAAAGGGAAACGCATTCCCGGTGAACAGCGGGCATTCACCTTTCCCGGCTTTTCCGCTCTACGGAAAGCCTGGAAAGGCGAATTCCGGCATAAGCCGCGCTAATGACCCGGCACGCCCACCGGCAGGAGCTCCACGTTCACGTCGGGCGCATAGCCCGTCGTCAGTCCCGTCCGCCGCGCGAATTCGCGTACGCCGGCCAGTTGGTCGGGGCCGAAGCGGAAGTCGAGCGTCGTGAAGTAGCGCTCCAGCAGTTCCGCGTCGAAGGCCTCCCAGCGGGCCGCCTGCTCGGCCACCTTGCCGACCTCCTCCAGGGACACGTCCCGGGAGGCGAGGAAGGCCTCGTGGACCTTCCTCACGACCTCCGGCTCACGCTCCAGGTACTCCTTGCGGGCGGCCCAGACGGCGAAGACGAACGGCAGTCCGGTCCACTCCTTCCACATCGCCCCCAGGTCGTGGACGGCGAGCCCGAGCCGGGGCGCGTCGTGCAGCGAGGCCCGCAGCGCGGCGTCGCCGATCAGCACCGCCGCGTCCGCCTCCTGCATCATCAGGCCCAGGTCAGGCGGGCAGGTGTAGTAGTCGGGCCGCACCCCGTACTTCTCCGCGAGCAGCAGCTGGGCCAGGCGTACGGACGTTCGTGAGGTGGATCCCAGGGCGACGCGGGCGCCGTCGAGCCGGTCCAGGGGGACCTGCGAGACGATCACGCAGGACATGACGGGGCCGTCGCAGCCGACCGCGAGGTCGGGGAAGGCGACGAGCTCGTCCGCGTTGCGGAGGAACTCCACGAGGGTGATGGGACCGATGTCCAGGCCGCCCTGGACGAGGCTCGCGCTGAGCTTCTCCGGGGTGTCCTTGGTCAGCTCCAGGTCCAGCAGCGTGCCGGTTCTGGCCAGCCCCCAGTAGAGGGGCAGGCAGTTCAGGAACTGAATGTGGCCGACACGGGGCCGGCTGCGGTAGGCGTCCACATCGCGAGACTAGCCCCCATGTCTCCGTCAGCCGTCTGGCGGGTCTCAAACGTCCGAGTGACGTGATCTTTCCCTCTGGTCTCGGCCGCAGGGTGCGTGCTAGGCTCGACGCAAGTTGCAGTTTGGTTTCCCTTGCAGTACGAGGCCTGCGGAGAATGTGACCCGCAGGCTTTTGTAGTTTTCAGACTTCTTAGCAGGTTCTGGAGCAGGGCGACCCTTTGGCCCATAGGAGGGCTCATGGCTACCGGAACCGTCAAGTGGTTCAACGCTGAAAAGGGCTTCGGCTTCATCGCCCAGGACGGCGGCGGCCCGGATGTCTTCGTCCACTACTCCGCGATCAACGCCGCCGGCTTCCGCTCCCTTGAGGAGAACCAGCTGGTGAACTTCGACGTCACGCAGGGTCCGAAGGGCCCGCAGGCGGAGAACGTCACCCCGGCGAACTAGTCGCCTGGGCCAACCAATCGCGGTTGGATATGCAGTACCCAAGGAGCCCTGTCTTCTCTGCGCGAGCAGAGTCGACGGGGCTCCTGCCTTTTGCCCCGGCCTGATCGGCACGCCACGCCCTAGGACGAGGTGATCCGGTACGTGAGGTGCGTGACCTGCGGGGAGTCGACCACCCGCGTGGGCACGAGGCCGAGACCGGGTGAGACCCCGTCGAAGAGCCGGACGCCCGAGCCGAGCACGATCGGGGCGAGGTGGATCTGGAGTTCGTCCAGCAGCCCGGCGCCGAGGTACTGCCGTACGACGTCCGCACCGCCGGAGACCTGCACGTCCTTGCCCCCCGCGGCCTCGCGGGCCCGGGCCAGCGCGCTGTCGATGCCCTCGGTCACGAAGGTGAAGGTGGTGCCGCCCTGCCGCACCCACGGTTCGCGCGGGGTGTGGGTGAGGACGAAGACGGGGGCGCGGAAGGGCGGCGGGTCCGGCCAGCCGGCCTCTCCTTCGGCGAACATCTGCCGCCCCATGACGTAGGCGCCCGCGCGGGAGAAGTTCTCCTGGACGATGGCGTCGTCCTGATTGGCCTCCCCGCCCTTGATGCTCTGGCGCTCCCGCCAGCTTTCGACGCCGAAGACCCATGCGTGGATGCGCATGCCGCCGTCGCCTAGCGGGTTGTCGGGAGAGGAGCCGAGGCCTGCGATGAAGCCGTCCAGGGACATGCCCAGGCTGGCGAAAACCTTGCTCACGCCTGCACCCCGGCGGTGAAGAAGCCGGTCAGGACGGGGGCGAGGAGCTGCGGGTCGATGGTGTGCTCCTGGCCGGGGAAGACGTGCAGGGCGAAGTTGTCGGCCAGTGCGGCGAGCTCGCGAGCGCCGTCCAGCATGTGCGGTGCGCCCGCGTCCCCGCTGCCGACGAGGACGGGCACGGTCACGGACCGCCAGCGGTCGGCGGGCAGCGGGCGGCCGGACATGGTGTCGCCCATGACCTGCCCGTCGTAGGGCAGGGTGCGGGCGGTGGCCTCCATGCCGGCCCAGAAGGGGGCCTGGCGCATTCCGGCGACGGCCTCGGCGGGCATGCCCACGGCCGCGGTCATGAAGTAGGCAACCGCGTCGCCGTACGCCCCCCGCCGCACGAGCTCCGTCAGGTGGGCGACGTAGTCGGCCGGCAGCGGCGGGCGGCTGTCGTCGGTGATGAAGGGCGGTTCGTACACGGCCAGCCGCGAGACGGCGCTGCCCCGGGCCACGGCCTCCAGGGCCAGCACGGCACCGGAGGACATCCCGAACAGCATGGCCTCGCCGCCCGCCTGCCCGATCAGCGCGTCCAGGTCCTCGATCTCGCGCTGGACCTCGTACGCCGCACCGTCCCCGCTGTCGCCGCGACCCCGGCGGTCGTAGGTGATCACGGTGCAGTGGTCGGCCAGCAGCGCGGCGAGTGCGGCGGAATCACCGCGCGTCATGAAAGCGCCGCCTACGAGGATCACGGCCGGTCCCGAGCCCTGCTGCTCGTAGGCGATGGCCGTGCCGTCTGCGGAGAACACCTTGTCCATGGGAAACCACTCCAAATGTCTGCGCGGTACGCGGGGCCGAACGCCCTGCGCTCTGGAACTAGACCGTACAGTACTCACATGAGTACTGATCAGTCCAGTACTGTTCTGGGAGACACGAGACGGATCGAGAGGATGTCGGTGATGGACAGCCGTTCAGCGCGCAAGCACGAGGCGATCCTGGAGGCCGCGACCAGCGTCTTCCTGGAAAAGGGGTACTCCGGGACGAGCATGGACGACATCGCGAAGCTGGCCGCGGTGTCCAAGCAGACCGTCTACAAGCACTTCGCGGACAAGGAGAAGCTGTTCGCCGAGATCGTCCTGGCCACCACCGACCGCATCGACGGCATGGTCGACCTGGTGGCCGGCGTACCCGCCGACGCCGAGGGCCTGGAAGAGAACCTGACCCGTCTCGCCCGGCGGTTCCTGGAGGCCCTCACCCAGCCCCAGGTGATCCAGCTGCGACGCCTGATCATCGCCAACGCCGACACGTTTCCCGAGGTGGGCGCCGCCTGGTACGAGCAGGGCTTCGAGCGGGTCCTGGCGACCCTGGCGGCCACCTTCGGGCGGCTCGCCGACGAAGGGCTGCTCAAGACCGACGACCCCGTGCTGGCCGCCCACCACTTCGCCGGCCTGCTGCTGTGGATCCCGGTGAACCGGGCCATGTTCCACGGCAGCGCCCAGCACACCGATGCCGACCTCGACCGCTACGCCGCCGGCGGCATCCGCGCGTTCCTCGGCGCCTACCGGGCATGAGGCCAGGACCCCCGGGATCGTTCCCGGGGGTCCTGGACCTGCGTGTCGAGCGGTACTAGCTCTGCCGGGTCGGCTGCCCGGTCACCGGCGGCTCCGTCACGGGACCTCGGTGACGGGAGGCTCGGTGACCGGGGGCTCGGTGACCGGCGGCTCGGCCGCGGTGACGGTGATGTCCAGGAAGAGGACCACCTGGTCCGAGATCCGCACGCGGAGCGTGTACGTGCCCGCGGCGACACCCGTGGTGGACAGCTCCGGCAGGGCGATCCTGCCGTCCACGGCGGTCGCCGGGAGCGCCAGCTCCGTCAGCTTCTTGCCGTCCTTGTCCAGGAAGTACGGGGTCTCCCCCGCCTTGGCCGGGTCCGCGGGGACCCACTTCCCGTCCGCGTCCTTCGCGCCGAGCCCGGCCGTGGCCTTGGCCCCGGCGACCGGCTTGTCCTTCGCCGTCGCCAGGAACTGCACGCCCTTGATCCCGGTCCCGGCCTCCGCGGTGAGCGGCTTGCCGGCGTTCGCGTCGCTGCGGACCAGCTCGTCCGCCTCCGGGACGGGTACCGGCTTGGCCGGGGTGACCTTGCCCGCGATGCTCACGGAGACCTCGACCGAGGCGGCGTAGCCCGTGGCGCGCAGGGTGAAGGCGCCCGCCTTGCTGCCCGCCTTCAGCTGCGGAACCCTGACCAGGCCCTTGGCGTCGGTGCGCAGGACCGCGAAGTCCTTGCCGTCGGCCGCGAAGACGGTGCGGCCGGTGGTGTCGTCGTCGACCGAGATCACGATCACCTGGTCGACGGCCGGCATGCCGTCGGTCAGCACCGCCTTGATGAGCGGAGTGTGCGGGAACTGGGTCCCGGCCTCGGCCGTGAGCTCGGCCGTGCCGATCCGGACCAGCTTGTCCAGGGTCGGGGTGGGCGTCGGCGTCGGGGTGGGGGTCGGCGTGGGGGTCGGCGTCGGCGTGGGAGTCGGCGTCGGGGTCGGGGTCGGCGTGGGCGTCGGGGTGGGAGTCGGCGTCGGCACGGGGGTAGGCGTCGGCAGGTACGGCGGGTTCGGCGTCGGGTAGTTGCCCGGCGGCGGGTTCGGCACCGGGGTCGCGCCCTGGCCGGCCTGGTACTGCCGCATGTAGCCGAGCACCGTGTTCACGTACTCGCGCGACCTGTTGTAGCTGAGGACCGCCTTGTCGAGGTCGCCCGCGTCGGAGAGGTTGCGCTGCCCCGCGCAGAGGTAGAGGCCCGCACCCAGCGCCGCGTCGTAGATGTTGTTCGGGTCGCGCTTGCCGTCGGCGTTGCCGTCGGCGCCCCAGGTCGACCAGGTGGAGGGGATGAACTGCATCGGGCCGATCGCGCGGTCGTACTCGGCGTCCGCGTCCCACTCGCCCTTGTCGGTGTCCCTGATCTCGGCGAAGCCGTTGCCGTCCAGGCGCGGCCCGCGGATCGGCTTCTCGGTGTACCCGTCCGCCTTCAGCCCGTAGCCCGAGGCGTGCACGGACTCCACCCTGCCTATGCCCGCGAGCAGTTGCCAGGGGAGGCGGCAGCCGGGGAGCGCGGCGGCCACCGAGATCTCGGCACGCTTGTAGGCGTCGAGGGCGGTCGCGGGTATGCCGGCGGTGGCCCCGTCGGGGCTGGCGGCGCCGGGGGGCGCCGGCGGCGGGTCGGCGACCAGGTCCGGGAGGTCCAGCCGGGCGTCACCGCGATCGGCGGCCTGGGGGCTGTCGGGGGTCGGCTCGGCTTCTCCTGCGCCCGCGATCGGTGTGTTGGTCACGACCGCGGCAGTGGTCAGGCTGGCCGCGAGGGCGGCCGTGCACATGACTTTGCGCGAGGTGTTGACGAGGTGACGGTGAAGTGGCTTCACAGTGCGGCGATCCCCCCAGAGCGGCGGCCGATCCAGGCCCCCGTAAAACGTAAAAAGTCGTATAACGCTCCGCACGCCCCGAACACCTTCGTGCGGACGGCCGATCGGGCCGTGGAGGTTAAGTGTCTATCAGTTCTTCGCACGCGACTCGCCGCCGCCCCGGGAGATGTGTCCCACCCTTCGCCTGACCTTCACGGGACCTTGTCCCGAAACGGACAAAGGACTTACGCCTCTGCCCGATTCGCACCAATGGCACCTACTTGACCGCTCTACGATCTTTACCCTTGGGGAATGGCAAGCAGCAAGAAGGACCAGCGGCGCGAGGCCCGCGACCGGATGCGCGAGGAGCGCGAGGCCCGGGCCCGGCGCGAGAAGCTGCGCGGGCGCGTGCTGATCGGCGGCGCGCTGGTCGCCGTACTGGCCCTCGCGGTCGGCATCGGCGTGTACGCGGCGAACTCCTCGGACTCCGGCGACGAGGCCGCCGGCAAGCCCTTCGTCCAGCCGGCCAACACCACCGGCAAGGACGGGATCGTCATCCCGTACGGCAAGGCCGACGCGAAGAACGTCCTCTCCGTCTGGCTCGACCCGCGCTGCCCCTACTGCGCGGGCGTGGAGATCGGCCTCGGGAAGACCATCAAGGAGCAGGCGGACGCGGGCACGTACCGCGTCGAGTACCACTTCGCCACGTTCCTGGACAAGGCGCTGGGCGGCGGCAAGGGCTCCAAGCGGGCGGTCAACGCGCTGGGCGCCGCGGTGAACGAGAGCCCGGAGAAGTTCATGGAGTACCTCCAGGTGCTCTACAAGAACCACCCGGAGAAGGAATCCGACGACAAGTTCGGCTCCACGGCCACCCTGCTGGACCTCGCGGAGCAGGTCCCGGGCCTGCGGACGCCCGCCTTCAACAAGGCGGTCAAGGAACTCACCTACATGCCGTGGGTCGAAAAGGTCGGCCAGGCCTTCTACGACCAGGACATGAAGGGCACTCCGGACGTCTCCATCGACGGCACCAAGCTCACGGTGAACTCCGGCAAGGGGATCGACTCGATCACCCCGGACGAGTTCAAGAAGCTGATCGCCGACAACCTGAAGTAACCCGTCTTGGGCGAAAGCTCCGTGCGCACCGCCGCGCGGAAGTACGTTCGTCAGGGGCTCGTCGGGGGCCGCGTACGAGGGATCCGGGGAGCACGGCGGACCCGGGGAGCACGGGGGTGGGCGGGGTGCTGGCGGAATCGTTGGCGGCGTTGGCCGCGGTTGGGGGCACCGCAGTGGTGCAGGCCGCGACGACGGACGCCTGGACGGAGCTGCGCGACCGGGTCGCGCAGTGGTTCGGGCGCGGCGACGGCGGGCGGGAGCGCGTGCAACTGGAGCGCTTGGACCGCACCGCGGCCGAACTCGCGGCCGGCGGCGGCTCGGAGCAGGAACGGGAACAGGAACGGAGCCTTCAGGCGAGGGCGTGGCAGACCCGCATCGAGGATCTCTTGGAAGGCCTGGCCGACGACACGGAGCGGGAGCAGGCCGCCGCCGAGCTGCGCGCCCTGCTGGAGGACACCGCGGCGGCCCGCGGGGTCGCCGCCGGAGCCGGCGGAGTCGCCGCCGGGCGGGACGTCACCGTGACGGCCGAGGGCGGATCGATCGCGGCGGCCGTGCTGCACGGAGGCGCGCACATCGGCCCCCCTCCCGTGCCGGATCCGTCCCGGGGCTGACCGGACCGGCGTTCTCAAGCCCTCCCGACGGCACACCGCCCGTCGGCAGTGTGCGGGTCCAGGCCGGGCAGGGCAGCCTGGCGGCGTACCGCGTCGACCACGTCACCTACCAGGCCGCTCCCGCTCCCCGGCCTGCCGTCTCCTGGCCGCACCAGGTCGGGGTGATCCCCCGCCGGGCCGGTTCGTTCCAGGACCGGGCCGAGGTGCACCGCCTGCGCTCCGCCGTGGAGGGCGGGGGTACGGCCGTGGTCTGCCAAGTCCTGGCCGGGATGGGCGGGGTGGGCAAGACCCAGCTCGCGGCCGACCATGCCCGCCACGCCTGGGCCGACGGGCAGGTCGACCTGCTGGTGTGGGTCACCGCCGCCACCCGCCAGGCCGTCATCGACGCCTACGCCCAGGCCGCCGCCGACGTCCTGCACGCGGACCCCGCCGACCCGGAGCGGGCCGCGAAGGCGTTCCTGGCCTGGCTCGAACCCGCGCCCGGGCGGCCCCGGTGGCTGATCGTCCTGGACGACGTCGCCGACCCGGCCGACCTGCGCGACCTGTGGCCGCCTGCCCATCTACACGGCCGGACCCTGGTCACCACCCGCCGCCGCGACGCCGCCCTCGCCACCCACGGCCGGCTGGTCCCGGTGGGCCTGTTCACCCCGGCCGAAGCCACGGCCCACCTGGAGCACGCCCTGGCCGCCCAGGGGCGCCGCGAACCCGAAGCGAACCTCGCCGCCCTGGCCCGGGACCTGGGTCACCTGCCGCTCGCCCTGTCCCCGGCCGCCGCCTACCTCACCGACACCCACATCACGGTCGCCCGCTACCGCGCCCGCCTCGCCGACCGCGCGCGCCACCTGGCCGACCTGCTCCCCGAGCCCGGCTGCCTCCCCGACGACCAGTCGGCTCCCGCGGCCGCCGCCTGGGCCCTGTCCGTGGACCGTGCGGACGAGCTCCGCCCGGCGGGCCTGGCCCGACCCATGCTCCAACTCGCCGCGATGCTCGACCCGAACGGGATCCCGCACGAGGTCCTGACCGGCGATCCGGCCCTCAGCTACCTCACGGCCCACCGGGCGTTCCTGCACCGCCACAGCACCGACCCGGAAACCCCCGCGGTCACCGAGGAGGACGCGACCGGCGCGCTACGGGCGCTCCACCGGCTGAGCCTGATCGACCACTCCCCCGAAGAGGCCCACCAGGCCGTACGCGTCCACCAGATCGTCCAACGGGCCGTCCGCGACCCGCTCTCCCCCGATCACCGGGACCTGCTCGCCCGAGTTGCGGCAGATACCCTGGCCGCAGCCTGGCCCGACACCGAACGCGACACCGGCCTGGCCAGCGCCCTGCGCGCCAACACCACCGCCCTGATCGCGTGTGCCGAGGGCGCCCTGCTCCAGCGTTCCGTCCACCGGGTGTTGTACCGCCTGGGGGAAAGCCTCGGGCAGTCCGGGCAAGTGGCTGCCGCCATCCACTACCTCCAGCACCTCTCGGACACCGCCACCCACTACTTGGGCACGGACCACCCCAGCACTCTCACCAGCCGGTCCAACCTCGCCCTCTGGCGTGGGGACGCTGGGGACATCGCTGGGGCAGCGGAGGCATTCGCCCTCCTGCTGGAGGACCGACTGAGGGTTCTGGGTACCGACCATCCCAACACCCTCAGCACGCGTTCCAACCTAGCCACCTTGCAGGGGAGGTCGGGGGATGCGACCGGGGCCGCTGCCTCGTTCGGTGCCCTGTTGGACGACCAATCGAAGGTCCTGGGCCAGGACCATGCCGCCACCCTCATAACCCGGAACAACCTCGCCTTCTGGCTCGGAGAGGCTGGGGATGCGACCGGGGCCGCTACCGCCTTCGGTGCCCTGTTGGAGGACTACCTGCGGGTCCTAGGCCCGGACCACCCCAACACCCTCACCACCCGTAACAACTTGGCGAGCTGGCGTGGGATCGCCGGTGATCCGGCGGGGGCCGCTGCCGCATTCGCAGCCCTGCTGGAAGACCACCTGCGCGTGCTGGGACCGGACCACCCCGACACCCTCGCCACCCGGAGCAACCTTGCCCACATGCGGGGCGAGGTTGGAGATGCGACCGGGGCCGCTGCCTCGTTCGGCGCCTTGTTGGAGGACTACCTGCGAGTCCTGGGACCGGACCACCCCGACACCCTCGCCACCCGGAACAACTTGGCGAGCCGGCGCGGGAGGGCGGGTGATCCGGCCGGGGCCGCTGCCGCGTTTCGTGCCCTGTTGGAGGACTACCTGCGGGTCCTAGGCCCGGACCACCCCAACACCCTCGCCACCCGCAACAATCTCGCCCACATGCGGGGCGAGGCCGGGGATCCGACCGGGGCCACAGGCGAAATCGCCGCCCTACTGGAGGACCACCTGCGCGTGCTGGGACCGGACCACCGCCACACCCTCGCCACCGGGAACAGCCTCGCCAACATGCGGGGCGAGGCCGGGGATCCGACCGGAGCCGCCGCCGCACTCACCATGCTGCTGGAGGACCACCTGCGCGTGCTGGGACCGGAGCATCCACAGACCCTCACCACCCGGGCCTATCTCGCCCACTGGCGCCGGGAGGCCAGCGAGCGATGACCGCCGCCGCTCCCCCGGTCACAGGCGGGCCCACACCGTCTTCCCCGGCCCGCCCTGCGCCCTCGGCGCGACGCCCCACTCCCGCGCCAGGGCCCGTACGAGCACCAGCCCGCGCCCGCCCTCCGCCGACCAGGGGTCCACGGCCGCCTCCGCCTCGGGCGGCAGCCGGTCCCCCCGGGCGTCGCTCACCTCGATCCGGACCCGCAGCCCGTCGTAGCCGAGCCGCACCTCGAAGTCCCGGCCGGGCACCCGCCCGTGCAGCACGGCGTTCGCCGCCAGCTCCCCGACCACCAGCTCCACGTCCTCCGCGAGGGCGCAGCCGTGCGGAATCCCCCAGGCCGCGAGCTGCACCCCGGCCAGCCGCCGGGCGAGCCGGGCCCCGCGCGGGGTGGCGGAGAGGAGCTGCCGGAACTCCGCCGGTGCCATGTCACTCAATTCCATCGTCACGTCACCGAGCGTGGCCGGTCCGCCGTACGCTTTCCAGGAACGGCGGCGCTACGGGGAACCCCCGTAGGGCTGGCGGTGGTTGCGTGTACGGCCTGTACGGACGAGGGCGGTTCAGCGTATGAACGACCTGTCGGAGCGCGAAGAGGAGCCGGAGCGACCGGTGGAGGTCGACGGCACCGCGTACCTCTTCAAGGCGCTCGGCAAAATCATTAAGGTGCTGCGGGAACGGGCGGGCTTGCAGCAGAAAGAGCTCGCCGCGCTCGTGCATGTGGGAGAGGACCTGGTGTCCGCCATCGAGCGGGGCGTACGGACACCCCAGCCGGACTTCCTGGAGAACATGGACCGGGCGCTTGGCGCCGGGGGCGTCCTGAACGCGGCCATCCCGGACGTGAAGGAGGCGCTGAAGCGGGCGCGGACCCGGCATCCGGATTGGTTCCGGAAGTTCGCGGACGCGGAGTCGAGGGCAGTGGCGCTGCACTACTACGGAGTGCAGGCGATTCCTGGGCTGCTTCAGACCGAGGCCTATGCCCGGGCCCTGTTCCGGCACCGCCGTCCCGTACTGGACGAGGAGACCATCGAAAAACGCGTGGCGGACCGACTCGCCCGCCAGGTGATCCTGGAACGGTGGCCCGCACCCACCTTCAGCTTCGTGCTGGAGCAGTCCGTCCTGCTGCGCCCGACGGGCGGCAACGACGTCCACCGTGCTCAGTTGCGCCGCCTGCTGAGCGTGGGCAGCCTGCGCACCGTCCAGCTCCAGGTGATGCCGCTGGACCGCGACGAACACCCCGCTCTGGACAGCGCCTTCACCCTGCTACGCCACAAGGGGCGTAACGAGGTTGCCTACACCGAGAGTTACGGTCACGCGAACCTCATCACCGATCCAGAACAGGTGAGGGTCTACAGCGAGCGCTATGGAATCATCCGGGCACAGGCACTCACGCCCCACGAGTCCCTTGCCCTGATCGAGAAGATGCTGGGAGAACGGTAATGAACACCACGGACCTGGCCTGGTTCAAGAGCAGTTACAGCTCCGGCGAGGGCGGCGAGTGCCTCGAAGTCGCCTTCGACTGGCGGAAGTCGAGCTACAGCGGCGGCGAAGGCGGCCAGTGCGTCGAGGTCGCCGGCTGCGCCGACTCCGTGCACATCCGGGACTCCAAGGTCCCGGCCGGACCCCGGCTCGCGGTGGCCCCCGGGGCGTGGGCCGCGTTCCTCGGCGGGGTCGCCACGGCGTAGGACCAGGGGGCCACAGCGCGTGGCCCCCTCGCCTTCCGTTTGCGGGTCAGCCCAGCAGGGCCTTGACCGCCGCGATCACCGGAACTCCGGCTTCTCCGACGAGTGTCGCAATTCCCGAGAACGTCCCGAGGATTCTCCTGAATCTCGCCTCGGGGGGATTCTCACGGAGTTCTTCCACCGCCGCGTCGACTTCCGCCCGGTCGGCCTCGTCCAGGTGCTGCCTCATCGCCTGGACTTCTTCGAGGAGCTTTTCGATCGCCAAGGCTTCCGGCGGCTTTCCGCCGACGTATTTACCTCCGGCCACGATGTCTCCGGAGCCGCTGTGCGTGGCGTTTCCGATGCTTCCGTCGCCGTGCTGCGTGTAGCTGTCGCCGGCCATCACCGACCACCTCCCCGGATGTCTCCGGAGCCGCTGTGCTCGGCCCGGCCGATGCTGCCGGCTCCGTACTGCTTGATCTGGTCGCCCATGACGGCTTCCTTGATGTTGATGGTCACCGGGGCGGCGTTGGGCCGGCCGATGGCCTTCGTGATCTCGAAGACCAGGTTCTCGATCTCGGCGCGGTCCAGGGACCACACCGCCTCGCGCTGGATGCCCGAGGTGTTGAGGACCAGGCCGTACACCGGGGGCCTGCTGATCACCTTCACGAGCTGCCAGATCAGCAGCCCGAAGACGGCGACCGCGATGACTCCGGCGACGTTCCCGAAGATGGCCGCCGCGATTCCGCCGATGATGAGGCAGAGGAAGGACCGGCCGATGAACCTGCGCCAAGCCGCCCCCTTGTCCACCTCCAATACACGCTGCCCTACGTGGGAGATGTTGTGCAACGGATAAGCCTCACCGTCGACCCACAGCACACCCTCTTGTACACGGACTTGGACCGTCGAATTGCTACCCGCCATATCGCGCCCCCTGGCTCTTTTTGGCGTTGACGGCACGAAGTGTAGGGCGGGTCCGACCGGCCAAGTAGGGATTGGACCATTTCGACGTAGTCATGATCCATTCCGGATTCCGCTTGACACGCCGCACGGCGGAATGCCGGGTTCCCCTGCGGCCGGGAGGCGGGGGTGGTCGGAGCACCGTGGTCCTGGTGGTGGGTCCTGGTGGCGGGAATCGCCTTGATCGGGCTCTCGGCGGGCCTGTACGAGGCAACCCCGCTTCCCGAGCTGCGCCAGATCGACCTGACCGTCCTCAACGAGGACACGGACGGCCGCTGCGAGGTGCGCCGGCACGACCCGTACGCCGCACGGGACCGCGCGGGCGCCTACCGGTGCGACCCCGACCGGGACGCCCGCCTCGAAGCCCCGTGCTACGACCCGGACACCGGCTTCGGCCGGGACATCGGCTTCATGCTCGCCGAGGGCGACCACAAGGGGGAGCTGTACTCGCTGGACGAGTACGAGAACACCGGTGCCGACATCGGCGACAACGTGCTGGTGGCGGGGCTGTTCGTGACGTACGTGGGACTGCTCGCCGCAGGCGTACGGGTGGGGTGGCCGGTCAGCCGACCGGACCCGCTTCTCTGCCGTGCGCCTTCATGCAGGCGTTGTCGAAGGCCGTCAACCCGATCGTGCCGCCGTCCGGGGTGTCCATGTACTCGGCGCCGATCCTCCAGCCGCGCTGCTCCAGGAGCACCTTGGAGACGTACACCTCGCCGCGCTTGTCCTTGCGCTGCTCCGCTTTCCCGGCGTCCTTCCAGTCGCGCTCGCGCAGCTCGCGCACCGTCGCCTCGAACCGGGCCAGGTCGACCGGCGCGGCCTCGGTCCCGAACCCCTTGAAGGAGACGGCGCACGACGTCACCGAGTCGGCCGGAGCGTTCTCGCTCATGCGGACGTAATCCGGGTCGTTCGCCGGCGCACCCGCGGCCGCCGCCGAGGTGTCGAGGTCCGTACGCACGGCCTCCCTCGTCAGCGGCCCGGTGCCCTCGGGGCGGGGCGATGCCGCGGCGGACGCGGACGCCGACGCGGACGCCGACGCGGACGCCGACGCGGCCCCTCCGGTGCCGGCGTTGCTCGGCCCGCAGCCCGCGGCTCCGAGCGCGATGGCCGCTGCCGCCACGGCGGCCCACTTCGTCCTGTTCACAGTGCCCCCCAAGCCAGGGGGCGTTCGCCCCCGTGATCAGGGGGGGAGTCTGGCACAGGGGGCATCGAGGCGGCCCACACGGCCCGATAAGTGCAGGTCAACGCAGGTTCACCGGGGCCCAACCGCTGTGACAGTCCGGTGACATGGAGCGGACGCTTCGTCTACACGCCGTCCGTAATTTTCTTCTTGCAGCCCCGCCCCAGCCTCGACAGTTCCGACTGGCAGAGAAGGTGCCCTGCGACCTCTCCTTCTTCCACCAACTGCCACGCCACGGAGTCCCCCATGTCGATCAGCGCCCGCACCCGCACCCGCCGCCAGACCCTCCTCCGCTCCGCCGTCGCCACCGCCGCCCTCGCGGGAGCGCTCCTCGCGCCGGGCACCGCCTTCGCGGCCGATGCGCCCAAGGCCGGCGCTTCGGTCCAGGGCCCGGGCGGAGAGCTCGTCAAGCACCTCGTCCTGGCCAACGGCACCAAGGCGGACCTGTGGAAGAAGGGCAAGGGCTCGTACGGGCTGGACGTCTACTCCGAGGGCAGCAGCCAGCTCGGCAGCATCAGCGTCGGCGGTCCGGGCGAGCAGGCGGAGGACGGCGAGCAGATCGCCGGCATGTGGGTCACCCTGAACAGCAAGGGCCAGGTCCAGTCGTGGAAGAACCCGGAGTCCCGGGGGTTCGCGCAGGGTGGCAGCGAGACGCGGCAGGGCTGCACGGTGTCGACCCACATGGCCACCCCCTTCGCCGGCGTCAGCCTGGAGCTCTCCAACGGCCCGTCGGGCCCGGTCGCGAAGCTCATCGACGCCAAGGGGTCCCGGACGCTGGCCACGCTCAACAAGGCCAACCCCGTCGGCCTCGCCGGAGGCGCGCGCATCAAGGCCAGTGACGACCCGCTGACGCCGCACCTCCAGATGCGCGTCGCCGACGGCGTGATCCCGTGGCTGGGCATCAGCTTCCCCAAGCCCCTCAAGGACTGCGGCGTCAAGCCCTCCACCCAGCCCAAGCCCTCCGCCACCCCGAAGCCCGCGGTCTCCGCCCACGGCGGCTCGCAGACCTCGGTGGTCCCCAAGGGCGGTGTGGCGGCCGGCGCCGATGTGGCCGACTCCGCCGACGACACGTTCGCGTGGAGCGCGGCCGGCGCGGGCTCCGCGGTCCTCGGGGCCGCCGGCTTCGTCCTGCTCCGCCGCCGCTCGGCGCAGCAGCGCTGAGCCTCACCGTCCTGCCCTCGGAAGGCCCTCGGGCCTTCCGAGGGCCTTCCGGGTGCTCCCAGGGCTTCGGCCCGTCCGGATACCGGCTGCGAGGGATGCCACGGGGGTGCGACCCTCGCAGCCACCGGTCGACGTCCACGTCAAAATGCGTCGACAGCGCCCCTCTGTACCCGGCAGAGTGGCCGCCCGTGACGAGCAGTGAGCTGTGGACCCGCGCGACCGCCGACCGCTACGACGCCGAGGAGGCCGAGACGTCCTCGGCCGCCGTTCTCGGACCAACCCTCGACTTCCTCTGCGAACTCGCCGGAGACGGCCGGGCACTGGAGTTCGCCATCGGGACCGGACGCGTGGGCGTCCCGCTCCGGGAACGCGGCGTGCCGGTGGTGGGCATCGAACTGTCCGAGCACATGGCGGCGGTGCTGCGGCGCAAGATCGACGAGGAGACTCTCCCGGTGGCCATCGGGGACATGGCCACCACCGTCGTTCCCGGCGAGTTCGCCCTGGTCTATCTCGTCTACAACACCATCACGAACCTGCTCACGCAGGACGAGCAGGTCGAGTGCTTCCGCAACGCCGCACGCCACCTGGCGCCCGGCGGCCGGTTCGTCATCGAGCTGGGCGTGCCGCCGCTGCGGTTCCTGCCGCCCGGCCAGGTCGCGGTGCCGTTCGACGTCTCCGAGCAGCATCTCGGCTTCGACACCTTCGACCTCGTCGAGCAGATCCTCGTCTCGAACCACTTCACCCGAGACGGCGAGGGCGACGGCGACGGCCATTACCGCCGCGACAACTCCCGGCACCGCTACGCCTGGCCGGCGGAGCTCGACCTGATGGCACGGATCGCCGGACTGGAGAGGGAACGTCGCGTCGCGGACTGGGGCGGGGCGCCGTTCACCGAGGACTCCGCGAAGCACATCTCCGTGTGGCGCAAGCCGGCCTGAGGAACCCGCCACCGCCCGCCACCACCCGCCCCGCGCCTTCATGCAGGAGCACCGGTCAGCCGTACAGCTCCTCGATCTCCGTCGCGTACCGCTCCGCCACCGCCCGTCGGCGGAGTTTCAGGGTCGGGGTGAGGGTGCCCGCCTCTACGGTGAACTCCCCCGGCAGGACCCGGAAGGCGCGGACGCGGGCCGGGCGGGAGACCGTGGCGTTGGCCGCCTCCACCGCCTCCGCCACGAGGGCCCGTACGGCGGGGTGGTCGCCGGGGGCGGCGGGGTCCAGGGCCACCGACTCGCGGGCCGCCCAGGAGGCGATCTCCTCCGGGTCCAGGGTGATCAGGGCCACCGGGTGGGGGCGGCGGTCGCCGATCATGACCGCGCGGGAGACGTAGCGGGAGCGCTGGACGGCGAACTCCAGCTCGGTGGGGGTGATGTTCTTGCCCGCCGAGGTGATGATCAGCTCCTTCTTGCGGCCGGTGATGGAGAGGTAGCCGTCCGGGTCGACCTCGCCCAGGTCGCCGGTGTGCAGCCAGCCCTCCCCGTCCAGCGCCTCCGCCGTCGCGGTGTCGTTGGCGTGGTACCCCGGGAAGATCATCGGGCCCCGGGCCAGCACCTCCCCGTCCTCGGCGATGCGGACCTCGCAGCCGACGATCGGGCGGCCCACCGTTCCGTAGCGGATCCCGTCCGGGTGGTTGAGGCTGATGACCCCGCCCGACTCCGTCATGCCGTAACCCTCGAAGACCGCGATCCCGCAGGCCCGCAGGAAGTCGAGGGTGGCCGGGGCGATCGGGGCGCCGCCCGTCAGCGCCCATTTCAGGCGGCCCCCGAAAGCGCCCCTGACCAGGGAGTACAGGGATGCGTCGGCGGCCTCGTACGCGGCGCGGTCCGCGGCCGGCAGGCGCCCCTCGGAGGCCAGGACCCCGAGGCGGACCGCCTCGGCGAAGCGGTCCGAGCCGCCCGCCTGGGACTCCGCGAGGGAGAGGACCACGGAGTGGAGTTTCTCGAACAGGCGCGGCACGGACGGCAGATGGGTCGGCCGGGCCTCGGCGAGCTCGCCGATGACGTCTTCGATGCGGCCGCCGAAGTAGCACAGCTCCCCGCCCTCCAGGAGGGTGGTGAACTGGATCAGCTGGGCCAGCAGGTGGGCGAGGGGGAGGTAGAGGTACGTGGAGTCCCCCGGGCCGCCCTTCACGAGCGGCAGGGTGGCGTCCTGGATCGCGCCGAGGTTGGCGTGCGTGAGGCGGCAGCCCTTGGGCAGGCCGGTGGTCCCCGAGGTGTAGACGATGGCGGCGTCGGCCGCGGGGTCCACCGCCGCGGCGCGGGACAGGAGTTCGGCCTCCGGCGCCAGGTCGGGGAGGGCACGCAGCCCGTCCATGGCCACGACCGCGCGCAGCGCGGGGAGCTTCGGCCGCAGCGCCTCCACCCGGGCCGCCTGGGCGGCGTCGTCGCAGACGACCACCACGGCCTCGGAGTCCGAGAGCACCCAGGCGAGCTCCTCCTCCCCGGCCGTCGGGTACACCGGCACGAGGACGGCTCCCGCGGCCAGGACCCCGAAGTGGGTGTACGTCCACTCCGGCCGGGTCTCGGCGAGCACCGCGACGCGCTCGCCGGGGGCGACCCCGAGGGCGAGCAGGGCGCGCCCTGACTCCCGTACGCGGGCGCGCAGTTGCCCGTAGGAGACGGTGGCCCAGCCCCCGCCGCCGGCCTCGCTCCCGCCCTCGCCCTCGCTCCCGCCCCCGCCCCCGGCCCCGCCGCCGGCCTCCCCGGTCTTGTGGCGCAGCGCGGTCTCGGGCGCGTACCGCTCGCCCGTCCATTCCGTGAACAGCGCCAGCGTGCGCGGCCGCACGGATCCGTCCGTCTCGCTCCCAGCCATCGGGCTCATCGGGCTCGCCTCCCCCTCGGGTCGTACCGATGACGCTAGGCACCGGGGAGGCGTCCGCGGCATGACCGGAAGCGTCACCCCCGCTGACCTCAGCGCTCATTGCGGCTACCGTCGGACCCATGGGGAGGCGGACTGTCACCGTGCACCACGTGCGTGCCGTGCTCGCGGGGGCGCGCGGCAGCGGGCTGGACACCGTGCCGCTGCTCCAGGAGGCGCAGATTCCGCCGCTGCTGCTGGGCGACGACCGGGCGCGGGTCACGCCGGCACAGTTCGCGCGGCTGTTCCGGGCGCTGTACCGGGCCACGCAGGACGAGTTCCTGGGCCTGTCCACCGTCCCCAGCCGGCCCGGGACCTTCGCGATGATGTGCAGGGCCTCCCTGGGCTGCCGCGATCTCGGTGCGGCGGTGGAGCGCTCCGCCACCTTCTACGGGCTGTTCCCGGGCGGGCCCGAGCTGGCGCTCGAAGTCGAGGGCGGGCAGGCGTGGTTCGCGGTGCGCAACGAGTTCGCGCGGGACGAGGAGCGCTTCCTCACCGAGTGCGTGCTCGCCATCTGGCACCGGCTGAGCAGCTGGCTGATCGGTCGGCGCATCCCCCTGGCCCACGCCTCCTTCGCGTATCCGGCGCCGCCGCACGCGGAGGAGTACGAGCTGCTCTTCGACTGTCCGGTCCGCTTCGGCGAGGCACGCACGGGCGCGGCCGTGGCCTTCGACGCGCACTGGCTGACGGCTCCGCTGGTACGGGACGAGGCCGCACTCGACGCGATGCTCCGGCGGGCCCCTTTCGACCTCCTCTCCCGGCCGGCGTACGGGACCACGGTCGCGGAGCAGGTCCGCCGGACCCTGACCCAGGCGCTGCGCGGTTCGCCGCGGCTGCCCGAGCTGGGCGAGGTGGCGGCGCGCCTGGCGGTGTCTCCGGCGACGCTGCGGCGGCGGCTCCAGCAGGAGGGCACGTCCTTCCAGCAGCTGAAGGACCACGTGCGGCGCGATGCGGCGATCGCCGGCCTGGCGGAGAGCCGCGAACCCATCGCGGAACTGGCGGCCCGCCTGGGCTTCTCGGAGGACACCGCCTTCCACCGGGCGTTCCGCCGCTGGACGGGCACCACGCCGGGTGCGTACCGGATCGCGTCGGGCGGGGCGTAGGGCGCCGGCGTAGGGCGAGGCGTGGGGCGGGCCGTGCGGCGCGGGCGGCTTCAGGACCGCTGTTCGGGCCCGATGACCGTGAGTCCCACCTGCTCGGCGAGCCAGTGGGCGTACGGCTCCCTCCTCTGGCGGCCGTTGACCCTGGCGCTGCGGACGTGGACGAGGACGGTGCAGTCGTCCGCCGCCTCGTTGAGGTGACGGGTGGGCGTGTTGAAGAGGAGCGTCACCTCGGCGTGCTTGGACTCGCCGTGAAAGCCCAGCTCCGGCGCGTCCGGCCAGCACAGTGCGTCCCAGTTGATCTCGCCGTTGATCTCGCCGTTGATCTCGCCGGTGTTCGGGCCGATCGCCGCCGTGAAGGCGTCCTCGATGCTCCCGACCGGCAGGTTGAGCAGCTCGTATTCCACCGGAAACCGCCCTTCGTACGCGGCCGGGTCGCCCGGCAGGTCGGCCGCCTGGACGCCGACGACCAGCGGGGGCTGGTCCTCCAGCGGCACCCCGTCGAACTCTCCGTACTCCTCCTGCCCCCGGAAGCACCCCGCGGGCAGGTCTTTCGCCACCCGCCGCAGCTCGGCGACGGAGCGGAACTCCGCGTACACGGAGACCTTGGAGTACGCGCAGCGGCCGAACTCCACGAGGCGGCGCGCGGTGGTCAGGGCGAGTGCGGGGTCGGGGGTGCGGAACACGGGATAGGCGACGTCGTCGGACATGCCGCGACTGTGCCACGGCCCGTCATCGCAGGTCATCGCATTTACGGCACGACAGGCCCTAGCGGGCGGCGCTCGGGACCTGGAGGGTGAACAGGCCGCAGTCGCAGCCGCCCTTGCCGGTGGCGCAGGAGCCCTTCGGGGTCGTGGCGGCGGCCGGGGCCTGGGCGGAGCAGCCCGTGGGGGCGGCTTCGGCGCAGGTGTTGCCCGCGCAGGAGCGGCAGGCGTTCATCTCGCAGCTGCGGCAGGCGGAGGCGGGGGCGTTGCAGCCGCGGCAGGCGCTGACCGCACAGGTGGCGCAGGCCTCGCCGGCGACGTCGCAGGAGGTGCAGGCGTTCAGCTCGCACGCCGTACAGGCCGATGCGGGGGCGGTGCAGCCCCGGCAGGCGCTGACACCGCAGGACACGCAGAGCTGCGTACCGCTGCCACAGCCGCCGCGCTCGGTGCGCTCTCCGCAGTCACAGGCGCGGGCGCCGCGGGCGCTCGGCGCGGTGCGGCCGTCGCGGCGGAGGGTGCCGATGTCGGCGACGCGCAGCGCGGTCCGCAGGGTGGGGGCGGGACCCCGGTGGATGACCCGACGCTTGGCCGTCTGTCGCACTGCCGCGTTCATCTGGTGCCTCCTGGGCGGGGTGGGAATCGCTTTCCGAGGCGGACTCTAGCAATTAACTCGTATATGAATGCAAATCGGAAACACGCAAGAAAGGCTTGCCTTCCCTAAGAAGGCAAGCCTTTCCGGCCGAATGAACAAAGAATCCGCAGAGGCGGAACCTATTCGGTTAGCAAAGAGACGGCCTCGGCTAGGCCAACAGCTCCAGCAGCCGGCCCACCGCCTCGATGATCGGCTGCCCGACCTCGCCCGCGAAGGTCGCGATGCCCAGTACGGCCATCAGCGCCCCGCGCCGCGCCTCCGGCGTGCTCTCCGCGGAGGCGATCACCGGCAGGCTGGTGTCGATGGTGCCCGCGTCGGCCGGTGTCACCTGCCGGCGGAGCTCCAGGAGCAGCTGCTCCAGCTGCTGGATCGCTTCCTCGGGGGTGGCGGGCGCCGCCTGCTGGGCGATCGTCGGGGAGTGGTTCTTGACGATGCCGATGTTGCCCCGGCCGCCGTTCATGGTGACGTTGTCGCCGTAGCGGTACGAGGCGCCGCCGTCCGCGCCCCTGTCCCTGTCCCTGCCTCTGTCCGTCACTTCAGTTCAGTATCCCCTGGTTGCGGCTGCCGCCGTTGATGTTGACGGTGTCGCCGAAGTGGTAGTGACCGAGATTCACGTGCAGCTGGTGCACGTAGACCGACAACTCCCTCTCCGGGTTCTCGATGGCCTCGGCGATGCGCCGCACCAGCCTGCGCAGGTCCTCGCGCTCTGCCAGCGTCACCACCGCGGCGGGCGCGCCGGAGGTCTCCACGACCATGGCGAGCACGTCCGGCCTGGTCAGCCTCTGCACGAGCTGCACGATGAGGAAGATCATCGACGCGAGGAGGATCAACGGCAATCCGTTCCCGAAGCCCGAGAGCAGGACGAAGAGCACCACCACGAGGACCATCCACAGGCCGAACTGGATCACCGCACTCCTGCGGTTGGGTTTGAGCACGAGGCTCTGCACCCGGACCACGTTGTGCAGGGGATAGACGGCGTCGTCCACCCAGAGGAGGCGCCGGCTGATCCGCAATGAGACGCCGGATTGACCCATCCCCTGATTCCACCCCGGCGCCCCCTGGCCCGGAGCCTGCGCCTGCGCGAACGGCCGCGGTGCGGGAGGTACCCCCGGCGGCTGCGGCGGCTGCGCCGGGCCTTGCGGCCCCTGCGGCTCGTACGGCCCCTGCGGCCCCTGCGGCGGCACGGTCACGTCTTCACCACGCCCGTGTTGCCCACACCGCCGTAGATGTTGACGCTGTCGCCGAGGTGGTAGCTCCTCAGGTTCAGCTCCACCCGGTCCATCCGGATGGAGAACTCCGCCTCCGGGTGGTCGATGGCGTGGACCACGTGCTGGACGACCGCCTCCAGTTGGCCTTCGTCCTCCATCGTCACCAGCGCGATGGACGCGCTGGCCACCTCCACGACCATGACGTGCAGGTCCGGCCTGGTCAGCCGGTAGACGAGCAGGCCCACGAGGAAGATCCCCACGAGGGACCCGACGCCCGCCACCGCCTCGAACGTGGAGCTCGTGTTGTCCGCGGAGTTGCCGTACGCGTAGCTGGGGCTGTCGTCGGCGAACAGCGCGAGCAGGATGTAGGCGCCGACCAGGGCGCCCGCCCACTTCAGGAAGTCGATGACGGCCTTCACGCGGTTCGGCGTCAGCATGGCGGTCTGCACCCGGACGATGTTGTGCAGCGGATAGGCGGCCGGCCCCACCCACAGCAGCCGCCGGCTGATCCGCAGCTGGACACCGCTCGCCCCCGCGCCCCGCGGCAGGGGTGGCAGAGGCGGTCCTTGCGGTGGCTGCGGTGGCTGCGAAGGCAGCTGTGGCGGCGGTCCTGTGGCCCCGTTGAATTCCATGATTCCCCCAGTTCCCCGCACAGTTGACTGCGCGGGGAACCATTAAGCACCCCGACCCCTCACTGTGTAAGCGTCAATTACCCGCCAACTCATCAGTGAGTAAAGGGTGTTTGGCTCCACCTGGTCCGTCAGGACCGCCTGCGGCCCGGCACCATCGCCGCCAGCGCGGCGAAGAGCACGACGACCACGCCGAGGGCGGCCACGCCCACCGCCGCCAGGTGGACGATGGTGATCCACAGCTCGGGCTTGCCGTAGGCGCGGTCGCCCAGCGCGCGGGCCTCGCCCTTGTACGCCAGCTTGCCCGAGCCGTCGCGGGCGATCTCGTCCGCGTACGAGTACAGCGTGCCGGTCCGGGCCTTCCCGTCGGCCGTCCACGCCGTGCCCTCGCACTTTCCGGTGCCGCGACTCGATCCGCCACCGCTGCGCACGATCGTCTCCACCCCGCAGCTGCGCGGCAGTTGGACCGTCACCGGGTCGGCGAAGGCGTAGGCCGCGCCCCAGCCCGCGGGCTGCTGGGAGGCCATTCCGACGAGGAAGAACGCGGCGAGGCCGATCCCCGCGAGGACCAGGCCCATGGTCGCCCGGTTCTTGAACTTCTGTGCGCGCGTCGCGACCGCCACAACTCCCCCAAATGGTGTGTTCATGCCAAGCCTGATGGTCCGCATGGCTGAATTCCGCCCTGCGTGTCGCGCGTTTGTACCGCACCCGCGGCCACGCCGACAAGGTGGGCGGGCAGGCAGGGTGGGCGACACGGCAGGGATGCGGTCCCGGGTCAGGAAAGCTGAGCTGTGCGGTCAGCGACGTTCCTACCGGTCGGTCACTACCTTCTCCTCACCTACCACCCCCACCGGACCCTTGGGAGAGCCGCCCCATGCGCATCCGAAGCTCAGCACTCGCCGCACTGGCCGCACTGGCCCTCTCGGCCGCGATCCCCAGCACGGCCGACGCCGCACAGGAGAGCATCACCACTTCCGAGGCCGGGGCGACCGCCGCCCGCCCCGGCGACATCGTGAGCAGCGCGCCCTCCGCGTTCCACCCGCTGCCCGGCCAGCCCACCCACACCAAGGCCTGGAAGATCCACTACAACTCCACGACCGCCGACGGAGCCCCGAACGTGGTCTCCGGCACCGTGATCGTCCCGCAGGACGGCCGCACCGGCCCGCGCCCCCTCGTCACCTACGCCGTCGGCACCGTCGGCATGGGCGACTCCTGCGCACCGAGCAACAACCTCCCGTACGGCACCTCCATGGAGGCCAACCTCATCCAGCAGCTCACCCTGCGCGGCTGGGCCGTCGTCGTCACCGACTACGAGGGCCTCGGCACCCCCGGCGTGCACACCTACACCGTCGGCCCCTCGGCCGGCCACGCCGTCCTCGACGCCGCCCGCGCCGCCACCCGCCTCCCCGAGGCCGGGCTGCCGGCCAACACGCCCGTCGGCATCATGGGGTACTCCCAGGGCGGCCAGGCCAGCAGCTGGGCGGCCGAGCTGCACGGCTCGTACGCACCGGAGTTGCAGGTCAAGGGCACCGCGACGGGCGGCGTCCCGGCCGATCTGCTGAAGGTGGCCGACTTCAACAACGGCTCCTACGGCTCCGGCCTCATCTTCATGGCCGCCGCCGGCCAGGACGCGGCCTTCCCGGAACTGAAGCTCGACTCCTACCTCAACCCGGCCGGGAAGCTGCTGGTCGGCGCCATGAAGGACCACTGCGTCGCCGTCGACGCCATCGCCGGCTCCTTCAAGCGGATCTCCGACCTGACCACCCGCAACCCGCTCGCGCAGCCGGACTGGCAGGCCCGGCTGAACCAGAGCAAGCTCGGGCGCACTGCCCCGGCCGCGCCCGTGTTCCAGTACCACGCGCTCGCCGACGAGCTCATCCCGTACTCCGTCGGGAGCCGGCTGCGCTCCGACTGGTGCGCGCGGGGCGCGAACCTCGAATTCGACACCATCTGGATCGGCGAGCACGTCAGCGGCGTCATCACCCAGTCCCCGGCGGCGGGCAACTGGCTGGCGGACCGCTTCGCGGGCCGTGCGCCGCGCCCCAACTGCTGACCTGCTGTTGCCCCGCCGGGAGGAGCCGTTCTTCTACGGCCTCACTCCTCACTCCTCCTCGGCGGGGCAGGAGCGCGTCCCGGAGGGCAGCCGGCCGTCGATCAGGAAGTGGTCCACGTACCCCTGCACACAGCGCGAGGCCATGTACCCGGTGTGCCCGTCGCCCTTGTAGTCCACGACCACGGTGTTGCCGAGCCGCTTCGCCGTCTCCTCCGTCCACTCGTACGGGGTGGCCGGGTCTCCGCGCGTACCGACGAGCAGGATGCGCGGGATGCCGGCGGGGCGGTCGATCTTGCGGATGAAATCGGTGCCGGCGGGGCGCCCGTAGCAGGCCGGCACCGTCATCAGCTGGCGCGGTCCGAAGATCGGCGAGGCGGCGAGGAAGGCCGGCTGGAGCGCCTCCAGCTCCCGCGCGACGGCCACCGGGGAGGCCTTGGCGTCGCCGCGGTCCGGGTCGTCGGCGCAGTTCACGGCGACGAGCGCGGCGGAGGCGTTGTCCGCGGGGACGGCGGCGCCCCCGGCGGTCTCCTCCCGGGGCGGCGGCGGTTCGTCCGGACCGCCGAGCTGCATCAGCCCCACGGGGTCGCCCTTGCGCTCGACCAGCGCGAGCGCGTCCGCGAGGTCCGGCCAGGTCTTCTGCGAGTACAGGGCGGCCCCGATGGAGTCGGCCACGTCCTGCCCGGTGAAGCGCAGGCCGCCCTCGCCGGCCAGCGGCGATGCGTCCAGACGGGTGACGAGGGCCTGGACCTTCTCCTTGGCGGTACGGGTGTTCGTCCCGTAGACACAGCCCTGCCGGTGGGCGCACCAGACGAGGAAGTTGTCCAGCGCCCGCTGCTGGCCGACCGCCGACAGCAGGGCCTGTTCGCCGAGGGGCTCGGTGAGGGTGTCGACCCCGTCGAGGACCATCCGCCCGGTGCGGCGCGGGAACAGCGCGGCGTAGACCGCGCCGAGGCGCGTGCCGTAGGAGAAGCCGAGGAAGTCGAGCTTCTCCTCCCCGAGGGCCTGGCGCAGCAGGTCCATGTCGCGGGCCACGCTGACGGTACCGACGTACGGGAGCACCGGCCCGGAGCCGAGCGCGCAGCGCTTGGCGACGGCCCGGAGGGCGGCGAGCTGGGCGGCGGGCCCGTCGGGGGCCGCGTCCCCCTCCTGCGGGTGTCCTCCGCAGGTGATGGGGGCGCTGTGGCCGACACCGCGGGGGTCGAAGACGACCAGGTCGTAGCGCTTGTTGAGCTCCGCGAAGCCGTTGGGGTCGGCGGCGAGGGTGGAGACGCCGGGGGCGCCGGGTCCGCCGAAGTTCAGCACGAGGGAGCCGATCCGCTTGCCGCCGGGCCCCGTGGCGGGAAGCTTGGCGACGGCGATCCCGACCGTCCGCTGCCCCTGGCCCTCGGCCTCGTAGTCGAGCGGCACGGTGAGGGTGCCGCAGCGCATCCCGGCGGGCACGGGCTTCTCGGGGCACGCGCCCCACTGGATCCCCGTACCGGCGGGCGCCGGTGCCCCGGGCACGGCGGCGAGCAGGGCCCCGGCCAGAACGGTGCCGACGATCCCGGCGCCTATCCGGGTACGCGTCCGGGAAAGGGAGCAGGAACGTGAACGGAGGCGGGAACGGTGCACTGCACCCTCCTGGGGCGACCCCCCGAACCAGTGAGCTCACGATAGGCGCGCCCCGCTCACCCCGCTCCGCGAGCCCATCACCCATCCGGCCCTTGACACACCGAGCCCGGGACACCGCTGCGCGGGGCCGTCCCTACCCGCCCTTCCACCGTTCCCCGGGCTCCGCCCGGACCCGCGCCTCAAACGCCGGCGGGGCTGGATCGGGGCCACGATCCGAAAGAGACGGCCTAGCCGCGGGGCGGGAGTTGGTCGTACGTCTTGAACGTGTAGTGCGCGGACAGGGTGATCGAGTTGCCGGTCGCGGCCGGGAGGCCGAGGCGGTTGTTGACGAGGCCGCCGAGGGGGCCGCAGCCGGTCGCCGCGGGGGTGGTGAAGGTGTCGTCGTACGCGTCGAACTTGATGACCGGCGGGGTCTTGGAGATCCACTGGGAGCTGCCCGAGCGCTTGAGGCGGAACTCGACCGGGGTGTCGCCGCCGCCGATGACGCAGCCCTCGGGCAGGGCGGGGCTGATCGCGCGGAAGCGCAGGGTGAACAGGCCCATGTTGTTCCCGACCGAGTAGAAGTCGGAGCGGCCGCCGTACTCCGGCTGGAGGGACAGCGCCATCCTCGGGTTGTGCGCGCCGGCGGGCCCGCCGAGTATCCCGCCGGGGACGGCGGTCGGCCCGCCGCGCAGGGCGCCCCAGACCTGGCCCTTCGAGCCGTCGGGGAGGGGGCCCTCGGCGTGGGTGATGGTCATCGGGGCCAGCGCGGGGATGGTTCGGTTGCCGAGGGTCAACGAGCCGGTGGCGGTGAGGACTTCGCACTTCCAGTGGGTCGCGTCGACCCCGGCGGGGATGGCGGGGCAGTCGGTGAAGTCCGTGAAGCCGGACGCGGCGGGTGCCTCTGCGGCCGCTGCGACACCGGGGGCGGCGAAGGCGGCGGCGCCGAGCACGGCGGCGAAGGCGACTCCGGCGGCGGTGCGGCGAAGTGCGGCATGCGGGCGCTTGTCAGTGGTGATCTGCATGCGTTCAGCCTGCGTGCGGGCCCGTACCGCGGGCTATCGGGGCGACCCCTTGGCGTACCCCCAGTAGACCCTGATGCCATGTCAGGGTGCGACCCCTAGCGCCCACTTGGGTCCACCCCCGCGGAGGTGCCGCCCCCGGTTCCCCTTGAAAGCAAGATCGCGTCCGTGAGACTGACGTCGATTAGCGGGTCGGGAAGGAAGCCAGGGCAAGATCCCACTGGTCTGCTGCGTGAAGCAGTGCAGCTGTGTTCACACGCACTTCCATGAAGGCTACTGTCCCCGCGGCTGCCGCACGCATCCACGCGCTGACCGCGCGGGCTTCGTCGGTCAGCAGAGCCGGATCGGCGAAGGACCAGCTTCCGTCGGGAGTCGTCACCGTGCCACCAATGACGAGCCAGTTGTCGTCGTAGTGGTCGCCCTGGGCCGCAGCGAACTGATAGTTCAGCGGGCGGAGCTCGACGCTGTCACCGGGGGCTGGTCCCCGGCGACGGCTCCGCACGGGGCAGGGGCACGGGCCCCTGCCCAGGCCCGGGCTCGGGCCCGGGCCGTTACGCCCGGCGGTACAGGGAGTCGATCTCCCGCGCGTAGTCCCGCGCGATCGCGCCCCGCTTCAGCTTCAGCGAAGGCGTCAAGTGCCCCCGCTCCTCCGTGAAATCACCCGGCAGCACCACGAACCGCCGGATCGACTCCGCCCGCGACACCAGCCGGTTCGCCTCGTCCACCGCCCGCTGGAGGTCCGCCCGCAGGTCCTCGTCCTCCACCAGCTCCCGGATCGGCACGCCCACCCTCTTCCGCATCTGCCGCCAGTGCTGGAGCCCTTCCGGTTCCAGGGTGATCAGCGCGGTGACGTAGGGCCGGTTGTCGCCGACCACCATGCACTGGCCGACCAGCGGGTGGGCCCGTAGCCAGTCCTCCAGGGGTGCGGGGGCCACGTTCTTGCCGCCGGAGGTGATGATCAGGTCCTTCTTCCGCCCGGTGATCGTCAGGTACCCGTCCGCGTCGAGCTCCCCGATGTCCCCCGTGCACAGCCACTGCTCCCCGCCGACCGCCACGCCGCTGTTCCAGTACCCCGCGAACACGTGCGGCCCGCGCAACAGCACCTCCCCGTCGTCCGCGATCCGTACCGCCGTCCCCGGCAGCGGCCACCCCACCGTGCCCAGCCGGGGCCGCAGCGGCGGGGTGACGGTCGCCGCCGCCGTCGTCTCCGTGAGCCCGTAGCCCTCGAAGACCTCGATGCCCGCGCCCGTGTAGAAGGCGGCGAGGCGCCGGCCGAGCGGGGAGCCGCCGCTCAGGATGTACCGCACGCGCCCGCCCAGCGCCGCCCGGATCCGCCGGTACACGAGCGGTTCGTACAGGGCCCGGGCCATCCGCAGGCCCAGCCCCGGCCGCTTGCCCTCCACGACCGCGATCTCGCCGAGGCTGCGCGCGATCCGCGCCGCCCGGTCGAAGGAGGAGGCCCGCCCCATCTTCTCGGCCGTCGCCCGCGCGGTGTTGTAGACCTTCTCCAGGACGTACGGGATCGCCAGCAGGAACGTCGGCCGGAAACCGGCCAGGTCGGAGAGGAGGTCCTCGCTGCTGATGCTCGGCGCGTGGCCCAGCTTCACCCGCGCCCGCATGCACCCGACCGCCACCATCCGCCCGAAGACGTGCGACAGCGGCAGGAAGAGCAGGGTCGAGGCCGGATCCTTGCTGACGGACTTGAAGACGGGGTGCAGCAGCTCCACCGAATTGTCCACCTCGGCGAAGAAGTTGGCGTGCGTCAGCACGCACCCCTTGGGCTGCCCGGTCGTCCCGGAGGTGTAGATCAGCGTCGCGACGGACTCCGGCGCGCACCCGGCCCGCCGGGCCGCCACGACCTCGTCGGGCACGTGCTCCCCGGCCTTGACCAGCCGGGCCACGGCCCCGGTGTCGAACTCCCAGAGGTGGCGCAGCCAGGGCAGGTTGGCCCGCTCCGCGCTGATGATGCGCGCCTGCGCGGTGTCCTCCACCGCGCAGGCCACGGCGCCCGAGTCCTGGATGATCCAGCGCGCCTGGATCGCGGAGGAGGTCGGGTAGACGGGTACGGTGATCAGCCCGGCCGCCCAGCCCGCGAAGTCCAGCAGGGTCCACTCGTAGGTGGTCCTCGCCATGATGGCCAGCCGGTCGCCGGGCCGCAGCCCCTCCGCGATCAGCCCCTTCGCGACGGCGAGCACCTCGCCTGCGAACTCGGCGGCCGTGACGTCCCGCCAGGTCCCGTCCCGCTCCTTGCGGGCGAGTACGGGCTCCCTCGGCGCCTCCCGGGCATTGTCGAAGGGGATGTCCCCGAGGGACCCGCTGACCGGCACCGGGGCCAGCGCGGGCACCCACACCTCACGGACCCGCCCCTCGATCACGGTCTTGACGGGCTCGACGGGCTTTGGCGGCTTGACGACCCTCACCAGGCTCGATTCGGCGGTCACGGCGTGCCTCCCTGGCCGGACGGAGTGTTACCGCCGGTAATTTACTCAGCGGTAACCACGTCTGAACACCCCTGTGCCCGCCTTTTCACCGATGCTCCACGCCACGCCGCCCACACCCCCACCTCGTGCGCACAGGTGCCGCGCACAGGTGCCGCGTAAACGCGATGACGCAAGATCACCCGTCCGGGAGAATGCACCCATGACCGAACCGGACCCCAAGGCCGACCTCCACTTCTACCTCCAGTCCGCCCGCGAAGCCCTCCTCTGGAAGCTCGACGGCCTCTCGGAATACGACGCCCGCCGCCCGCTGACTCCCACCGGCACCAACCTCCTGGGCCTGGTGAAACACGCGGCGACCACGGAGCTGGGCTACTTCGGCGACACCTTCGCCCGCCCCTCCGGCGAACCCCTGCCCTGGGCCGCGGAGGACGCCGAACCCAACGCCGACATGTGGGCCACCGCCGACCAGTCACGCGCGGACATCGTGGACCTCTACCACCGCGCGTGGGCGCACGCGGACGCGACGCTGGACGCACTGCCGCTGGACGCGATCGGCACCGTCCCGTGGTGGCCGAGCGACAACAACAAGATCTCCCTGCACCACGCCGTCGTCCGCGTCATCTCCGACACCCACCGGCACGCCGGTCACGCCGACATCCTCCGCGAACTCCTGGACGGCACCACGGGCATGCAGCCGACCAACCCCGGCCTCCCCCAGTCCGACCCGACCTGGTGGCAGGCCCACCACGCCCGCCTGGAGCAGGCGGCGCGGGAGGCCGACGGCGGCGAGGCCTGATCGGGCGATGTCGGGTGATTGCCTGACAGGTGGGGGACGGGTCCGGTAGATGTGTGCGCGTGAACGACTCCACGCCCGAGGACGGCGAGCCCACCTCCTTCGCCGAGAAGACGAAGCACCTGTACGAGAAGCACAAGGGGAAGATTCATGCCGGCGTCGCCCTCGCCGGCACGGCCCTGGCCGTTGCCGTCGTGATCGCCAGGAACGCCGTCGACCAGAACGCCGGCGAGGATGCCGAGGACTCCGACGACACCGCGGACTCTGAGGACTCTGAGGACTCCGAGGACGCCGGGTCGATCGCGGACCCCGCAGCCGTGGACGAGCGACGGAACGGCCCCGTCAAGCACCAGGTGTCCGGGCACACGAGGACCCTTCGCGACGGGCGGGTCATTGACATTGGGCCTTACGAGCGGGGCGGCTCCCCGGATGAGGACCCCGGCGAAGCCGCAGCCTGAGCCCCTGGGGGTAGGGCACCCCGGACGGTCAGTCGGCGGGAGGACAGTCGCGGCACCTGGTTCCCGGCCGCGGCGCCCTGAAGCCCCGCTCGCAGCCGTCGCAGTTCTGCATCGGGTCCGGCCGCTTGCCGGGCCGTACGGGCGCTTCGGCGGGAAGGTGGGGCGGGAGCCAGGCCTTGAGCCGGTGCGCGACGAGGGCCGCCGGATGGCGGAGGTCGTCGGGCAGCCCCGAGGCCAGGACGAGCCGTACGGCCGCGGGATCCGCCCCGCGCTCCAGCCACGCCGAGACCCCCGGCGCCAGCTTCCGCACGTCCCGGTCGGCGAGCAGCAGCCGCGGGTCGTCCTCCCGCAACCGCGCGAGCAACACGAAGGCCTCCCGCCGCGGCCCCACCGAAGCCTCCGACGCCTCCGACGGCCGTACGGAACCGGGCTCCGCGCCGGAGTCCGACTCGGGGTCGTACTCGGGCTCGTACTCGTACTCCGGCTCGTAGTCCGGCTCGTAGTCCGGCTCGGGCTCGTAGTCCGGCACGGACTCGTAGTCCGGCACGGACTCGTAGTCCGGCACGGACTCGTAGTCAGGCTCAGGCTCCGGCGGGCATACGGCCTCGGGCTCGGGCTCGGGCTCGGGCTCGGGGTCAGGTTCGGGCTCGGGGTCAGGTTCGGGATCCAGCTCCGGAGGCTCCGCCTCCCGCACGGCCGACCCCGTCCCCGAAACGACCTTCGCGGACGGGTGGTTGTAGGACACCGTCCGGGTGATCACCTGCCCGCTCGCCAGCCGGACCCGGGTGCGCTCCAGGTACCCGTACTCCTCCAGCTCCCGCAGGGCGCCGGAGATCCGGACCTCCCCCTCCGGGAAGCGCTCCCGCAGCCTCTTGATCCCGACACGGGCCCCGCTGGGCAGCGACTGGATGTAGGCGCCGAGGGCGATCGCGGTCAGCGACAGCTCGCGGTGCTGGATGAGGTGGTTGCCGATCACGGTGAAGTGGCGTTCGTGCCGGATGTTGACGTGGTCGACACCGGATCGGGGGGTCCCGGCGGGAACACGGGACGAGGCGCGCGAGGGCGCGCTAAGGTGCGGAAGAGCCATGGGGAAGGTGAAGCTTCCTACTTTGGTCAGGCCCTCGTTCGGGATTGCAGTCCCGGCGGGGGCCGTCTCATGTCTGATGTTGTGTGGGGCGAGCATATGCCCGGCAACCCTCCCGAAATCCAGCCGAGTTGGCACAGTTCACCCATGCGGGTGACGGGCCGCCACGGGGAGCCGGAGGGGTGGGTTGGGTTGGTTTCGGCCCGTCCTTTCAGGGGGTTACGTCCAACCGGGCCGGGTCCTGGATACCCGGGACCCGGTCGCCAGGCCCTCCCCCCCGCCAAGTCCACTTCCGCCCAGACCGCCTTGCACGGCGGCAACCCGACGTCCACCCCCCACCGGTCGGCGAGCGCATCGACCAGCACCAGCCCCCGGCCGGCCTCCGAGCCCCGGCCCGCCTCCCGTACACCGGGGATCCGGTCCCCCCGCGTGTCCACCACTTCGATCCGCAGCACCCCGCCCCGGACGGCGAGCCCGATCCGGAAGCCCCGCCCGGGAACCCGGCCGTGGGTCACCGCGTTGGCGGCGAGCTCGGCCACGATGAGCGCGGGCCCCTCGCTGGGCAGCCCCCACCCGTCGAGCGTCTCGACGGCGAGCCGCCGGGCCTGGCGTGCACCGAGGGGCGTACCGGCGAGCTGGGCGGTGAACTGGAGCGCGGAGTCACGGATGTGCGTATTCATGTCACCGAGCGTGGTGGGGCGTGCGTACCGTGAGAAGCGGAACCGCCCGAGCGTCCGGCTTCTGTCCGGTCGTTGTCCGGTGCTGTCGTGCCTGTCCCGTCCGGGCCTCGGGAACAGAGCGCTGAGGAATTCGGTGCGTTGAAGGTGGGGCACGCATGAGTGTGGACAGTGACGGTACGGAAGACGCCGGCTGGGACGTCGATCCCGAGGACGAACAGGGAGTGGCGGTCCTGGCCGCGCTCGGCCGCCAGCTCAAGGCCTGGCGCGAGGAGGCGGGCATCCGAGCCGGTGACTTCGGCACGGAGATCGGCTACGGCGAGGATCTGGTCCGCAAGGTCGAGGCGGGCAAGCGGATCCCCCGCCCCGAGTACCTGGACAGGGCGGACGAGGCGCTGCGGGCGGGCGGGAAGATCGCCGCGATGAAGGCGGACATGGAGCAGGTCCGCTACCCGAAGAAGGTCCGCGATCTGGCGAAGCTGGAGGGGAGGGCGGTCGAGATCGGCGTCTACAGCACGCACGTCGTACACGGGCTGCTGCAGACAGCGGACCACGCCCGGGCGCTCTTCGAGATGCGGCAGCCCTCGTACTCACAGGACGAGGTGGAGCGGTACACGGCAGCACGCGTGGCCCGTCAGTCCGTCTTCAGTCGGACGCCTGCCCCAGCGGTCAGCTTCGTCCACGAGGCATCCGCTCTGCGACGTCCTATCGGAGGCACACTGGTATGGCGCCAACAGCTCGAACGGCTCTTGGAAGTAGGTCGGTTGCGACACGTGACTCTCCAGGTCATGCCGAACAGCCGGGAGGCCCATGCCGGGATGGGCGGCGGAATCGAGATCCTGAAGTTCGGGGACGGCACGGCCGTCGGGCGCTCCGAAGGAGCGTTCAACGGCCGCCCGGTCTCCGATCCAAGGCAGCTCCGAGTCCTTGAACTGCGCTATGGCATCATCCGGGCTGAGGCTCTCACGCCGCGGGAGTCGCAGGACTTCATCAAGGAACTGCTGGGAGAGACATGATCGACAATCCCGAGCTCGACTGGTTCAAGAGCAGCTACAGCAGCGGCAGCGAAGGCGACTCCTGCGTCGAGGTGGCCACCACCCCCGCCACGATCCACGTCCGCGACTCCAAGGACCTCCACCAGCCACACCTGGCCTTCGCGCCCCACGCCTGGGCCGGATTCCTCGTGCACGCCTCCACCGGCTGACCGCTCGGCCCGGTTAAACGGCCTTGCCCGGGAGCGCGCGGCCCTCGCATGATCTCCGGATGGACGATACGCCGAACCAACTCCCCTCCGCCCTGCCCGCGTTGCGAGCCAAGGCGGCCGAAGCGGGCTTCACCCTGTCCAGCGAGGACCGCACCGGCAGCCTCCTGGCAGCGCTCGCCGCCGCCCGGCCCGGAGGCCGGATCCTGGAACTCGGCACCGGGGTGGGCGAGGGCACCGCCTGGCTCCTCAGCGGCATGGACCACGCCTCCCGCCTGACCAGCGTCGAACTCGACCCCACCGTCCAGGCCGTCGCCCGGGAACAGCTGGGCGCCGACCCGCGGGTGACCTTCGTGTCCGGTGACGGCGGTACGTGGCTGGAGGACTTCGACGGCGCCCCCTTCGACCTCGTCTTCGCGGACACCTGGCCGGGCAAGTTCGCCCACCTCGACCGGGCCCTGGAACTGGTGGCTCCCGGCGGGACCTACCTGATCGACGACCTCCTCCCCCAGCCCGGCTGGCCGCAGGACCACAAGGCGTCCGTCGAGCGCCTCCTGGCCGAGCTGGACGAGCGGGGGGACTTCCGGTGCGTCCGCCTGGCATGGGCGAGCGGACTGCTGATGGCGGTACGCACAGCCTGACCGGGCCGGTCCCCCTCGCGCGCCGGACTGTCAGACCGCCGTCAGGCCACGGACTCCTCCCGGACCTCTCCGGTCACGTACGCGGCATCCCGCAGCAGTTCCTCGGTCACCCGGACGCCCGTGAGTCGCTTGGCGAGCGCGAACACCGCCGCCTTCTCGTCGACATCGGGGTCCGAGTCGCCCGTCGGGTTCAGGCCGAGCGCGCTCAGTACGCCGTTCAGCTCGTCGGGGGTGCTGCCGGTGCGGTCCGCCGGGTACTCGAAGGTCACCCTCAACTCGCCGTCCTCGTACCAGTGGAAGAAGTCCATCGGCTTCCCCCCGTTGCTCGTGTGCGAGACGGCGCGCGAACCGGCGGACAGGGCTTCCATGAACCGCGGCCGCGTCCCCACGTCGCCGCCGAACTCCAGCACGAGGGTCCAGTCTCCGCCCTCGCCCGGCACGGTGAAGGCCCCCGCGAGGAAGGAATCGGGCGAGTACCCGTAGGCGTCGAGGACCTCCGTGTGCTCGAAGACCAGGCCGTGGAACCGTTCCTAGCCAGTGTGCAGGAGTGAGTCTTGGACCCATTCATGCTTACTGGGCGCATCCCGAACGGTTTTGGATGCACTGGGTCCCCGCGTTCTCTTCCCGCTCGGCGGCACGTCTCTGGGGGCGTGGTCCGTTGCGGGTGGGCGGTTTCCCTCACGTCCACGGGCTCCTGGTCCGGCCTGGACGGTCCGATGCCCGTAGCGATCGCTCTGGTCGCTACGGGGCGGTGCTGTCCGTCGCCGGATCGGGTGTCCGAGGGCGCGTCGTCCGATCGCGATGCCTGCGGCATCGTGACGGGACATTCTGCGGCGGGGGGTGGCCAGCGGTTTCTGCCAGTGCCGGCCTCCCCACTGGGAGGTGTACGCGGGATCAACCGCGACGACCGACAGCCCCTGCTCAGCTGCCATCGACACGAGCCGGGCTTTGAGCTTGCCGGTCGGGATCCCTGAGATGAGCTGCCGGAACCGTTTCCTGCTGCCGTGCTTCTCCCGTGTCTTCTCGGCGGTGAAGTCGAGGTCTTCGAGCGCGATGGCCCCGACACCGACACTCTTCGCCCAGTGCAGCAGCCGGGTGATGGCGTGCCGGATCTGGGCGTCGCGAAAGTCGGCCGATCCGCTGAGGTCGTAGGCGAAGCGGTGTGGCTCGCCGATGGGGTTGCCGTGCGGGTCGAGTCGGTAGGCGGCGAAGTGGTCGGCGTTGGTATCGACACCCACCATGCCCTTCGCGCGCGCGGTGGCTAGCGGGATCGTCTGAATG